>NZ_AP026562.1:0-295000 GCF_025997855.1 Deinococcus aetherius
GATCAGGAGCGTGTTCCTCAGCGCCGTGCGGAAGAACTCGTCCCCCACGAGCCGCGACCAGTTGGCGAGGCCGAAGGGCGCCGTGGCCCCCAGCCGCGAGTCGCGGAAGCTCATCAGGAAGGAGCTGACGATGGGCCACGCCCAGAAGGCCAGGAAGATCAGCAGGTAGGGGAGGATGAAGAGGTACGGCGCGGTCGGGACTCGGCGCCGGGATCGGTGAGGAGTAGGAACAGTGGTCATGGGTCCACCTCGGGGCGGCGGGGCGGGGTGAACGGGCCCGCGTGGACCCCGCTCACCCCGCCCCGGGTCATCTTTCTTCCAGAGAGCGTCGAACCGAAGAAGAGTGGTCGGCCTGGGCGAAGCGAAGGGTCCCCCCAGGGGAGAGGGGGGACTTCGCTCCGCTCAACATGACACCGTTCTGGTGCAGGACGCTCTAGCGCGCCACCGGGAGGCCCGTCGCGCTGCTGATCTTGCGCGCGGCGTCATTCAGGGCGTCCTGGGCCGTCTTGTAGCGGCCCTTGAGGAAGTCGGACTGCACGACGATCATGACCTGCCGGGCGTCCTGGAAGTACTGGGTGCCGCGCGCCTGGGGCACGTCGCCGAGGGTGCCCAGGACCGTCTGCCAGATGCGCTGGTTGCCCCAGTAGGCCTGAGGCTGGGCGACGTAGGGGTCGCGGGTGGCCGCGAGCAGGCTGGGCACCAGGCCCTGCGACTTCAGCATGGTGACCTGCCCCTCCGGCGTGCCGAGGGCGTGCTGGATAAAGGCGAAGGCGGCGGCCTTGTTCTTGCTGCTGCTAGGGATGGCGAGGGCGCTGCCGCCGAGGTTGGCCGCGCGCACTCCACCGGCCCGGCTGGCGGGCATGGGGTACACGCCCCACTTGCCCTTCTGGTCGGGGGCGTTCGTGCGGACGGTGCCCTCGTACCACGCTCCGAAGAGGGCCCCGGCGGTCTTTCCGGCCTTGATGTTGGTGATCTGCCCGCCCCAGTCCCCGGTGGCGAGGACCCCCGCGTCGTTCATCCGCTTGATCGTGCCCAGCGCCGTGACACAGCCCGGCCGTGCGACCGTCACCTGTTTGGCGTCGTTGTCGAAGTAGAAGCAGCCGTTCTGGTTGGCGAGCATCCGGAACCACTCGTCGTCCTGCCCGTTCGAGATCGTCGCCATCTTGACGCCGTTCCCGAACTTGGCGTTCACCTTCTTGCCCGCCGCGATGAAGTCGTCCCAGGTGTTGATCGTGTTCGGGTTGACGCCCGCCTGCTGGTACAGGTCGCGGCGGTAGAACATCACGACGGGGCCCGAGTCCCAGGGCATCGCGTAGCGTTTGCCGTTCGCGGTGAGTTCGGTCCACTTGAAGGCCGGGAAGTTGCGGACGAGCTTGTCCGCACCCAGCGTGTTCAGGTCGGTGAAGCAGTCGGGGAAGCGGGCCCAGAAGACCTCGGCCTCGTTGTTCTCGATGGAGTACACGTCGGGGAGGTCCGCGCCGCCCGCCGCGCAGCCCGCCAGCCCCCGGTCGTACGTGTTCTGGTTGCCCAGGTCCACGACGTTGACCTTCACGTTGGGGTACTTCTTGTTGAAGCTCGGCACCGTGCTTTGCAGCGCCTTGGCCGCCACGTCCCACGACCAGACGGTCACGGTGCCCGAGAGGTTATTTCCCTGCGCGGCGGCGGCAGAAGCGAGAACGAGGGCGGAGAGCAGGGTCAGTTTACGCATGGGGCCTCCTGAAGGGGAAAAAGGGTGATGGGTGGTGTTGGACGGCGCGGAGCTTGCTGCCAGCGGAGCGCGCGTCGGGGTCCTCATAAGGGTGTCGTTCGCGGCGTTATTGTAACCGGTCACAGCTCCACCGGCACACCGCACCTGGAAGACGTTCCCGGGGAGGACGAGGCCCCTCGCAAGAATGACGCCTCGACACGCCCTCCTTTCCCGAAGACCGGGAATCTGAACGTTCAACTGAGGTGCGACGAGCCTACCGTGGGGGGTAAGAAAAGTCAAAAGCCGCCCTTCCCGGGGGCTCACCCGGCTCCGCTGCGCCCGGCCTCAGGGGCGCGGCAGGTCGGCGCTGGCCCGGCGGGGGGCCGGGAACTCGGCGGCCCGGGGAAAGACCCTCCAGCGGGCGCGTTTGGCCGCCTTGACCTCGTACATACGGCGATCACTCAGCCGGAGGAGTTCGGCGGCGTCCCGCGCGTCGGCCGGGCAGCAGGCGAGGCCCGCGCTCGCGTCGATCCCCGGGAAGCCCGCCGCCCGGGTGAGCCGGACCGCCACCCCGACCCGGTCCAGGATTACGCCCGCCTCGGCGGGGCCGACTCCCGGCAGCACGACCACGTACTCGTCGCCGCTGAGGCGGTACACCCGGTCCTCGCGCCGGAAGCTGCCCCGCAGGGCCCGGGCGAACTCGCGCAGCAGCGCGTCTCCCCGGGCGTGCCCCCGGGTGTCGTTCACCCGCTTGAGGCCGTCGAGGTCGATGGAGAGCACCCCGACCTCCTCGCCGGGGTGCAAAGCCCGGCCCAGTTCCGCGCCCCCCAGTTCTGCGCCGAGTTCGAGTTCGAGGGCCCGGCGGTTGCCGAGTTCCGTCAGCGGGTCGGTGCGGGTCGCCTCCTCCAGGCCGCGCAAGTGGCGCCACCGCCCGAACCCGGCGGAGAGCGTGCGGGACGCCGCCGCCAGCAGCTCGCGCTCGAAGGGCAACCACCGCTCGAAGGAGCCCAGTCGGTAGGCCGCCAGCACCAGCTCCTGTTCGGAGTGCCCCGGCGCCAGGGGCAGCAGCGCCGCGCCCCGCACCCCGCGCAGCCGCGCGTCCCCCGGCAGGGTCTCGGGGGTCAGAAAGACTCCCTGCCCGGTGCCGAGCCCGTACTCCTCGTAATGGCTCGCGGAAATGCCCCGGAGCTGATGCTCGCGCGCTCCGGGCGGCAGATTGCCGTGCAGGGCGAGCGGGAGGAAGCGGTCGCCCTCCCGCTGCCACAGGACCAGCCAGCCGTCCCGCAAGACGCGCCCGAGGGCAGCCAGCGCCGAGCGCGCGACCTCGCCGGGCTCCGCGCCCGTCTCCAGCACCCGCGAGAGTTCGAGCAGCGCCTCGGCCTGCTCGCGCGCCTGCCGCGCCGCGTGCTCGGCGCGCACGAGGTCGGTCACGTCGTACCCCACCCCCAGCGACCCGATCTGCTCGCTCTGGGCGTCACGCAGCGGGGCGTAGCTCGCCTTGAACACCCGCTCGCCCACCGTGACGGTCGCCTCGAACGTCTCCCCGCCGAGCGCCCGCCGCACGTTGGCGACGACCTCGGGCGCGTCCGCATACACCTCCGCGACGTGCCGCCCCACCGCCGCGCCCGGGTCGTGCCCCAGCACCGCCAGTCCCTGGCCCTCCGAGAGGGTGAAGACGCCCTCCGGGTCGGTCGTCCACAGCACGATGGGGGCCGCCGCCAGGGCGAAGCGCAGCCGCTCCTCGCTCGCGCGGGCCAGGCTTCCCGCCCGCTCGGGGTCGGTGCTCTCGGAATCAGGCCGCCGTACGGCTCGAAGGTGCTGCCACGCCGGGTCGCCGAGAGTCATCCTGCTGCCTCCTTCCCCGGGCAGAACTTTTGGCCGCCCTGGGGAGCATGTCCTGGGGTGACATGAACAATTCGAGTGTATCTTACCGAATCCTTATCGCATCCACATTTTTTCACATCTAGAGGTCCGTCTCCTGGCGACCGAGCGGCGCTCAGTCCACCCGGCACGCGTACTCCGCGCCGTTCAGCCGGAAGCGCATCCCCAGGGCCCGCCACAGGCCGAGCAGGGCGTTCATGCCGAACTCGCCGAAGGGCTCCCCGCCGAGCACGTAACGCTCGTACGCGCGGCGGGTGACGGGGAAGGTCCGGCCCTGGTCGAGGACGGCCCTGGCTCCCTCGTTGTACGCCACCCGCCCGATCCGGTACTCCGCTCCCCGCCGCACCAGAAAGACGTCCGCCAGCGTGTCCGGCCCGCCGCCCGACCGGCACCGGACGTGCTTCACGGTCACGGGCAGGCCCGTCATGTCGTGGACCTCCTGCACGTAGGGCAGCGGCCCGCCCTGGGGCGGCACGACGGTCGATTGGGCCCCGGCCCCGCCCAGGCCGAGGATCAGGCTAAGTCCCAGCCCCCGGGCCGACCTGCGGGCCGCCGTCCACCTTGCCGTCCACCTGAAGCTGTCTGCGCACGAGTTTTCCCAGGGCATTCCTCGGCAATTCTTCCACGAAGGCGATCCGCGCGGGCCGCAACATGCGCGGCAGGAGGGGCCGGAGGTCGGCCTCGACCGTCTCCCGCGTTACCCTGGGGTGTCCGGGGTGCAGGACGAGCAGGGCGGCGAGGGCCTGCCCGTACTCCTCGCTGGGCAGGCCGACCACCGCGCACTCGCGCACGTAGCCCAATTCCGCGATGCGAGCCTCGACGGCCTCCGGCGAGACGTTTTCCCCCCCGACGATCAGGAGGTCGTCGCGCCGACCGGCCAGCGTGAGCCGCCCGGAGGGACTGAGCTGGCCGAGGTCCCCGGTCCTCGTCCCCGGGGAGGGCTCGCCCGTCACCATCCCGCCCCGCACGACCACCTCCCCGACCTCCCCGGGGGGGGCGGGCGTCCCGTCCGGTCTGCGGATGAGGACCCGCACCCCGGGCAGGACATCCCCCACGCTGTCAGGCGCGGCGAGCAGACCCTCGGGCGTCGCCAGGGACACCAGCCCGAACTCGCTGCCGCCGTAGAGGTTGTAGAGCACCGGCCCGAAGCGCGACAGGGCCCGGGTGGCGAGGTCGGCGCCGAGCGGGGCCGAGCCGCAGACGATGGTCCTGAGCCTCCCGGCCGGTTCAGGCGAAGGCGTCTCCAGCAGCCGGTACAGCACGGTGGGCACGAGCACGAGCACCTCGATGTCCCCCTGGACGAGAGCCCGCCAGTACGCCTCCGGGGTGCCCCGCGCGAAGAGGTGCAGGGGCGCCCCCATCGCCAGGCTGAGCCCCAGGGTCATCAGCCCGTGGCCGTGGAAGAGGGGGATCGTGAGCAGCGTCGGGGCGCGGGCGCGGAGCCGCAACCTGTCCAGCAAGGCCGTGAGGGTGGGCAGCAGTTCGGCGGGGTTCACGTTCCGCCGCACCGCCTTGGGCGGCCCAGTGCTTCCCGAACTCAGGATGACGATGCTGCCCCGGCGCCGCCGCGCGGGTCGCCTCGGCACCTCCTCCCGCCGTAGCGCCCTCACCCCGGAGGTGGGCCAGAGGGGCACCCCCGCCCCGAGGGCGCGCAGGCCGGGCACGAATTCGTCGTCCACCACGAGGAGGTCGAGGGCCTGCGCCCCGCAGACCTCCAGCGTCTGCCGGGCGGAGAAGGACGTGTTCAGGAGCACCGCCCGCAGCCCCAGCCGCCCGCAGGCGAGCAGCGTGGCGACGAAGGTGGCGTGGTTACGCCCGAGGAGGCCGACGGAGCCCCCCGGCCTCACCCGCCCGGCGAGCGCGTCCGCGATAAGGTCGGCCTGCTGGGCGAGTCCCCGGAAGGTCGTGGTCCCCTCCGGCTCGACGAGGGCCGGGGCGTCCGGAAAGCGCGCGGCGGACCACGCGGCGACGCTGTACAGGGACACCCCGTGCCGGACGGTGAGGGCGAGCCACAGCCACGCGGCGCGTCCGGGGTTGGGGTGCAGCAGCCCGGTTCGCCCGGCGGCCCGGAGGGCATCTAGAAACACGTTCACGCCGAGTGGCCCCTCTCGCGCCGCCGCTCGCGGTCCTCAAGCCCGCCGAGAACGCGGTCGATCAGGTCTGGCAGGAGCAGCGCCGCGAGTTCCTGGCCCGCCAGCCACCACGGCGCCACCCGGTCGCGGGGCCGCACGACCGCGCCCGCGATGACCTCGGCGGCCTCCCGGGGCGTGAGGGCGGGGGCGCGGCGGTAGAGCCCGCCTGCCGCGCTCATGCGGGTCCGCACGAGGGGCATATACACGCTGCTCACCCGGACGCCTCGCCCCCGCACCTCCGCCGCCACGGAGCGCAGCCACAGGTCGAAGCCCGCCTTGCTCCCCTGGTAGGAGGCCCAGCGCGGCGCGGCGGGGGCCTTCGCCGAGACGGTGGAGACGTTGACGATCTGGCCCCCGCCCTGCCCGACCATGCACGGCAGCAGCGCGAGGACCAGCGCCGCCGGGCCCGTGAGGTTGACGGCCAGCGACCGCTCCAGGTCCCGGCGTTCGAGCGATTGCAGGGCCGGGCGCCGGATCGACTTCCCCGCGTTGCTGACCACCACGTCGATGCGGGGGTGGAGGCGCTCCACCTCCTCGATCAGCGGGGCCACGTCCCCGGGGCGGGACAGGTCGAGCGGGTAGACGTGCGCGCGGCCCCCCGCCGCCCGGATGCCCTCCGCCACCGCCCGCAACTTCTCCTCGGTGCGGGCGAGCAGCAGCACCTCCGCCCCCGCCTCCGCGAACAGGCGCGCGGTCGCCTCCCCGATGCCGAAGGAGGCCCCGGTGATCAGCACCGTCTTCCCCTCCACGGCCCGCCGCAGCGTCCCCACGTCCCGGCAGCTCGGCGGCGAGAGCAGGAGGCGGGCGAGACCGGGCATCTTCCCCTGTCTACCACAGGCGCGGCGTCCGGCCCGCCGCACTTCAGGCGGAGCGCAGGGCCTCCGGGATGGGCTGGCGGCCCACGGCCCAGGCCACCGGCAGGGCGGCGAGCAGGCCGATGAGCGCGCCCACGAGGAGCACCGCCAGCAGCACGCCCGGAGTCATCACGGCGGCCCGCACCCCCAGGCCCCGCTCGGTCAGCACGCCGAGGCCACCCGCCAGCAGCCCTCCCGCGAGCGAGCCCGCGACCCCCCCGGCGCCCGCCAGCAGCACGCCGTCGAACACGATCAGTCCCGCCGCCCCGAGGGGCCGCAGTCCCAGAGCCCGCAGTCCCGCGAGTTCGGCGCGGCGCTCGTGGCCCGTCATCGTGAGGGTGGTCAGGACGCTCAGGAACCCCACGAGCAGGGCCACCCCGGCGAGGACCCGTTGCAGCACCTCCGCGCTGCCCAGCAGCCGCGCCAGAACCTCGCGGAACCCCTGCTGGGTCTGGACCTCGGCGTCCACGCGCTCCAGCAGGACCCGTTCCACCCGGGGCACGTCCTCCTCCTTGCCGACCTCCACGGCGACGAGGGAGATCAGCCCCGGAACCCGCAGCGCCCGCTGAAGGGTTCGCAGCGGGGCCACCACGAAGGCGTCGGTCAGCGTGCCGGTGGGGGCGAGAATCCCGACGACCCGCGCCCGCGTTCCCCCCGCGAGGGGCACCCGGTCCCCCACCCCGGCGGCGAGGTGCCGCGCGGCCCGGTCACCGAGCACGGCCACCTCCGCGCCCTCGTCACGCGCTTCCAGACCCCGGCCCCGCGCCACGCGGGCGTAGGGGTAGACCCGGCCGAATCCGGCGGCGGCGGGGATGCCGTACAGGGTGAGGTGGAGTCCGGCCCGGTCCTGCCCCGCCAGGAGGACGGGGGTGACGTGTTTGAGCCCCAGCGGGACGCGCTGCGCCTCGACCTGGGCCAGCACCTCTCCCGACAGGTTGGGCGGCGGTGCGAGGGCCTGAAGCGGCCCCGAGCGCGAGACCTGGAGCTGGGGCCGGATGCTGCCGACCTGCGCGTCCACCGCCCGCCGCAACCCTGCCCCCAGCGAGAGGAAGACCGTCAGGCCCGTCACGGCGACCGCCACGCTGAGCGCCGTGAGAAGTGACCGCCCGCGCCGTAGGAGCAGCCCCCGCAGGGACAGGTTCAGGAGGGGAACCGCGCGCCGCACGCCCGGCAGGATAGAGGGTTTCCCAACCCGTCAGAACAGCCCCCCAGCAGTGGGGTCACCGCCCAGAGGGTGTTTAAGGAGCCTCCTGATGGGGAGTGGGGTGCGTTGGGGTGGCGCTGGCGTTCTGGCGTTTCCCCCCTCCCAACCTCTCCCACAAGGGGGGAGGGGTAAAAAACTCGTCCTGTTCGTGGCCGTGGGGTAGATGCGCGACTTCTCGACCAGCCCCTCACGAGGGCAGCGGGATCACCGGGCGCGAGAAGCGGGAGGCCGCCTTCTTCCAGCCGTCGCGCAGGCGCCGCCGCAGGTGTGGCCCCTCCTCCTCCCACAGGAGTACCACGACGACGGCGTTGGAGCCGGGGCACGGCCATGCTGTGCCCCGGCTGTCCATCGCCAGGGCGACCTGCACCGCCGCCAGGTTGAACAGGAAGATGCCCACACGTCACGCCTCGTTCAGGCGGAGCGCCGGGGCCAACACGGACCCGGTTTCCAGCCGGGGGGTGCCCATGACGCGCCGCCGCAGCCGTGGAGTCTCACGTCGCCAGCAGAGGGCCCCGGTGGTCGGGGGCCCGGCCGACCTTGGTAGGCTGGAAGCCTGATGGCCCCCTGGCACCCCTCCGACAGCCCGCACGCCCCTGCCCCACCCCACCGCTCCACCGGGAACGCCCGATGAGCGGCGGCCTCGTCGCCCTCCTCGACGACGTGGCGGCCATCGCCCGGCTCGCCGCCGCCTCCATCGACGATATCGGCGCGGCGGCGGGCAAGGCGGGTGCCAAGGCCATCGGGGTGGTCGTGGACGACACCGCCGTGACCCCGCGCTATGTCACCGGCTTCTCGCCCGACCGCGAGCTGCCGATCATCTGGCGCATCGCCCGGGGCTCGCTGCGCAACAAGGTGCTCTTCATCCTCCCGGTGGCGCTGCTGCTCAGCCAGTTCCTGCCGTGGGCGATCACTCCGATCCTGATGCTGGGCGCGGCCTACCTGTGTTTCGAGGGGGCGGAAAAACTCTACGAGGCGGTGGCGGGTCACCACGAGGACGCCCACGAGGACGAGGCCAAGCTGTCGAGCCAGGCGCACGAGGAGGGGATGGTGGCGGGGGCGATCCGCACCGACTTCATCCTCTCGGCGGAGATCATGGCGATCTCGCTCGCGGAGGTGGCGGATCAGGCCTTCGCCCTGCGCGCCGTGATCCTCGTGGTCGTCGCGCTGCTGATCACCGCGCTGGTCTACGGGGTCGTGGGCCTCATCGTGAAGATGGACGACCTCGGCCTGCGGCTGGCGAGCGGAAGCGCCGGACCGGCGCGCTCCTTTGGGCGCGGGTTGGTGCGGGGCATGCCCGCCGTGCTGTCGGTCCTCTCCGTCGTCGGCACCGCCGCGATGCTCTGGGTCGGCGGCCACATCATCCTGGTCGGCCTGGAGGAATTCGGCTTCGGCGGCCTCGCCCACGCGCTGCACGAGGACGCCCTGGCGGCAGGCCACGCGGTGCCGTTCGCGTCCGGCGTGGTCGAGTGGCTGGTGGAGACGCTGGGCTCCGCGCTCGTCGGCCTGCTCCTCGGCGGCTTCATCGTGGCGGTCATGCACCTCCTGCCCAGGAAGCACTGACGACCCTTCACGCCGCCCTCCCCACCGGGACGGGCGGCGCCCGCGCCCCGCTGACCTTCGACGCGGCGAAAAAAGTCGCCCACCAAGCCGGGAAGGATTCCCCGTCTCCAGGACGTGCTGCCCCGCTCCCCTTGGCAGAACGACCTCTTTTCCGCCCTGCTTCGGGTGGCTGCACTCCGGGGGTTGACTTTCCGGTTTTCCCGGTCCATTCTGAATGAACATTCATTCAGATCATAGGGGAGCCTGGAGGGCCCTCGCCATGAAAAAGACGCTTCCGGAGGAACTGGTCGCCAAGCGCACGCGGATTCTCGATGCGGCGGCGCGGGTCTTCGCCGAGAAGGGGTTCCACGCCACGACCGTGAGGGACGTGGCGCAGGCGGCGGGGGTGGCCGACGGCACGATCTACAACTACTTCGAGAACAAGGGCGGGCTGCTGCTGGGGCTGATCGACCCCATGAGCCGGGGCGCCCGGGGGCAGGTGGACCCGGCGGCCCTGGAGGGGCTCAGCCTGCGCGACTTCGTGCAGGTGCATCTGCTGGGGCCTCTGAAGCTCTTCGAGGCCGACGACTTCGAGCTGTTCCGGGTGATCGTCTCCGAGCTGATGGTGAACCGGGAACTGCGGGCCCTTTTCCGCGAGCACGTCCTCACGCCCATGACCGGGCTCGCCGAGGAGGCCTTCGGGCGCTGGGCCGAGGCGAACGGCGTGCCCACCCCACGGGCCGCGCTCACGGTGCGCGTGCTGTCGAGCCTGGTGTTCGGCGTGATCCTCCAGCGGGTGATGGGCGACGACCTTCTCACCGAGAACTGGGAGGCGCTCCCGGGCGCCCTCGCCGACCTGCTGGTGGGCGGCCTGGGAGGTGAGGCGACGTGACCCTGGGGACCGCTGACTTCTGGACCGCCCCCCTGAGCGCCCTGTCGGGGGTGGACATCACCGACGCGCGGTTCAAGGCCAATCCCTTTCCCTTCTACGCCCGGCTGCGCGAGGAGGCGCCCGTCTTCCCGGTGACGCTCCGGCGCCTGCGCTGCGAGGAACGCGCGTGGCTCGTCACCCGGTACGGCGACGTGCTGGCGGTGCTGAGGGACGACGCCACCTTCGTCAAGGACCCCCACAAGGCGATGACGCCCGCACAACTCCGCCGCGTGCCGAGTGTGCCCGCCGTTTTCGGGCCGCTGGGGCGTAACCTCCTGAGCCTCGACGGCGCGGACCACGACCGGCTGAAGGTCCTCGTCCACAGGGCGTTCACGCCGCGCATGGTCGAGCGGATGCGTGACCAGACGCAGGCGGTGACCGACGAGGCGCTCGACCGGGCCCTGCGCCGGAGCGGGATGGACCTGATCGCCGACTTCGCGCTCCCGGTGCCCCTGAGGGTGATCGGGCGCATCCTGGGGGTGCCGGGGCGGGACCACGGCCGCTTCAGCGCGTGGACGCGGGCGTTCGTCTCGGTCGGCCACCGCTCGCCGCTGACGGTCATCCCGTCCGTCCTGGCCTTCATCCGTTACCTGCGCGGCCTGATCCGGGAGCGGCGTGCGCGGCCCAGGAACGACCTCACCTCGGCCCTGGTGGCGGCGCAGGAGGGGAGCGACACCCTCACCGACGACGAGGTGCTGGCGATGATCTTCCTGCTGCTCTCGGCCGGGCACGAGACGACCGTCAACCTGATCGGCAGCGGGACGCTCGCGCTGCTTGGGCACCCCGACCAGATGGAGCGGCTCAGGGACGATCCCGCCCTGATGGGGTCCGGCGTCGAGGAACTCGCGCGCTTCGTGGTGCCCGCCGAGACGGCGACCGAACGCTACGCCGCGCGGGACGTGGAGGTCGCGGGCACCCTCATCCCGCGCGGCGAACTCGTGGTCGCGGTGCTCGCCTCCGCCAACCGGGACCCCGCGCAGTTCGAGCGGCCCGACACGCTCGACCTCGGGCGGGCGAACAACCGCCACCTGTCGTTCGGCCAGGGGATGCACTACTGCCTGGGGGCGCCCCTCTCGCGGATGGAGGCGCAGGTCGCCCTGACCACCCTGCTGCGCCGCGCCCCGAACCTGCGCCTGCGGGTGCCCGAGGGCCAGTTGCGCTGGCGGTCCGGTTTCATCCTGCGCGGCCTCGAAGCCCTCCCGGTGACGCTGTGACACGGGGCGAGGAGGGCCCAACCCCGCCGCCCGCCCCCCTACCCGCAGGCCGGAACCCCGAGCGGCGGACAGGCACCCTCGCCGCCGTGTCCACCCTCCTCACGCTCCTGGGGGTGGCCGTGGCGGTCGTGAGGCCCGAGTGGCTGACCGGGGCGCTGGAGGGGGCGGTGCGGGAGGCGGGAACGGCGCCCCTAGTGTACACCCTGCTGTGCGCCCTGGCGGCGCCCTTTCACCTGAACGGCGTGCTGGTCGCCCTGTCGTCGGTGATCTGGCCGCTGCCGGTGGCCCTCACCCTGTCGTTCGTGGGCAGCCTCCTGGGGAGCGTGCTGACCGCCGGGCTGCTTGCCCGGCTGGGAGGCGCGGCACCGAGCCCCGGGAACGGGTGGCCCGCGTGGTTCCGGCGGCTGTCGGCAGGGGTCGCGCGGCGGCCTCTCGTGGTCGGGGTGCTCGCGCGGGCCGCCCTCGGCACGGGGATGGCGCTCGAAGCATTCTTCGTGCTGACGGGCTACACCCGGCGGCAGTACCTCCTCGTCACCACGCTCGGCCTTCTGGTGTGGGTGACCCAGGCGCTCGTGGGCGTGATGGTGCTGCACGAACTCTTCCGGGTCTCGCCCGGGCTGGCGGTCCTCGCCGCGCTCGCGCCCCTGCTGGTCGTGGCGCTCGCCGTGCGGCTGCGCCGCGTGAGGTGACGAAAGACCTGCGGCTTCCTGATCGCTGACCGATGACGGCTGAAAGCTCCCCTCGTCCCCCTACCCCCGACGTCGCCCGCGCAGCCGCCCCTCCAGCGCGGCGTACGTCAGGCCGCCGAGGACGCCCAGCACCGCGAACCGGAGGTCGGTGGTGAGCAGCACGAGCAGCCCTCCGCCCAGGGCGCCCGTCACGGCCGTCCACGCGGGGTGGATTCGACCGGCGAGGGCGGCCAGGGGTGCCACCACCACCCCGAACACGAACGCGCTGGGGGCACCGAAGGCGAGCAGGAGCGCGGCGAGGCCCAGCCACGCGTACGGCGCGTCGGGAAGCGCCCCGGCCGGGTCGGTCACCAGCCAGGCGGCGGTGAGCAGGGTGGCCGCCGCGAGGGCGACGATCACCGCCGCGAGCAGGGAGAGCGCGAAGCGGCGCAGCGCCAGGGCGAGCCCCCCGAGCAGGGTCGCGGGCAGGGGGCGGGTCATTTCGGTCCGCATGTCACTCCCGTCGCGCCGGAAACGCGGCGCAGCGTCTTTCCGCTCCCGGCGTCCTTCACGAACAGGGTGTAGGCCCCCGCCGGGGGCTCGAAGCCGTTCTTCTCGTTCAGGTCCTGCGGCCGGGCATAGGCCACGCTCAGGGCCACCTGCCGCGAGTCGGCCAGCCAGCACGCGCTGTCGAGGATGCTGAGGGTGCCCTTCGGCGCACTGGCGACCGCGAGTTCCCTCACGCTCCGGCGCCCGAGGTCCGCCGCGTACACGAAGGTGTCGACCCGCGCGTTGCTGTCATGCCGCGCGAGCAGGACGAGCAGGTGCCCGCCGTCGGGGGAGGGCAGCACCTCCAGCACGCTCCCCGCCAGGGTGCCCAGCCACCCGAGAACCCGCAGCCTCAGCGTCCGCACGTCCACCTCGAAGACGGCGGAGGTGGTGGTGCCCGCGCTGCCCACCCCGTACCCGGCGTTCGAGGCGAAGTACATCCGCCCGCCGCCTTGGGTGACCTTCGGCGCGGTGACGGTCCAGCTCACGTCGTCCGCCTGAGCCCGGGGGTCGAGGTCGCCCAGAAACTTGCGGATGCCAGGCTCCGGCGCCGCCCTCAGCGCGTTCATCAGGTTCTCCGGATGGCGGCGGGTAAAGACCTCGGTGCCGGGCCGGGCGCCGGGGCCGTACAGCAGCACGCCTACGTCCTCCGGCGACTGCACCGAGCCGAGCAGCGCCGTCACCGCCCCGTTCCGCGAGGTGCTCTGGTACAGGGCCGACTGGTTGGGAAGGAAGGTCTTGCGCTTGGTTGTGTTCCAGCCCGCGTTGCCCTCGTCGGTGCCCGCGATCAGGGCGTGGCCGTCGCCCTCCCACCGCAGCCACCGGGCGCGCACCGTGGCGAAGGTGGGGCCGGGCACGAGCGAAGTCAGGGGCACGCTTCCCGTGTAGGGCGGCGCGCTGAGGAAGGGTTTGAGGGGGGGGACCTCCGCCGCGTGAATGTTCGTGCCCGGGGGGCCGGTCAGAAAGGCCAGGGTGCCGTCCACGGGCGACAGGTCGAGCAGGACCGAGCCGCGCGAGTTCGGAACCGGACGCAGGGCCGAGCCCGGCTGCCCCTCGACCCAGGCTACGCCATCCTTGAGGTACGCGAGCCGCCCGGCGGGTTCGGTGGAGGTGGCCGCCACTGGGGCGAGCGCCAGCCCCGCGAGCGTGAGGCGGACGAGGTGCCGGGTCACGCCGACCACGACCGGGGGGCCCCGCCCCGAAACAGCGCCGCGAGTTCCTCGGCGAGGACGGGCAGCGGCAGGAGTTCCAGGGACGGCACCGCGTCGAGCGCGAGCCGCACGACATCCTGGGGGCGCACGCCGGGTCGGCGGGTCAGGGCCAGGAACCCGGCGTCCTCCCGCAGCTCCCGCGCGGCCCGGCACAACACCTCGTAGACCTCCGGGGCGGCGGGCGAGGGCGGGCCCGCGTGCAGCGAATCCTGGTGGGGGTGGAGGCTGGTTCGGGTCATGGGGGCAGCGTAGGCGGCGGGGGATGATTGGGGGATGACGGGCGGGTTCGGCCCGTCCCCGAGTCACCCCTCCCGGCGTCAGTCCCGCAGGGCGCGGCGCAGGCCGAGGGCGAGGCCCAGGCACAGCAGCGTGATCCCCAGCAGCGTGAGGGGAATCGCCTGCGAGCCGTGGGCGTCCTTGAACGCGCCGACGACCGGCGAGAACACCACCGGGCCGAGAAACGCGCTGGCGAACACCCACGTCGTCGCGCCCCCTGTGGGCAGGGCGCGGGTCAGCCACACCAGCCCTGTCGTGAACACGGGCGCCAGGAACAGCCCGGCGAGCGTGTACGCCACCCCGGCCGCCGCAGGCACCGCCGCCAGGGCCAGGCTCACGGCGGCCAGGGCCAGCGTGAGGGTCACGAGCCGGGCGGGCGGGAGGCGCAGGGCGAGGACCGCCGAGACCAGCCGCCCGACCGTGAAGCTCACCCAGAAGAGAGACGCGACGGACGCCGCCCCCGCCGTGCTCAGGCCCAGCGCGTCCTGCAGGTGGGTGACCTCCCACGCCCCGATGCCGCCCTCCACCCCGACGTAGGTCAGGAACAGCAGCACGAAGCCCAGCAGCAGCACGCGCGCCCGCCCGGTCGCCGTGGCCGGTTGGGCGGGCCCCTCCGGCACGGCGGTCCGGCGCAGGCTCAGCACCAGGGGCAGCAGCAGGGCGGCGAGGGCCGCGCAGCCGATCAAAGGCAGGCGGAAGTCGCCGCCCGCGAGCCCCACCGCCAGGGGCGCGAGGACGGCGCCGACCCCGAAGCTCGCGCTGAGCAGATTGAGCATCGAGGCGCTGCGCTCCCCGTACCCGGTGGACAGCCAGACGTTGGTGGTGAGGTCCAGCACCCCGAAGCCCAGCCCGAGCAGCCCCGCCGCGACGAGCGCGACCCCGAAGGTGGGGGCGAGGACGAGGCCCAGGCACCCGGCGGCCATGACGCCCAGGGCCAGCGTCGCCCTCCGGGGCGGAGCCCAGCGGCGCGACAGGGTGCCCGCCAGCAGCACACCCGCGAAGGCGCCCGCCGAGTTGAGGCTGAGCAGCAACGAGGCGCCCGTGGCACTCAGCCCGAACTGCCCGCTGAGGGTTGGCAACGCCGGGCCCAGGATGGGGTAGACCAGGCCGAGAAGCAGGAAGAGCCCCAGGCCGGAGGCGGCCAGCCTGCGGGGGGGCGTGCTGACGGCGGTCGTGGGCAGCGTCACCGCCGCAGCATACCCAGACTATTCGGCTCGGGAGGTATCGGCCTCGCGGCAGGGGCCGAGACTCGGGCCGCGTGGGGGCGGCGCAGGGCCCGGCGTGATCAGGCCCTGATCGGCGCGCAAAGGCCCGCCGGACGCGCCCGCCGCACCACCGGGGCGAACTTGAGGAGTTTCCGCCCCGCCCGGAAGTCCGGACAACGATCAGCCCTCGATCATGCCGCCTCGCCTACGGTCTGGCGCAGAAGGCAGGAGACGCCTGCCCACACCCCCGCCCAGGAGGCCATACCATGACCCAGCCGTCCCCCGCCCGCCCCACCGTGAACCCCGCCGCCCTGCTCGAACTGCGCCTGAACCTCGCGGGCCGCGCGATCAGCGCCGAGGAGGCCGACTACGACGCCCGCCGCGCGGTGTGGAACGCCGCCGTGGACGCCCTGCCCGCCCTGATCGTCCGGGCCCTCGATGTGGGGGACGTGGCCCGCACGATCCGGTTCGCGCGGGCTCAGCGTCTCCCGCTCGCCGTCCGCAGCGGCGGCCACAGCCCCGCCGGGTTCGGCACGGTGGACCGGGGCGTCGTCCTCGACCTGTCCGAGATGAAGGGCATCGCGGTCGAGCCGGAAACCCGCCGGGTGCGCGTGGAGCCCGGCCTGACCTGGGGCGAGGTGGCGGGCGCCCTGCACCCCCACGGCCTCGCCGTCACCGCCGGGGACGTGCCGACCGTCGGGGTCGGCGGCCTGACCCAGGGGGGTGGGATTGGCTGGTTTGTCCGGCAGCACGGCCTCGCCCTCGACCGTCTGCGGGCCGTGGAACTCGTGACCGCCGACGGACGGGTTCTGCGAGCGAGCGCCACCGAATTCCCCGACCTCTTCTGGGGGCTGCGCGGCGGCGGGGCGAACCTCGGCGTGATCACCGCGCTGGAGTTCGAGGCGCACGCGGGCGGCGTGGTGTACGGTGGCATGGTCGTCTACGACGGGCAGGACGCCCGGCGCGTGCTCGGCGAGTACGCCCGCCTCGCCGCCGGGGCCCCCGACGAACTCTCCACCCAGGCCATCCTGATGGCCGCGCCGCCCCTGCCCTTCCTGCCCCCCGAGGTCGTCGGGCGGCCCCTGGTGGTCGTGGGCGTCTGCTACAGCGGCGACCCCGCCGAGGGCGAGCGCGTCGTGGCCCCGCTGCGCCGCCTCGGCACGCCCGTCGCCGACCTGATCGGCCCCATGCCCTACCCCGCCCTGCTGGAGATGTACGCGGGGGGCGGCCTGCCCGGGCTGCGCCACTTCGTCCGCTCGGGCTTCGTGCCCCGGGTGGAGGGTGCTTTCCTGGACGCGCTCGTGGAGGGCGCGATGGAAGTCTTCAACCCCGGCACGCACGTCCAGCTTCGCATCCTGGGGGGCGAACTCGCCCGCATCCCGACCACGAGCACCGCCTTCGCGCACCGCGACAGGGCCGCCCTGCTGATGGTCGGGCACCTGTGCCCGGCGGAACTTCCGACAGACGCCGCCGACCTCGCCCGGGGCGCCAGCGAGCACGTCTTCGCGGCCGTGCGGCCCTTCACGAGCGGCACCTACGGCAACTTCCTGGGCCTGGGCGAGGAGGGCCGGGTGGCGGAGGTCTACGGGGAGCGGGTCCTCGCCCGCCTCACCGCCCTCAAGGCCGAGTACGACCCGGAAAATGTTTTCGCCCGCAACGCGAACGTGCGACCCGGCGTGCGGGAGAGCGCCCTTCAGCCCGCGTGAACGGCTGGAGGCGGGTGGGGCTCTGCGCGCCCGAACGGGAGGACGAGGTCACCCGCTTCAGGGGGCGTCACGCTGGCGACGAGCCGCTCCACGCTGAAGGGCAGCCCCCGGCAGAACATCCTCGGCACCGCGAGTGCCCGGCGTGCGCGGAGCGGCTGTTCCGCCGCCAGCAAGAGCAAGTGCGGCCCCACCGTCCCAGCTTCGAGCAGCCGGAGGTGTTCACGGCCCACCTCACCGACTTCCTAACCCGGGGGGAGGGGCCTCCGGCGCGTTCGCGGGCGCGGCCTCACGAACCGGCTCACCGGGGTCCACCTCACACGGGGGAAGTTCTGCGAGCAGCCCCTCAACAGGTTGAAGGCCGGTTCCCGGGGTCGTCCCCGCCGAACGAACTCGGTGAGGTGGGGGGCCGCCCCTCAACGGGTGGGGCCACCGCCGTGAGGCTCAGGCGGGAACTTCGGCAGCCCGCTCGCGCCGAATCGGAAGCGGCGTACGGCGTCGTCGGGGCGACGGGCAGGTAGACCAGACCCCGCCACTCCCTTCGGGTGGGCGGGGCCGGAGTCGTGGAGCGCCTGCCCCTAGTAGGTCGAGCAGCGGACGTTCTGCGGAAAGTACGCTCCCGACAGCTTGTCGTAGGCGCCACTCTCGACCAGGGTCTGTAGCGTCTTGTTGAACGCCTTTCGCAGGCCACCGTCCTCCAGGCGGACGACCGCCCCGAACCGGGTGTCCCAGAGGGGATAGCTCATCTTGAGCCCGGCCTTGGGGTAGACGAACGTGGCTTCGAGGGCCGCGAGCTTGTCCACGATGGCGACGTCGGCGGTCTTGTAGATCAGCGTCAGCACGGTGGACGCCGCGTCCTGCTGCACGTTGGAACTCTTGTCGAGGGCCAGGCGCTTGAGGTAGTCGAAGTACGCCTTGCCGGGCTGAACGGCGATCCTCTTGCCGAGGAGCCCGGTGCTGTTCCGAACGGCGGCTCCCCGCGACAGGATGACGGCGCCGCTACAGTAGTAGGGATTGGTCGAGGTGAGGCCCGCCTCCGCGCCGAGGGTGAGCGTCTCGTTCTGGGGCAGGAGCAGGTCGATTCTGCTGCTCCGGAGGTCCTGCCCGAAGGTGGCCGGGCTCGTGCGAACCCACGCGACCTTGACCCCCAATTTCCGCGCGAAGCGGCCGATCAGGTCCACCTCCAGCCCGGTTCGCCCGCCGCCCCGCACCGCGTTGAGCCGGGGCGTGTCCCTGAGGATGCCGACCCGCAGGGTGCCGTTCCTGACGATTTCGGGCAGGTCCCGCGCCCCGGCCGTTCCCGCCGCTCCCAGGAGGGTGAGGCCGCAGAGCAGGGCCAGGGGACGATGCACGCGCGTGGACGCCCTCACGTCAGTTCCCCCAGCAGTTGTTCAGGCCGAAGGCCGTGTCCTTGACCTTGAGCCCGCTCATGCTCTTGGCCGCGATGAGATTGACGCTGGTGTCGGTGTAGCCACTGGCCTTTTTGCCGGTCTTCGTGTAGGTCATCGCCGCCTCCACACCCAGGGAGGCCATGCGCATGGGGTACTGCTGGGAGGTGGCGGTGATCTTGCCCGCCCGCACGTCGCGCACGCCCTGGCAGCCGCCGTCCACCGAGAAGATCGCCACCTTGCCGGGGTCCCCCGCCGCCTTGATGGCCTCGTAAGCTCCGGCGGCGACGGGTTCGTTGATGGTGTAGACCACGTTGATGTCGGGGTTTTTCTTCAGGCAGTTCGCCATCGCCGTTCGGGCGAGGTCCTTGTTGCCGTTGGTGTCCTGCTGGCAGACGATGCGGGGATCGGCCGGGTCGATCCCGAAGCCCTTGAGAAAGCCGTTGTGCCGGGCGATGCCCACCGACAGCCCCGGCGCGAGGTCGAGCATGGCGACGACGGCCCGCTTGCCCCGCATCATCTCGCCCGCGTAGCGCCCGATCAGGTAGCCCGCCTTGTTGTTGTCGGTGGCGAAGATGGCGTCCACCGCCGACTTGGGGTCCGTGGTGCTGTCGAGCGCGATGACCTGCACGCCCTTGGCCCGCGCCGCCCGGATGGCGGGCACGATGCCCTGGGTGTCGGCGGGCGTGATCAGGATGGTCTTTGCGCCCGCCCGCACCATCTTCTGGATCGCGGCGACCTGCGAGTCGTTGTCGTCGTCCGCCGTGCCCGCCGCGGTCATCAGCCGCGCTCCCGCGGCCGCGGCCGACTTGCGTGCGCCCTCCTTCATCTTGACGAAAAAGGGGTTGACGTCCGTCTTGACGATCAGCCCGACGACGGCCTGGCCGTCCTTCTGGGCCTGAGTCAGGCCGGCCAGGGCCAGCAGCGTAACTCCTAAAGCGGCGCGTTTTTTCATCTGTCTTCTCCTTGTGCCGGGACGAAGCGGGGCAAGACGTCCCCGTCCGGAGCAAATGCCCGGGAAATTGACCACGGGGAAACCATGCTGTTCCCGTCGGCACCGACCCGCCTGCCCGGGGTGTGAATGCAAGGTACGGACGTGACGCTGACAAAAGTCTTTCGCTGTGACAGGCGGTGGGCCGCACGCCATTCCCGACGCCTGACAGCAGGGGCACAGCAGGAGCCGGACAAGTTGAGAACCTGTTCCTGGGTCATCCCAGCCGACCGAGCTTGTGGGGAGAGGAGAGCGCCTCTCGACCTCCGGGGCTCCCGCGATGAGGGCGACGGCCCGAACCGGCGTGGTGGTCCCGCCGCCGTCGTGGAGAACAGAGCGTTGCCGAGGCCTGGCGGCAGGGTGCTCCGGTTTTCACCGAGCGGCGGCGCGGCGTCAGGACTTGCGGTCCCGGCCCACACCCCTCATCGTCATGTCATCCCCTTCCGCGTAGGGTGCGCTCCGAAAGGGGAGGTCCGACATATCCATCTTCATCCGGGTCAACAGAAGGCTGCTCGTCGGCGCGGGGCTGCTCGTCACCGGGGTCATCCTCCTCGTGTCGATGTTCCAGGGCCTGCGTGAGGCCGCCGCGACGCTCTTCTGGCCGAGCGTGACGGGTACCGTCCTCCCGTCCACGGGCGAGACCGGGGGCTCGCTCTTCACGCCGCGCGTCACGTACCGCTACGAGGTGAACGGCGCGGCCCGCGAGGGGCATCTGCTTTCCCTGTCCGAGTGGTCGTCCTCGAACGAGGCGTGGGCACGCTCGGTCAGCGGGCGGTACCCGGGCCGTGCTCGAACCCGGCGTCGGGGCGGGCGGGTGGGCCTGGCTCCTGCTGCCGGGGGCGGCGGTGCTGGTCGGCGCGGCCCTGCTGCTCACGAGGGGCCGTCGTGACCGGGGCACGCCGAGGCTGCACCTCTGGCCGGAGTGAAGGCTGGGGAGTCAGGCGGGCAGGGCCAGTTCGGAGGCGAGCTGCCCCCGCACCCGGGCCGCCTCGTCGAACTCCCCGGCCTCCTCGTAGGCGTCGGCGGCCTGTTCCAGATACGCGGCCGCCTCGCGCGCCTGGAAGGCGTTCCGGGCGGCCTGAGCCGCCTGGGCGAACCACGGGGCCGCCTGGCGGGGGTCGCCGCCCGACCGCCAGTGCCGCGCGACGCGGGCGGGGTGGGCCCCGTGGCCCGGCAGGGTGCGGGCGGCCGAGCGGTGCAGCAGCCGCCGGACCGCGCCGGGCAGGGCCGCGCGCACCGCCTCCGCCACGAGGTCGTGCACGAAGCGGGGGCCCCGCACGATTTGCGCCCCCTCCAGTTCCTCCCAGGCGGCGGCCGTGCCCAGCAGGGGCGCGCCGAGCGTCTGCGCCACGAGGTCGAGGTCGAAGTCGCTCTCCAGCACGGCGGCGGCGCGGGCAGCGTGCAGGGCGGGCGGCGAGAGCCGGGCGAGGCGGGAGGCGATCACCCCGCTCGCGTTGTCCGGCAGCGGCAGGGCGCTCGGCAGGTGGCCGGTGCGCGCGTGCGCCTCGTGCAGGCTGCGCGCGACCTCCAGGAGCAGCAGCGGGTTGCCGCCCGTGTAACGGCCCAGTTCGTCGGCCCCTCGGGTGCCCGGCGGCAGGTCGAGCTGGGCGACGAGCTGTTCGACCGCCCGGCCCTCCAGGGGCGCGAGTTCCACCAGCGCGACGAGGCCCGCCCCCAGCATCGCCTGCAACACGCCCTGCTGAAACTCGGTCAGCTCTCCCTGGCGGAAGATGTGGATGGTGCGGCAGGGCGCGTCCGGCCGTCCCCAGCCGAGGTGGGCGAAGATGAAGCCGCCCGCCTGGACGCTCGCCTCGTCCATGAACTGCACGTCGTCGAACACCATGCGGCGCAGCCCCCGGTTCATCGCGCCCGCGAGCGTCTCCACCTTCGCCCGCCAGAAGTGCAGCCGCTCCTCCTCGGAGGTCACCGGCGCCGGGGTCCCGCCGAGGTACGGCAGGATGCGGGAGAGTTCCCCCCGCACCCACGGCGGGAGGTCGAGGTCGGGGTAGGCCTGGAGCACCTGGCGGTATGTCCGGGCGTGGGTCGCGTACAGGAGCCCCGCGTCGCCGGGCCGCCCCTCGAAGCGCATCCCGCCGCCGTGCGCCTCCAGGAAGTCGAGGGCCAGCCGCGTCTTGCCGACGCCCGGCTCGCCCGTCAGGACGATGCCCTGCCCCCGCTCCCACGCCTCCTCCATCTGTGCCCAAGCGTCCTCGCGGCCCACGAGCGTCGGCGGGCGGGCCACGCTCCCCGGCAGGGGCGTCTCCGCCCGGGGCCGGGGCGCCGGGGTCACGCTGCGCCGGATGTCCTCCGCGAGCTGCCGGGTCTCGGGAAGCGGCTCGGTGCCGAAGTGCTCGCGCAGCCGCGCCGCCGTCTCCCCGTAGGCCCCCAGCGCGAGCGGGGCGTCTCCCAGGAGGTAGTGCAGCCGCATCTCGCGCCGCAGGGCGTCCTCCGAGGTCGGGTCGAGGTCGCGCAGGAGGTCCGTCACCGCGAGCGCCTCGCGGTACGCCCCGGCGTCCTCGTGGCGCTGCGCCTCGGCCCGCCACGCGCCCATCCTCTCGGCGTCGAGCCGCCCGCGCCACGCGAGCAGCCAGTCGGTGAACTCGGGCAACTCGGGCCACGTGCCTCCCGCGAGCAGTTCCCCGGGGCCGGGCCCCTCACGCACGTCCACCACCACGCCGGGCCCCAACGAGAGCACGTCCCCGGCCTCCACGAGGTCCGGCCCCGCCGTGCGGGCCAGCCGCCGCAGCAGGTGGACGAGGTTGTTCCGTGCGCCCGCCTCGGGGGTGTCGGGCCACAGCAGGCCCGCGACGCGCGAGCGGGACGCGCTCCCCTCCAGCGCGAGGTACGCGAGCAGCGCGAGCGCCTTGCCCTCGCAGCGGACCTCCCCCCCGCCCGGCCGCTCCAGCCGCGCGGGTCCGAGCAGCGTGAGCCGCCAGGATTGACTTCCCTGTGCCATGCCCCACTCTAGCGAAGTTGAAGGTCAGGTGAGATGGGTCTAAAGGCTCTTTCCTCAGCCCGCCTGTCCCCGGCCCTGGGCCGCCTCCTGGGCGAGGAGCGCGGACCGTTCCCCCTCGGCGTCGCCCACCTCCCGGTAGGCGCCCAGCGCCGAGGCGTAGAAGTCCGCCGCTTCCACGTGGCGCGACGTGCCCGCCGCCGCCTCGCCCGCGCGCATGAGCCACACGGCCGCCTGCCGGAGGTCACCCGCGTTCAGCCAGTGCCGGGCCACCCGCCCGGGATGCGCCCCGTGACCGGGCAGGGTGCGCGCCGCGCTGCGTTCGAGCAGGGTGCGGACGCCCGGCGGCGTGCCGTCCAGCACCGCCTCCCGCACGAGGGCGTGGCTGAACCGCTCCCCGTGGACGACCTGCGCCCCCTCCAGTTCCTCCCAGGCCCCGGCGAGGTCGAAGAGGCTCACCCTCAGCACCTCCGCGACGAGTTCGAGCGGGGGATCTTCTCCCAGCACGGCGGCGGCGCGGGCGGCCTGGAGGGCGGGCGCGGACAGTCCCGCCAGCCGCTCGCCCGTCAGGGAGGTCACCCCACGCGCGTGGACCCGCAGCGCGTCGCCCACCGTGAAGTCGCCCGTCTGGAACATGTGCCGCAGGGCTTCGAGCAGGAACTGCGGGTTGCCCCCGGTCAGGCCGTGAAGGTCCCGCGCGAGGGTGGGCAGCGGCACCGGGGCCGCTTCCCCGAACACCTCGCCCAGCAGCTCGGCCACCGCCGCCTCGCCCAGCGGCCCGAGGTCGATGCGTACGGCCCGGCCCGCCTTCACGAGGGCGTCCTGCCGCGCCTGGGTGACGGGGGGAAGCGTGCCCCGGCGGTAGATCAGGATGTGGCGCGGCACGTCGTCCGCCGCACCCGCCCGGGAGCCCTGGGTCAGGAAGAACGCGCCGAGGTCGACGCTCGCCTCGTCGTAGTGCTGCACGTCGTCGGTGATCACCCCGGCGTACCCCGAACCCGTGAGCCGCACGACCTCCAGGTGCGCGAGGAAGTAATTCAGCCGCGCCTGCTCGGAGTCGATGGGGGCGGGGGGCGCGCCCTTCCGGAACTCGGGCAGCACGCGCGACAGCTCGCGGCGCACCCAGGCGGGCAGCTCGACTCCGGGCGAGGCGGCGAGGCGGGCGCGGGCGTTGTGCGCCGCCGCCGCGAAGGGCACGTCCCGGGACCCCGGGTGGCCCGGCAGGTACAGCGCCCGGCCCCTGCTCGCCACGAAGTCCTGCGCGAGCCGCGTCTTGCCCACGCCCGGGTCGCCCGTCAGGTAGATGATCTGGCCCTTCTCCCACGCCGATTCCATCTGCGCCCACGCCTGGGCCCGGCCCACGAGCACGGGCGGGCGCCGCACCGCGAGCGGCAGGGCGGGGCGAGCGGCGGTCGGGGGGCCCATGACGTCCTCGCCCCGCTCGATCTCCCCGGCGAGGCGGGTCGTCGCCGCGCCCGGCTCCACCCCGAGTTCGCGCCCCAGCACCTCCCGGCAGCGGTGGTACGTCCGCAGCGCCGCCGCCCGGTCGCCCAGGCGGTAGTGCAGGCGCATCGCCTCGCGGTACGCGTCCTCCGACAGGGGGTCGAGGTCGAGCAGGCGGGTCGCCGCCGCCAGGGCGCCCACGAGGTCACCGTTCCCCTCCGCGCGGGCGAGCCGGGCCTGCAGCCGTCCCTCGCGCCGCGCCGCAAACGTCTCGCGCCAGGCGAGCAGCCAGTCGGCGAGATCGGGCCGTTCGTCGAACTCCACCCCGTCGAGCAGCTCTCCGAACGAATCGTCCCCGTCCCCGCCCGTCCCCTCCGCCTCCAGGAGCGTGCGGGCGTCCACCTCCACCCCCGGCGCGAGGCTCAGCGTGTCTCCTGCCCGCAGCAGGTCCTCCCCGCAGGTCCGGGCCACCCGGCGCAGCAGGTGGACGAGGTTGTTGCGCGCCGCGCCCGGCTCGGTCTCCGGCCACAGCAGGGCGGCCAGGCGCGACCTCGGCGTGGGGCCCTCCAGGGCGAGGTACGTCAGCAGCGCCAGGGCGACCTTCTCGGGGCGCAGGGCCGCGCCGTCAGGGCGGATCAGCCGGGAGGTGCCGAGCACCTCCAGCCGCCAGGGCCGCGTCGGGGTCATGTCGCCCCAGCATACCGGACCCGCTGCCATGCCCCGACCATCCCCCGGGAACTAGGGTGGGGCACCGTGCGGGTCGGCAGCGTCCGGGCGCCGGGCGAGGAGGTCAACATGGAAGACGACCACGGCGCATCGCTGCCCCTGCGCGACGGGCGCGTGTACGTGCTGCGCGTGTGGCACGAGGCGGAGAGCAGTACCCCCCTGCGGCAGTGGCGCGCGACCCTGCGGGAGGGCACCCACGGGGAGAAGCGGCACTTCGCCAGCATCGACGACTGCATTGAGCACCTGTACGGGGAACTCGTGCGGCGCTGAGGCTGCAGCGGGGCCGACGCCGCGAAGCCGGATTCACGGGGCGAGGGCGAGCTTCCCTTGCCCCGCCTCACGTCCTGAGCTTCCGGGAACGAACGACGCGCGCCCTACCCGGCTCGGCTGATTCGTCTCCTCCGTCCACGTGCGGTGAGGCCGCCATCCCGCCGCCACTCCGCCCTTCGTACCTTCTGCCCAGACGAGGCGCCCCCCAATCCCCGCGCTTCCCGAAAGGACCCGAGCCATGATTCCAGCCCAGCGTTTCCTGCTCCCCGCCCTCCTGCTCGCGCTGCCCTCCTGTGCCGCCTCCGCCGCGACCGTTCCCGCCAGCCTCGTCGGGGAGTGGCTCAGCGGTGCTCAGTACCCCGCCAACGTCTACACCGAGGACTTCGGCGGCGCGAACGGGGACTCGCGGCGTGTGGTCCTGAACAAGGACGGCAGCTACGTCTTCACCGAGTTCGAGTCCACGTACTACCCGAGTTCCTTCGGCACCACCGGCTACCCGATCACCTGCCAGATGATGGACGTCACGGTCGAGCGCGGCACCTTCAGCGTCTCGGGCGGCAAGATCACCTTCAAGACGGCGAAGATCGACCGGGTCGGCGCCTACTCGCCCGACCGCCTCAACAACGGTTGCAGGCGCAACTCGGGCACCAGGACGTCGAAGGCCGAGTCGGGTTCGGACACGATGACGTGGGCGGTCGCGGCGGGCAAGCTCACTTTCAGGACGGAGGGCGGCTCCGCGACCTACGTGCGCCGCACGCCGGTTCAATCCCCCGCCGCGCCCACCGGCCTCTCGGCCGACCTGCGCGGCGAGTGGCACAGCGGCGCCGTGTCGCCGGTCGAGTACTACAACACCGCCACCGGCAAGTGGGCCGAGGCGAGCGGCACGAGCGTCATCCTCAGGATGAAGGCGGACTTCACGTACGAGCGCACCGGCCTCCTCGTCGTCACGACCTACGGCTGCACCTCCAAGCTCCTCGTGCAGGAGAAGGGCAGGGTGACGGTGAACGGTGCGGCGCTGACCTTCACCCCGACCACGAGTTCCTCGACCGGCTACACCTGCTCGCCGAGCAAGGTCTCCTCCGCGAAGAACAATGTCAAGCCGTACACCGAGCGGGCCCTCGTGAAGGTCAACACGGACGGGCAGCACGTCCTGAGCCTCTCGTCGGGGAGCGGGGAGACTCTCTTCAACCGCCCCCTCGGCACCCCGCCCGAGAGCCAGCCGGGGCGGTCGGGCGCGGTGACGCCGCCCCCACCGGGAGAGGGAGGCACGACCACGCCGAGTGCGGGCACGCCGAGCTCTGCCGTGCCCGCAAAGTGGAACGCGCGTGGGAAGTGGGACGCCGTGATCACGACCCCGGCGGGCACCGTCAGGGTCCGCTTCGACATGGACGACGACGAGCCGCGCATCCTGGGCAGCGGCTTCTCCGGGGACGACGCCGTTGGCTGGATTCAGGGCAACAGCGCCACTGGGACGCTCAAGATCGGCCTGGAGGTCGAGGGGGACCGCGAGGTCGAACTCAACGTCACCGGCAAGTTCGACGGCAACTCGTACAACGGGCGCTTCACGACGACGAACGCGGGGGGCGAGACGTTAGAGGGCGGCACGATCACCATGACGCGGCGCTGAGGTCTGCGCTCCCGGGCAGGGCGTTCCCGCGCAGGGCTGGGGACGCCTTCTTTCCCTTGGTGTGAATGCAAGGCGCCGTGCGAGGAGAAAAGAGCCTGGACAGAGCACCTTCCCCGTGACGTGGAGAACCGTACGGGTGGTCGTGACTGAGGACGCGCGCCGTTTCGGGCAGTGGGCCGCGAGGGGAAGGTCTGAAGCGGACGATCCGGGCCGGGTGCGGGTCTCGCTCCTCGCCCCCTGCCGCGTCGGCTCACGCGGAGAGCGTCCCCTATCCGGGCCTCACCCCCTGGCCCCCAGCAGGGCGAGCAGCGCGGCGAAGTTGTCCTGCTGCGTGCCCTGCGCCGTGTCGAGCACCAGCGGGGGCGTCTCCCAGGGCTCGTACGCCTGCCGGTACCGCTCGATCTCGGGCCAGCCGGGAGGAGACCACCGTCCGATGTGGTGGCCCGGGTCGGCCCGGCGTGTTTCGACCCGCCGCCGATGCTCGCTTTCGTTCGAGCAGATGACTTCCAGATCGATCAGGTCGCTGCCCGTTCGCCGGGCGATCTCCGCCCAGGCGCCCCGGGTCTCGTGGACGGGATTCACGCAGTCCGCGACCACACTCAACCCCAGGTGGAGGTTGTCCTCCGCGACGACGTATTCCACCGCGTAGCCCTCGACGGTGACGCCGACGTGTCCGGCGTTCAACAGCGCCGCCTCCACGCTGTCCACCCGCAGGTAGGCGGCCCGCCAACGCCGGGCGAGTTGCTGGGCCAGGGTGCTTTTGCCCGTGCCGGGCAGGCCGGAGAACACGATCAGGACAGGGGTCATGGAGGAGAGCCTAACCTTCTCCGCATACGTGGGGTCGAGGGGTCCAATAACCCGGGGAGGCGCCCCAACTGTCGGCGGCGCCTCCCCGAGTTGTGAGGGTTTGTCGCGTCAGGCCTGCGCCGGGAACTGCTCCGACCCGGGACGCGCCAGCAGCAGCACGAGGCCGAGACCCGCCCAGCCCAGGAAGGTGTGCCACGCGAAGGAAGCACCGCCAATCATGTCACCGGTCAGCACCATCACGAGGATGTTGATGGGCAGCGAGATGCCGCAGAACACGAGGACGAGGCGGCCCCACAGGGGCAAGACCCGCGCGAAGAGGGCGGCGACGCTCACCGCGAAGGTCAGCACCATGCTCAGCGGCCAGGCGAGGTCGGTGACCATGTACAGCGGGTGTGAAGTGGGCACCCTCAGGAGGTCCATGACGGATTGACCGATGGCGAGCGTCACGGTGACGACCACGACGTTCATCAGGGCCCTGCCGACCTTGCCGTAACCGGCGGCGTGCAGGTGGCGCAGGCCGATCATCGCGCACAGCCAGCCGACCGAGAACAGGCCGTACAGCAGCGCGCCGAGGGGATCGGTGTCCTCGTTGGCGACCCGTTGAAGGCCGTGGCGGTACACCTCGATCAGCATGGCGGGCGAGCCGAGCAGCGCGGCGAGGCCGAGAACGCGCAGGGTGGAGACGGACACGGGGGCCGAGGGACGGACGAGGGACTGGGTGTGCATAGGGTGCCTCCTGGCTTGGCTCCTTCGAGCGTGCGCCCACCGTAGACGGGCGAGCATGGCGCGGGGATGGCACGGGAGTCGTGTGCCTCCAGGACGCCTTTCGCAGGACTTCGGGCCCACCGCCCGGAGAGGCGTGGCTGGACGCGCGGGGACGAGGGGCAGGAGGCGTTCGTGCGCTCTCTGCCCCAAGTGTTCTGAGGAGGTTGAACAACCGCTGACGACGGGCGTCCTCCCGCTGGAGGTCTACCCCGCCGCCCGCTCCTCGGCGGACAGGGGCGCGGGCCCTCCCCGGGGCGCTGACCCGGAGCGCAGGAACAGCCACAGCATCGGCACCCTCAGCAGGGCGGTCGCGGCCAGGGCGACGCGCACGCCGCTCACGGTGCCCAGGTAACCCACGGCCGGGCCGCCCGCCACCTGCCCTAGGGCGTCGGCCTGCGAGGCGATGGAGATGACGGTGGCCCGCACGCGCGAGTCGAGCCCCTGGTTGAGCCACGCCGTGTAGACGGGTCCGTACAGGCCGCGCAGCACCCCGCCCGCCAGAAAGGCGCCCAGGGCCAGCCAGAACTGCCCGGCCAGCGCGAACACCAGCCCCGCGAGGATGCCCAGCGCGGTCAGCCGGGCCAGCCAGCTGGCGGCCTGGGGCGCGGTTTCGACGTGCAGCCGCCGCCGCAACCCCTCCGTCACGAGGAGGCCGAGCAGTTGCCCGGCGAGCGCGATCAGGCCGAACCATGCGGCGTCGGTCAAGCCCCACCGCCGGGGCAGCGTGAAGGTCTCCAGCAGGTGAAACTGCCACAGGCGGTCGAGCGCCTCGGTGGACGCGCCGAAGAGCAGCGCGACGGCCAGCAGCCCCCGCAGCACCGGGCGCGTCCGCACCACCCGCACCCCGTCCCCGAAGGTCGCGCCGAGCGCCCGCCAGCCCTCGGCATTCCACAGGGAACGCTCGCCCCGGGGCGGCGGCGTGAAGCCCCGTTCGGGCATGGCGAGCGCGAGCCCCAGGGCCAGCCCCCCCAGCACGGCGGCCCCGACCCCGATGGGCAGCAGGAGGTTCACGCTGCCCAGCCCGGCGCTGAGCAACGTTCCGGCGATGCCCCCCACCGCCGCCGCCTGGGCACCCCGCACGAACAGCGCCCCCACCCGGTCCTCGCCCACCTCGTCGGTGAGCCAGGCGGCCTGGGCGCCGCTCAAGAAGGTGTAGCCCAGCCCCGCCACGATCTGCGCCGCGAGCACCCCCGCGAAGGTGGGCACGAGGGCGATCACGACGAAACTCAGCCCCAGGCCGAGAAATCCCAGGATGACCGAGAGGCGGCGGCTGTACACGTCGGCGACCACGCCCGTCGGAATCTCGAAGAGGAAGCAGGTGAGTTCCAGCACCGTCCCGACCAGCACGAGCTGAAAGGGGCTCAGCCCCAGCCCCTGCACGAAATAGACGGCCTGCACCGTGAACGCGAGCGCGAGGGCCAGCGCGGCGACCCCCTCCTGGATCAGGTAGGCGGCGGGCGCGCTCAGGCTGGTTGGGCGGCGGGGTGACGGCATAGGTCTCCTGGGAGTGGGGGAAGCGGTCGGGCACGGCGGAGGCGGGAGTCTGGGGTCACGCTCGGCTGCCTCCCCACGCCCGCGTCACTTCTGCGCGGTCCTCGCCACGACCTTGAAGGGCCGGACCATGCCGAGGGCGGCGTGCGGGGCTCCCTGGTGCGCCGGGCTGGGAATGCCGCACAGCAGGAGGTAGTCGCCCGGCGTGAGGTCAAGGCGCACGTAGGAGGTCCGCCCCTTCGTGACCGCCTGCGCCCCGCCCGCCGGGATGACGGGCATGGGCCCCTCGGGCTTCGCCAGGTAGGCGCTCACGTCCTCCATCGTCTTGCCGGGGGCGAGCTTGAACACCAGCATCTCGTGTCCCTCGGGGCCCGCGTTCTCGACCGCCCACACCTGGGGGCCCTCGGTGATCGTCACCCCCTTGGGCAGCTCGAAGCCGAAGTCCACCAGCCGCACCTTCAGGTCCGCCCGGGGCGGCTGAGCCTGCGTGTCTGCTCCCCTCGTCACCTGGAAGGCGTTCACCATCCCCAGCGCGAGGTGGGGCACTCCCTTGGCGTCGGGCACGAAACACAGCGCCAGGTACGTGCCCGGCTCGGTGAGGTTGATCGTGACCTGCTGCGCCTGGCCGGGAAGCAGCAACCCGACGCCGCCCACCATCTCTACGCTGGCGAGCGCGGCGCCCTCGTTCTCCTTCAGCCCCGCCAGAAAGCCCTCCTGGGTCATTCCGGCGGGCAGCCGCACGAGTTGCATGTGATGCGGCTCCTTGCCGGTGTTGCGGAACTCCAGGGTCGTCCAGCCCGTCGTGACGTTCGTGGGCGTGACGAACCGGTAGTCCTGGCCCTGAAGTTGCACGACGGGCTGGGCGGCGTGGCCGTGCCCCTGATGCGCCAGGGCGGGTCCGGCGAGCGCGGCGGCGAGGGCGAGGGTCAGCAGGCGGCGGGCGGTGCGGGTGGTCGTCATGGTCGTTCCTCCTGAGTCGGGGCGAAGTCGTGTTCACCCCGATCTGAGGGGACGGTAGGAGAGGCGGCCTGATTGGAGCGTGATCGGGGAAGGACCAGGCCCAGGAACGCGGTCACACCTGGCGCCACGCCCTTTCTTCCCAGGGCAGGACCCCTGATCCGCTCAATGTCCGGTCTCCACCACCTCACGCTGGCGGGCCTCCAGCCGCGCCTGGGCGTGCAGGGCGACCTCGGCCCCGTCGTGGTGGCCCAGGCGGGCCAGGAGCCGCGCGGACTGGGCGAAGAAGGCGGCCCCCTCGCCGAGCTGGAAGCGGTCCTCGGCCTCGCGGGCGGCCTCCAGGAACAGCGGTGCGGCGAGGTCGTCGCGGCCCCCCTCCAGCCAGTGCCGGGCGACGCGGGCCGCCCCCGCGCCGGAGCGGGCCAGGGTGTGCGCGGCGCGGCGGTGCAGCAGCGACCGGACGCTGGCGGGAATGCCCGCGCTCACCGCCTCGTACACCAGGTCGTGCCAGAAGCCGTGCCCACCCACGATCTGCGCCGCCTCCAGCTCGGCCCACGCCTCGGCCACGTCGAGGACCGGCGAGCCCAGCACCTCCGCGACCGTTTCCACGTCGAAGTCGCTTTGTAAGACGCTCGCCGCCCGCGCCGCTTGAAGGGCGGGGGCCGAGAGGCGCTCCAGGCGCCGGGAGATAACTTCGCCGACCCTGGCGGTGAGAGGCAGTTGCACGCCCGACAGCGCACCCTTCGTCAGCGTGCCGCTCTCGATGAGGTGCTTGACGATTTCGAGCAGGAAGAGCGGGCTGCCGCCGGAATACTGCGTCAGCCGGGACCGCAACGCCCGGTCGTCCGGCACCCCCAGGTCGTCCATGAGCGTGCCCAGCACGTCGCCCTCCAGGGGCGCGAGCCTGATCTTGATGGCGACGCCCTGCCGCACGAGGTCTTCCACGTCACGCACCACCTCCGGCATGAGTTCGCCCGTGCGGTAGGCGCCGATCACGCGCGGAAAGGGGGACTCGGGATCACGCGGCGCGGCGAACATGTTGGCGAAAAAGTACAGGCCGTCGCGGGTCGAGGGGTGGTCGTAGAATTGCAGGTCGTCGGCCACGACGGTCCCGATGCCCTCATACGTCTGAAAGCACAGCCTCATCATGGCCTGGCGGTAGCGCAGCACGTCGGCCCCGGAGCCGAGCGGTTCGGGCGGCGGGCCAGGGGGCGCGTACTCGGGCAGCACGCGGCCGAGTTCCTGCCGGACCCAGGGTTTGATCTGAAGGTCCGGCCTGCGCTCCACGAGCATCCGGTAGTTGCGGGCCGAACTGGTGAAGGGCTGGTGCACGTCGCCGGGCCGCCCCCGGAACTCGATGAACGCGCCCTTGCTCGCCGCGAAGTCGGTGACCAGCCGCGTCTTGCCCACGCCGGGATCGCCCTCCACGTAGATCATCTGGCCGCGTTCCCAGGCCTCGTCCAGTTGCGCCCACTCGCGCTCCCGTCCCACCAGATGCGGGGGGCGCAGCACGGACAGCGGCAGCTCGGCCCGGGGACGGGGAGTCGCCGGGACCGGAACCGTCCCCAGGTCGATCTCGCGTGCCAGCCGCGCCGTCTCGGGCAGGGGATCCACCCCGAACTCGCGGCGCAGCGTCTCCCGGCACCTCTGGTAAGCCCTGAGCGCGGCGGGACGGTCCCCGCGCAGGTAGTGCAGCCGCATGACGTGCCGCCACGCGTCCTCGGACACCGGGTCGAGGTCGAGCAGGGCCCGCGCCAGTTCCAGCGCCCGCTCCAGGTCGCCCCCCCGCTCTGTCCGCCCGAGTTCGGAGCGCAGCGCCTGGGCCCGCCACTCCAGGAACCGCTCGCGCTCGGCGGCGATCCAGTCACTCAGGTCCGGGCAGTCGTCGTAGGGCAGGCCCGCGAGGAGTTCGCCCCCCCGCGTGATCAGCTCGGCGTGGCGGCCCTGGGTGGTCAGGTCGCGCAGCTCGGCGGCGTCCACCCGCAGTTCCGGCGTGAGCCCCACCCGCTCGCCGCCCACGATCAGGTCGGTCCCGGTGGCGAGGCGCAGCTTGCGGAGCATTTGCGAGAGGTTGTTCCTCGCGGTCGCCTCGGGGGACTCGGGCCACAGCAGCCCGACCAGCCGCGAGCGGTGCGTGGCGCCCTCCAGCGCGAGGTAGGCGAGGCACGCCGCCAGCTTGCGTTCCAGGGCGAGAGGCTGCTCCCCGGGGCCCTCCAGCCGCGCCGAGCCGAGCAGGCGGGCCTGCCAGACCGGGCTCATGCCCGGCCCTTCCCCGGGGTGGGTGAAAGGGCGGGGCGGCCGGGCGCGGGGCGGGATGGGGCGGACATGGGCACCTCCAGTAGTCTCGGCTTCAGAGTTGCGGCGCGAGCCGTTCGGGCACCAGGGCGAGCAGGGCCGCCTGGGCGCTCAGGGCGCGGGCGGCGGCGGCCTCGTCGCCCAGGTCCCGCAAGACGTTCGCCGCCTCGCCGTGAAAGCGGGCGGCCTCCTCCAGGCGGTACTGGTCCTGCGCCTCGCGCGCCGCCCGCCCCAGGAAGGGCAGCGCCGCCTCGGGCTTGCCGCCCTGCCGCCAGTGCTCGGCGACGCGCGCCGCTCCCGCGCCCGAACGCTCCAGCGTCCGCGCCGCCGCCCGGTGCAGCAGGCCGCGCGCCGAGGCCGGGATGCCCGCGAGCACCGCCTCGTACACGAGGTCGTGGGTGAAGCGGTTCCCGCTGAGCACCTGGGCGGCCTCCAGCTCCTCCCAGGCTCCCAGCAGGTCGAGCAGCGGCGCCCCGAGGAGTTCGGCCACCTGCTCGGGGTCGAAGTCGCTTTGCAGCACGGCGGCGGCGCGGGCGGCTTGCAGGGCTGGGCCCGACAGCCGCTCCAGGCGGCGGCCGATCAGGGACCACACCTTCTCGGGCAGCGGGAGGCGTTCGGGCAACTTCTCGCCGAGCTGGCCGGTCTCGATCAGGTGCTTGACCGTCTCCAGCAGGAAGTGGGGATTGCCGCCGCAGTGCCGCCACAGCCGGGCGCGTGTGGTCGCACCCCTCGGGACCCCGATGTCGTCCATCAACCGGTTGACCGCCACGTCGTCCAGCGGCTTCAGTTCGATCAGGATGCCGGTGCCGGTGTCCAGGACATTCCTGACGATGGCCTCGCTCTCGGGGGGCAACTCACCGCGCCGGTAGGTGACCAGGATGCGCGGCATCCCGCCCGGCTGCCCCAGCGGGAAACTCGTGCCGAACATGTAAACGCCCTGCTGGTTGGTGGAGTCGTCGTAAAATTGCCAGTCGTCGCAGACGTTGCACAGCAGCCCTTCGTGGGCGGCGAGGGACCAGATCATGTGGGCCTGGCGAAACCGCAGGAGGTCCTCTTCCCCCTGAATGGGCGGCGGGAGAGGCTCACCGGGCTCGGCGAACTGGGGATTGAGACGCGTCATCTCACGGCGCACCCAGGGCTCCAGGTGTTGCATCAGCTCCGGCGTTCGCTCGGTGTTGATTTTCAACATGCGCGTCAGGACGGACCACGGCTGCACGCGGTCACCCGGTCGTCCCGAAAACACGATGTAGTCACCCTTGCTGGCCGCGAAATCGAACGCCAGCCGCGTCTTGCCTGACCCCGGCTCGCCGGTGATGTAAATCCACTGCCCGGCCTCCCACGCCTGCTCCATCTGGGCCCACTCACGCTCGCGGCCGATCAGGTGTGGGGGACGCAGCACAGCCAGCGGTAACTCGGGCCGCACCGCCGGGGCGCTCACCGCGACCGCCCCTTGGTCTATCTCGCGGGCGAGGGCGGCCGTCTCGGGCAGGGGCTCGGTGCCGAACTCGCGCCGCAGCGTCTCCCGGCACCGCTGGTAGGCTCTCAAGGCGGCGGGGCGGTCCCCACGCAGGTAGTGCAGCCTCATCAGGCGGCGCCACGCGTCCTCCGACACCGGGTCGAGGTCGAGCAGCGCCCGCGCGTGGGTCAGGGCCCCCTCGTAGTCCCCCGCGCCCTCCAGCCGGGCCGCCTCGTGCCGCCGCGCCCCCGCCCGCCACTCCAGAAACCGCTCGCGCTCGGCCGTCACCCAGTCGCTCAGGTCGGGGCAGTCGTCGTAGCTCAGGGTGCCCAGCAGCTCGCCCTCCGGCGCCAGCCCCTCGGGAAGCTGGCCCCGCGTGAAGGCGCCCCGGGCCAGGGCCGCGTCCACCTCCACCCCCGGGTGAAGAGACAGCACGTCGGTGCCCGTGATCAGGTCCGCGCCCGTCGCAACGCGCAGCTTGCGGAGCATCTGCGAGAGGTTGTTTCTCGCGGTCGCTTCTGGAGACTCGGGCCACAGCAGGCCGACCAGTCGCGAGCGGTGCGTGGCGCCCTCCAGCGCGAGGTAGGCGAGGCACGCCGCCAATTTGCGTTCCAGCCGCCACGGCGCGAGAGAGGTGCCCTCCAGGCTGGCCCCACCCAGCAGCCGCAGGGACCAGGAAGCCGCCTCCGGCCCCCCTGTCGCCGCGCTCATGGGCGCCACCTCCGCGCCCGGCTGAAGTTATTGGAAAGAAGGAAGGGATGCGCCCGCATGGAATTCCTCCCGGAACTGGTCCAGACCGCTCGTCCGCCTGAGTGTCCTGACCCTGCAACTTGGATGAGACGTGCCTTAAGAATAGCGCGAACAGCCTCATCCGAAAAGCTGGGTAGGAACACCACGGGGGCGGGGAACGGAGAGCGCCCGAACGCGGAGGGTGTTCGTTCCTCTCGCCTTCGGGCACAAGTTGTCCTGTCCAGGTCACGGTTCCCGGGAGCATCCGGCGTCAGCGGTTGGCGGCCTTCCAGTCCGCCACGAACTTGCCCAGCGTGGTCTTCATGTCGGTCTGCAACCTCGCCAGAAGCTCGTCCTCACGGTCGCCCACGCGGTCGTAGTGGTAGTCGTACCAGAGGTACTTCCCGCCGACGTACCGGCCTGATTTCGACGGGTCCTCAAACCAGCCCGTGAACTTGGTCTGGCGGGTGCCGCCGCTGCCGGTGCCCATCCCCTCGATGTAGGCCTCCAGGTGCAGGTAGCCCTTGGTGTCACTGCACTCGGGTTGTTCCCGGAAATTCACCCCCTGGGCGCGCAGCTCCGCCTTGAGGTCGGCCGAGAGGCGCGCGGCCAGCTTCGTTCTCAGGGCGTCGGGAAGTTCCCCCATCACCCACACCGCGCCGAAAGGGCTGACGCAGGGGGTGATGCCCTTCAGGGAGGGGGCCGGGGCCGCCAGCGCGGCGGAGAGGGTGCAAAGGGTGAGCGTGGTGGCGGCGAGTCGGAACAGCGTCTCGAAGGTCCTCCTCTGCCCGGGCCTGGTCTGCTTCGTCATGTTCGTTCTCCTCCGGGGTGACGCCCTTCTTGGACTCAGGACGCCCCCACGGGGACGGCGGACTTCCGAACCTCGGGGGTGGGCGGCGTCTCGGCCTGCCACCGCGCCGCCGTCTCCTGGGCGTACTCGGCGTGACTGCGGGGAGCGCGGCCCAGCAGGAAGGTCGTCTGCGCGAGGTCGGCCGGGCTCGTCCTCACCTTCACCTTGCCCACCATCCGGTAGCTCTTCTGGCAGTCCAGCGCCTTGCGCCCGCCGTAGGCCCGGTCGAAGATGGCGTCCGTCACGGCGAGGCCCGGTGCGTAGGTCACGGGCCGACCCAGCGCCGCACTCCAGTGGGCCGCCGTCTGCTCCCCGCTCAACGACTCGGGGCCGACGAGCGCGTAGCCGCCGGACGGCACGCCCGGGTCGAGGAGCGCCCGCGCCGCCGCCTCGCCCACGTCCCGGGTGTCCACGCGCGGCACCAGGCCCAGGGGAAGGGGGTAGCGCCCGGCCAGCAATTCCTCCCGGCACACCTCGTCCATCTGGAAGTAGTTGCCGGGGATCAGGACCACCGGGTTCGTGCGCGAGGTGCGGACCCGCTCGGCGAGGCGCAGCTTGGGCTTGTAGTGCGGCATCATCAGGCCGAACACGGTCCGCATGACGAGGCGGGAGAGACGATTCTTGCCATCCGCATGGACCCCGGAGAAGACCAACCGCACGCCCTCCCGCTCGCAGGCGGAGACGAAGTTCTGGGCCAGCGTCTCCTCGGCGGCGTCGTGCGGCGAGACGTAGAAGGCGGCGTGGACGCCCCGCAGGGCCCGGGCGATGGCCTCCCGGTCCTCCAGGGTGCCAATCACGCGCTCGACCTCCGGCGGCAGATCGCGGACTTTCTGCGGCGAGCGGACGAAAACTCGAACGGGGGCGCCGCGCTCCAGCAGCGCCCGCACGACCTGCGAGCCGATGGAGCCGGTGGCGCCGACGACGAGGACGGGGTGGTCGGGAAGGGGCAGAGGGCTGGTCCGGGCGGTGGGGTTCATGGGGTCCTCCTGTGGGGGTGTCCGCTGCGTCCGTAGGGTGACGGGGGGTGGGTGATCGGGGCGTGATTCGCGCGGCGCGGGAGGCGTCGATGCCCCGCCCTGCGCCGCGCCCGGGTCCCCGCTTACGGAGCCCGCGTGAGGTTCCAGCTCACCGTGTAGGTGGTGGGCTGAACGAAGATTTCGCCCTTGCCCTCGTACCCGCCCGTCAGCGTGCCCGGGTGGGCGGAGTCCACGTTGCCCTCCACCCGCAGGTTCTCCGGTCCCACGGGATACTTCATGGCCTTGTTGTTCGAGCGGTCGTTCGTCGTCCCGGCGCAGCCGTCCTTGTAGATGTCGACCGTCACGTCCTGCCCGGTCATCTCCACGTCCTTGGGAATGATCGCCAGGGAGTAGCGGCCATTCGACATGTTCAGCCGCGCCTCTATCGTCGTCTTGAGCGACCCGCCCATGTAGAAGTTCCGGTCGTAGATGAAGTGGTGACGCAGGATTTTCGGGCCGAACGCCTGGCAAATCTCGTAGATCTTCTTCTCCATGTGGCCTCTATCCTCGTAGGCGGCCAGGGCGTCTTGCTCCAGCAGCAGGATGGTGTTGTAGGCGTCCTGCTCCCGAACACCCACGACCTTGAAGGTGTGGGTCTGCGTGGTCTTTTCCAGCCCGGAGCCCTCGAAGCCGTCGCGCATCACCCAGGGCCGGGAGCCGGTCTCGGTGTAGGTCACGGTGCCCTGCCAGGCCTGGCCGTCCTCGACCGTCACGTTAGAGACCAGCGTGAACGTCTGGCCGTAGAGGTCGGTGACCTGTGTGGACACGGCCACCGGATTCTGAGCCGGTTTCCGGGCGGGCGCGGTGTACACGCCCGTGCCGCTGATCCCCCCACTTGCCACGGTGCCCAGACTGCTGTTTCCACCGGCCGCGCCGTTCACCGACCAGTTCTTGGCGGTGAAGGCGATGGCCGCCGGGGCGCACTCGTAATTGTCGCCCCCCGGCATGGGCACCGTCAGGGCGTCCGGGTCAAGTTCGGTGCCGTCCGTGCAGTCCACCACGCTGAGGTTCACGATCTGCCCGACCCTCACCTTCGCCTGGTGAGGCAGGAGTTGTAACCCCGCCAGCATCGACCAGGTGCTGAAGTGGTTTGTCTCGACCGAGACGGTCCTGGCGGCGGGGTCACGGGTCGGCCTGCGGTACATCCGCCACACGCCCCCCTCGTCCTGGTAGCCCAGGCTCAGCGCCTCGGGGGCGGTGCCCACGACCTCCTCTTCGGTGTAGCCGAAGGTCAGGCGCACGGGCTTGGCGAAGGTCGTGCCCTCGGGAGTCAGGCGGTAGGCCCTGCCCACCCCACCGGCGGCGGTGTTCGTCATCTCCTGGATGCCCACGGTCTGATCCCCGCTCAGGGCTCCGGCGGGAATGTCGATCCTCACGCTGCCGCCGGGCAGTTGAAGTTGTCCCCCGGCGGCACCGATCACCGCCGTGACGGGCGAGCCCACGGGCGTGCCGACCGGGGAGGGCGGAACGGGCTGGGATGGGCCGGGCGGCTGGGTGGAGGGCGGTGGATCGGTGCTCGGGGTGGTCGTGCAGGCGCCGAGAAGGAGGGCCGAACCGAGCAACAGGGCGGTGAGGGTACGCATGGGAGTCTCCTGGGACCTGATGGGCGAACGGGAACGCTCGCGGCGGGTGCGGATGGGCTTCAGGGGAACTTCGTCAGCCGCGTGCGGCAGACAGGGAGGGTGTAGCGGGGGCACGTAACCCCGCGCGCTCCAGGTACTTCGGGTAGCTGCCCCGGTAGCCCAGCAGCCGGGCGATGGGGGCGACGACGAAGGTGACCGCCTTCATCACGGCCGGGGGTGGCCCTTCCACGAAGGTCAGCACGTCGCGGAACTCCTGCGCGAACACCACGAGTTGCAGGAAGTTCGGCATCCCCTTCTTGTTCGTCTTGCCGTCCTGCGCCAGCCCGAAGAGGTTGGTCACCATCTCCAGGAAGCGGTCGGCGGGCGTGATCTCCACGCGGAGCAGGGCGTCCTCGTCGCCCGCGTTCCACCAGTCGTGGACGGTTCCGGCCGGGCAATGGATGGCCTCGCCGAGGGGCGCGATAAGTCTTTGATCTCCCAACCGCATTCCGACCCGGCCGCGCAGCACGGTAAAGATCTCGTCGATATTCGGGTGAACGTGGGCACCGGCCACCGCGCCGCCGGGCCGCACGACCCCCTCGACGATCAGGCGCCGTCCGTTGGTGTCGCTCGGGAGTTCAATGACCGTGATCCGCTCGCCGGTCACGGGGTTTTCGTGGATGTCGCCTGCTCGCATCATGTTCGTTCTCCTGGCTGGGGAAGGGGTCGGGGTGGGATGGGCGCCGGACAGGAAACCCTCGCCGGTCCGGCGCCCCACCGCTCAGGGCCAGTAGCGGGTGAGCGCGAAGTCCTGGTTCGAGTCGTTCCGCACCCCGGCCGCCACGATCCGGGTCGCAGGAATGCGCTCGTCGGGCTGGAGGACGACCGCGCGGGCCTCGTCCGCCTTGGAGCCGGGCGCCACGGGCGTGATCGTCGTGCCGCCCTGCCCGAAGCCCGCGTCGGGCTGCCCGTTCGCGTTCAACCGTGTCACCGCGAAGTTGCCCGCCGAGGAGCCTCCCTCGTACACCCAGCCGCCCAGCACGACCTTGCCGTCCGATTGCACCGCGACCCCGGCGGCGGCGTCCCAGTTGCCAGCACTCAGGGCGATGACCTTCTTGCCTCCGTCCCCGAAGGTCGTGTCCAGGTTGCCGTTCTCGGTCAGGCGCACGGCGGCGGTGTCGTTCTGGCTGTGCCCGGCGAGCACCAGTCGACCCTGCGCGTCCACCGTGACGGCGTTCGCGGCGGCGATATTCCCGGCGAAGACGCCGCCGACCCTGCCCCCGGTGCCGAAGGAAGCGTCGGGCGCCCCGGCGGCGGTGTACCGCGCCACCTTGAGGTCCCCCTCGCCGCCCGCCGCGACGATCCGGTTCCCTTGCAGGACGAGGGCGTAGACGCTGTCGTTCGCGTTCTGCGTCCCGATGGCAGTCGTGACCCGGCCCCCCCCGCCGAAGGAGGCGTCGAGGGCCCCGGCGGCGGTGAGGCGGGCCAGGGCGAAGTCCACGCCCGAGGCGCTGCTTCCGAAGCTCGCGCTGCCGCCCACGACGATGTTCCCGTCGGGCTGGATCAGGACGGCGTTGGCGCGGTCCGCGCCGCTGCCGCTGAAGCTCGTCACGACCTTGCCACCCTGCCCGAAGGCGGCGTCGAGCATGCCATTCGTGTTCAACCGGACCACGCCGAACCGTTCCTCGTTCCCGGCGTTCGTCGCCCCGCCCGCCACCACGATCTTGCCGTCCGCCTGCACGGCCACGGCCCGCGCGGTGTCCGCCTTGCCCGCGAAGTCGATCAGCACCTTGCCGCCCTGGCCGAAGGTCGTGTCCAGCGCCCCGTCCCGCGTGTAACGGACGACCGCGAAGTCGTCGGAAACGTTGCTCGCGCTGCTCCCCACGACGATCACCCTGCCGTCGGGCTGCACGGCCGCCGCGCGGGGCACGTCCTCGCCCGCACCGACCGGCGTGACCGCGATGCCGCCCGCCCCGAAGGTCGTGTCCAGGCTGCCCGCCGGGCCGCGCACGGTGACCGTGATCGTCTTCGTGACGCCCTGCGCCCCAGTCGCCGTGCCCGTCAGCGTGACCGCCGTGGGCTGGGAGTGCGGGGCGTTCGCCGCCGCGCTCACCGTGACCGTGGCGCTCGTCTGGTCCGCCGCGACGGTCACGGGGGCGCCGCTCGCCCCGCCGGGCAGGCCGCCCAGGTTCAGGGTGACGGCTCCAGTAAAGCCAGCCTTGCGGGCGACGTTCACGGTCAGGCTGGCACTTGTGCCCGTGACGACGGGGAGCTTGTCGCCCGAGAGGGTCAGGTCGAAGCTGGCACCGGGCTGGGACCCGTCCTGCGTGACCGTCACGCTCGCCGCGTTGCTCATCACGCCGTTCGCGCTGGCGGTGATGCTGGTCGTCCCGGCGCCGAGCCCCTTCACCACGCCCCCGGCGACCGAGGCGACCGTCGCGTTGCCCGACTTCCAGGCGAAGGCGACGCCCTGAACGGCCTGGCCCTGGGCATCCTTCGCGGTGGCGGTGAGGGTCGTCGTCTGCCCGATTCCCACGCTCACGCTCGCCGGGGTGAGTTCGATGGTCTTGACGGTGACGGCGGGGGCGCTGCCGCCCGTCGTGCAGGCGGACAGGGTGGCGGAGAGTAAAGCGGCGCTGATCAGGGTGAGCTTTCGCATGGGTGGAACCTCCTTGCCTCTTGGCCCCCGCACCGTAGGAGGACCACCCTGATTCGGTCGTGATTCCGAAAAGGCCCTCCTAGACGGGAAAGGGCGGGGGGAAGGCCCAGCCGCCCTCCTGAAACGGGCGAAAAGGCCGCCGCGTTCACGGGCTTGCCGGGGGCGCGGGCCGCCAATCATGCGGGAATCAGAGGGTGGGTCCTACGCTGCCCCCACTTCCCGAAGGAAGCGCCCCCGGAGGACTCCTATGCACCAGAACCTCGCCCGCTCCGCCCTCACCCTCGCCCTCACGCTTATCCCGGCGGCCTCGGCCGCTCAGGGCGGCACCCCCGTCAGGGCGCCCATGCTGGGCAGTTGGCTCTACGGCACCCTCTCGTCCATCGACTACTACGACCGCACGACGAACCGGTGGATGGACGCCAGCGGCGCCTCGGAGATCGTCACCTTCTTCGCGGACGGCCGTTACGAGCGCACCCGGCTGCTGTCCCTGACGACCTACAGTTGCACCTCCAAGCTCTTCATCTACGAGAAGGGCACGGTGAAGATCGAGGGGGACAAGATCACCTACCGCCCCAGCGAGGGCGTGAACAAGGGCTACACCTGCACGCCGTCGAACAGTTGGGAGACGAAGAAGATCAACCCCGAGACCTGGACCTTCGGCTTCGAGCGCAACGATGCGGGACAGGACGTCATGGTGATGCGGGGCAAGGAGAGCGAACTGCATTACGGCCGCTACCGGCGCTGAGGCCAGGAGGGGAGAGGCGGAGCTGGGTTCGTCCCGTTCCGCCTCTCCTGTCTTCGTCTGAAACCGCCTGGGCGAAAGGTGCGGCGGGACCACCTCTTCCGCCCTACTCCACCTCGACCGTGCCCTTCATGAAGGGGTGCGGCAGGCAGTGGTACGCGAAGGTGCCCTTTTGGGGGAAGGTGACGCTGACCCGGCCGTGGGGTGGCAACTCGTGGTGGACCTCCTTCCCGTCCACCGTCAGGGCGACGTGGTGGGGCACACTGTCGTGGTTCTCCCAGGTGACGCTCCCGCCCGCCCTGATGTGGACCTGCTCGGGGGCAAACTCGAAGTTCGAGATGGCGACGACGGCGGAGTCGGCGGCCGTGCTCGACGAGGGCGAAGACGGGTGCCCGTGGTCGTGCGTGGTCTGCGGCGCAGGCGTCCCATCCGCCCTCAGCGCCGGGCTCCCCACCACGTCGAAGTGCATCCCGCCGGGGTACTCGCCCCGGGTGGTGTTGGCGCCCGCGTTGTGGTCGTGCCAGGGGAAAGTGCCGTCGCGCCCCTTCACCAGCACGTCGTACCGCTCGCCGGGCAGGATGGGCAGCGTGTCGGCGAGGTACGGCAGGGGCAGGTCGTGCCCGTCCTTGGCGACCACCAGGAAGGAGGTGCCGTGCAGGTGCAGGCTGTGCGGCTGTGCCCCGAGGTTCAGCAGGCGGACGAGGTGCGTTTCGCCCGCCGGAATGGACAGCTCGGGAATCAGCGGGTGCGCCTTCCCGTTCACGAGGAAGGTGTCGTAGCTCGGCGTGTAGGGCAGCCGCGCCGGGTCGTGGTGGCTGTCCCACTCGTCGAGGATCAGGGTGTGTTCCCCCGACCAGACGGGCCTCGCGTCCGGGTCCTCGACGATCAGCGCCCCGTACATACCCATGTCGAGGTGCACGTTCGTCTGGAAGTGGCAGTGGTAGGCGTGGGTGCCCGCCTCTTGGGCGACGAACTCGTAGGTGAAGCTCTCCCCGGGCCGGACCTCGCGGCTGAGGTGGGGCACGCCGTCCATCTCCTGCGCGAGGCTGGTGACGCCGTGCAGGTGCAGGGTGTGGGGCTGGTCGTGGGTGTTCACCAGGGTGATGCGCACCCGCTCGCCGACCCTCACCCGCAACTCGGGCCCGGGGACGCTGGGCGGCTGGCCCGGAAAGCCGAAGGCCCACTGCTCCACCCGCACGCCGGGGGCGATCTCACTCTCTATGCGGTGGACCTCCAGCGTGAACTCGCGGACGCCGCGCGTGGCCCGTGAGAGGAGGACGGTGCCCTCGGGCCGGGCCAGGAACTGCTCCACGAGGCCCGCGCGGGTGGGTGGGGCGGACGCCTCCCCGTGCGCGAGCGCCACGCCGAGCGTCAGGGCCGCCAGTACGCAGGCGAGGGAGAGGGTGCGGGAGGGGCGTGCCTTGGACATGGGGGCAGCGTAGGAGGCCCGGCATGATTCACCCCTGATTGACGGGGGAAGAGCACCGGAGTCTGAAGCGGGGGCATCGGGCGCACGTCCCCCGGGTCGGAAACGTCGGGCTCATGGGCCGTGTGCCGTGTGGAGGAAGGGGACGCCCCACCTCCCCGTCCGGTCCGGGTACGATCACGCGTGTCGCTCTCCCGGGTCGCCCGCCCGCGACGAGACCGGGAGGGTGGAGGACGCCCGGCTGCGCCGGGTCACCCACCGCCCCGCCCTCCAACCGTTCCGCGACCGGCCGGAGGGTCGGAAGACGGTGTCTCAGCCCTGGAGGCCGGAATCACTGACAGAAGGATTCGGCCGTGAGACAAACCAGGTTCCCGGTCGGGAAGCCGCGCCCGTCCTGAAGCGTGCTCCGTTCTGCGAGCGGCGGCCCCTCGCGGACGATGAGCACCCGGAGGCGCCGCGGTGCCGGTTCTCCTGCTCACCTGACCGGCCTCATGAAAGATTGCCGTGCAACGCCGTGGAAACGGTGCCTCCCTACCCTGTGGTCATCGTTCCTGCGCACCTCCCCTGAGGTGGGACGGGAACGGCGACCGCGTTCCGGTTCATCTTCCGTTTTCCCCCCGCGCCGGGTCCTCGGCGCGGGGTGCCTGCCCCACCCCGAGGAGGAGCCCTCATGAGCCAAGGAAAGATCGGCGTGCTGCTCAGTGTGACCGCCCTGCTGTCCGCCTGTGGAAGTCAGACCGCCGCGCCCGCAGGGGCGCACCCCCCGGCGGACGCGGCGGGGCAATTCGTGGACCAGCAACGCCAACTGAGCGAGCAGGGCTTCGTCAAGCTCAGCGAGCAGGCCTTCGTCCGAACCCGGGACCACCGCATCTCCTTCGTCTTCGAGGGCGAGGCGGGCAGGGCGTCCCTCACCACCTACCTGGAGGGCGAGCTGGGCAGGGTCAGGGCACAGGCGGTGACGCCCGGCTCGGCGGGCTCGGGGCCGGGCGAGCGGGCCATCACGCAGCTCCTCGCCTCGTTACGTGAGGCCAGCGCCGCGGCGCCCGCGCCGTCCATCACGGCCCTGAAGAAGAAAAGGCCGCCGACGCCGCCCGCGCCCGCCGTCTGTTCCCTCGACCAGGCGGGGGTGGAAGCTGGCGGGAACGTCGTTGGGCGCAGCATCCTCGGCTCCTACGCGGGAGCCTGCCTGGGGCCCTCGAACGCGACAAGCTGCTACGCCGCGTCGTACTCGGTGCAGGTCGCGTACGTCGGCAACGACCTTGCCAGTGTCGGGGACTTCTCGGCCTCCTACTCGGACTACGGCGCCTCGTGCTCCGGGAACTCGTGCGGGTTCCAGGCGGGCCCCTACGGCCCGGGAATGTCCGCGAACGGTTACCCGCGTTCGAACTCCGCGTACGCGAACGCCTACGTCACCCTCCAGGCGAACCCCTACGTCCCGCCGGTCACGAAGGGGGACTCGTATTCCTTCTGGGGGTGGTGACTGACCGGGTGTCGGGCAGGGGAGCGGTGCCGGGAGGCACCCGGGTGACCGGTGTACCCCCGAGGCGCCGTCCTCGGGAGGAATGAATGTTCAAGTCGTTGATGTCGCGTGCTCCCATCGCCGTCGCCGGGCTTTCCCTGTTGCCGATGTTGACCCTGGCCTCGTCCGTCACGCCCGTGACGGCGGTGCCGAACACCGTGAACGGCCGGGGGGTGGACGAACGCGGCCGCCCCGTGTCCGGCGTCAAGCTCCTGATCGAACCCGCCCTGTTCTCGGGGCTGATCACCACCACGACCGACGCCCAGGGCCACTATCTATCAGTTGAACTCAACCCGGCGGTCAATTCCTGCACCGTCTCCGCCTATAAGGAACTCAGGTACCACGGGCAGCGTTCCTGCGTTTGCATGGCTGGTGATCCCCACGGCGACCATGACGCGTTCAATGCCGGGAGCGGGGTGACCCGCACCTTCATCTGGAAGATTCGCGGCGAGTCCGATCAGCCGACCGGCTCTGGCGGGGACCAGACCTAGGGCGGGTCGGTCCGCTTCGAAACGTCGTCCTCCGGGGAGGGGAGCCTGGAGGACCGGTCGGCGCGAGTTCAGGTCACCCTGGTGCCCGAGGGCCCCCTCATCGACGGAGGCGCGGGCAAGACGATCACGCGGACGGTGAGCCTCGACTGAGCCTCGACGAGGGCCTGGACGACATCCCGGTGGGCTACTCCCGGAGGATGGCCGCCTTGGTGGACGAGGGGGGAACGAAAACGCCGCTCCGGCTGGGAACACGGGGCTTCGGGTAGGGGCTGTCGGCCTCGACCGGGCTGCTCTTCAGGGGATACGCCTCGTGCGGGCATAGCGGCACCTTCGTCCAGACCCCCGTCTGGACGACCCGGTAGTCCCAGCAACCATTCGACTGCGCTGGTTCGGCCTTCGAGCGCGTTCCTGGGGTTCCAGGAGTGAACAGTGAACGTCCAAGCTCCCTCACCCCACGAGGGCCCTCAGGGGCCGCGCGTCAGTCTGGTCCTGGGCGCCACCGGAGGCGAGACCGCCGCCCTCGCCCGGCACGGTCGGCCCGCACACCTTCACGAGGACGCCAGCCCCCATACGCCACCGGACACCATGCCGGAATCATCCGCTCGCCGCTACCGTGCGGGCATGGACGTCCTGATCGACCTCGGTCTTCGCGCAGTCTTCCTCGCGCTCACCTGGCCCCTGACCCGTGGACTGCTGTTCATTCTGGTGGCGCTGTATGGGGTGGGAGACGGCTGGCCCGGGTGGCTGTCCGGGCTCTGCGGGGTGCTGGGTCTCGCCTTCTGGGCGGCGGCGCTGTGGCGGTGGTGGCGAGACCGGACGCGCGGCCTGCGCCCTCGTTGAAGGGAACGGGGGCTGGGGCTCTCCGGGACCACCCCTCGGCCCAGCCACAGGAACCGCACCAGCCCCCCGGCCAGCGCGCTCGGGGGTCTTCGGGTCGGGGTCAGCGTTCGCGCCAGTAGGAGACTGCCGCCGCCACGCCGAACTCCTGCTCGATCTTGCCCTCCCACAGGCCGGTGGAGGCGTCCGGCCCCGCCCCCAGCGAGCCCTTGAGTTCCACGCGCATCCCGGCGTCCTGAATGCCGTCCGTGCTGAATTTGATGTACACGCCCTCCTTTGCCCCGACGCCGCCCGTGGCGGGCACCCCCTTGGGCAGCTTGAGTTCGGCCTTCACCCCGCTGAACAGGGTCGCGTTGCCGTTCCAGTCCAGGCTCGCCGAGGCGAAGCCGCCCAGCCAGTCCGTGCCCATCAGCGACGATGTGGAAAGTTCGATGTCGATCTTCTTGCAGCTCAGCGACCAGCTCAGGCCCAGCCCCTGCCCCTTCAGGGCCGCCGAGGGCACCTTGGACTTGAGTTTCACGCTGGACAGCACGCCGCCGCAGGGATCCGTGTCGAGGGTGGGCAACTCGGCGAGGTCGAGGGGCACGTTCGGCACCTGCTTGTTGCAGCTCAGGGGAAACACGTCGCTGATGAGAATCGCGCCGTAGACAACGGGCCCGTAGAACGATGCCTTGGCGGACGCCTCGATGGCGGCGCGTTTCGCCGCCCGCACCCGGGGATCGGGGATGTTGGCGGCGAGCGCGGTCTCGAACTTCACCCGCGCCGACACGAAGCGCGCCATCGCCTGCTCCTGGGCCTTCACGTAGGGGCGCCGCGCGTCCATGTAGGTCTGGTAAGCGTCGTCGTAGACCCGGTCCACATCCTCACAGGTGTGCGGCACTCCGGCCAGACGCTTCATCCGCGCCTCGATGGTCGCGTTGCGCGTGTCGGCCAGCGGGTGAAACGCCTTGTTCAGAGCGTAGTGCGCCGCGTAGGCGGACTGGTACGCGGGCCAGACCTCGGGCTCGTAGACCGAGGTGGTGATGGCCCCGTTGACCAGCTTGAACCAACGCTGTTCGCCGGGGTCGAGCACCTGCGAGAGATTGACGGCGGCCGCGCGGGCCTGCAAGCCGTTCAGGACCCCGCGCCCCTCCCGCTCCAGCGCCTCGTACTTCGGGTGCAGTGAGATCGCCTCGCGGCGGTCACGCGGCAGCCTGAGCTGCGGCAGGTCGAAGGTCGCCCCGCGCGACAGGTCGAACATGGTCCTCGCCGAGCGGCGCGTGGACGCCTGCTCGCGCGGCTTGAGGGCGTCGCCGTGCGTGCCGGGCGTGTCCTCCGTGAGGATGAGATCACTGCCCTCGGGCACGACGGTGCGGCGCAGGGCGGTTCGCAGTTCGCGCGTCGCCCCGGCCACGTCCCCGCTGCACAGCAGGGCCTTGGAGAGATTCATCCTGGCTTCCGAGAGGTCGGGCGCGAGCGAGAGGGCCTGCTTGAGGGGAGCCTGCGCCTCGCTCCAGCGTCCCAGCCCCAGGAAGGCGTGTCCCCGGTTCGTCAGCGCGATAGCCTGTCCCGGCACACCGCCGGGCGAGGGGAGCTTGCCGCCCAGTTCCGCCGCCCGGTCGAGCACCGCGATGGCCTCGCGCGGCAGGCCCGCCAGCGTCAGCACCCCTGCGAGGTTCACCAGGGTCATCACGTCCTTGGGTCTGGCGCGGTGCCCGGCCAGCAGCAGGGCGAGGGCCGCCCGGGGCCGCTCCGCCGCCAGCGCCGCCGCCACGTCCGACGAGGTGCCGCCCGTCGCCTTCTTGCCCGCTGCCCCGACCAACTTTTCTGCCGTCCCCATCGCCGCCTCGAAGGTCATCGCGCCCTTCTCGCGGCGAACGGGCAGGGGCAGCACCTTCGTCCCCTTCGCCTTCTGCTCGCGCAGCATGGTGAGGGAGCGTTCCAGGCCCGCGCGGGCGGGGTCGCCCGGCTTGAGGGGGGCGAGGGTCGTCTCCAGCGCCTTGATCGCCTCGTCGATGTTCAGGCCGCCCGCAGGTGCCAAGCCCGGCGTCATGTGGTCGCGCACGGCGGGCCTACACGCCTCCGTGCTCAGCTTCGAGACCTGGGCGCGCATCTCGGCCTCGGGGCCCAGCACCGTCTGGTCGCTGAGGGATACCCATCCCCCGGCGGCCAGGGCGGAGGGGGCGAGGAGAGCGGCGGCGAGGGGGAGCAGGCGGTGAAGTCTCTTCATGTCCGCAGGGTGACGCGGGGAGGATGATGGCCGGATGGTGGAGTGAGAGGTCGACACTGACAAGGAAAAACCGCCCCGAGGGGGCGGCCTGTCGGGGAAGGCTGGAACGCTCAGGGGTTTTTCCAGAACAGTTCCAGCGTGGGGCCGTAGTGGCTATCCGGCAGGAAGCGGGCCAGGGCGCGGGTGACGTAGCTGGGATTGTCGCGCGTGGCGATCAGCAGTTGCTCTCTCGCGCCGCCGCGCACGTGGCTGGCCGTCACGTGGTACTGGCCCAGGGGAATGTCCGGCAGGCCGAAGCCGAAGGGATACTGGACGGTAAAGGCCTCGGTGCTCCTTGCGGCGTTCGGGCCGTCGGGCGTGAAGGTGACTTCCAGGGTGCTGTAGTCGATTTCCACATCCGAATTGCCGATGGAGGCGAAGACCTTGCCCTTGGGGGCGTCCCCGGCCCGGTACACGAAGTCACGCACCGCGCCCTGGCTTCCCGCAAACGGGGTGTCGATCTCGGGCGCCAGGCGCACCTGGAAGTCCTCTCCACCGAAGGTCAGGGTCATGGAGGCGGAGATGTCCCAGGAGCCGAGTTGCTGGGGCAGCGCGATGTTGTACCGCCCCTGAGCGTCTGTTTTCGCCGTGCCGTAGGAGACCGTCACCGTGTGCGAGGCCGTGACCTCCACCCCGGCGAGCGGCTCGCCGTCTTCAGTCAGGATGCGGCCCGTGACGGTGTACGCGCCGGGGGTGGGCGGGGGCTGCCCCGGGGTGGGGGCGGTGGGGCTGGGCGGGGTGGGGGCGGGCGGGCTGGACTCACCGCCGCCGCAGGCGGACAGGGTCGAGACGGCGAGGGCGAGCAGCAGCAGTCGGGCGGTGTTCATGGCATTCCTCCTGGGGCGGCGGTCGGCGCGCCGCTTTCAGTGACCGGAGCGTAGGAGGGGGCCCGTGATAGGCGGATGGTGCCGGTTGCGCGCCCCTTCCGCCACGGGAGAAAAGGTCCCGGCTGGAGTGAAACGTCCGCCCTTTTGCCGCTGGGGCGTCACCCCAGAAACACGGTCTACCCCGAGCGGGACGCAGGGCCCAGTGGGGCGTGGTGGAGAGGCACCGCAGCGTGCCGTGTGGCCGCGTTCCTCCGGCCAGCGCCCGGTAAGGCCGGTTCATTCAGGAGAGGAGGCGAGGCTTTCCGCCTCCCCCTCTCCCGCCCCGTGGGCACCATCGGCCCATCATCCTGCCCCCCGCATCATCCAGCCAGTTCAAGCGCACCCGTTCGCGCGACTGGAGACCACCATGACCCATACCCGACTGCTCGCCCTCGCCCTCCTCGTTCTGCCCGTCGCCCCCGTGTCCGCCGCTCTCACCGGAGCCGCCCTCGCCGCGCCCGCCAGCACCCTGGGCGGCGCCTGGAAGGGCAAGCTCGACGGCTTTTATGAGCTGGACGCCAAGTTCACGGTTCAGGGCAACAGCGTCACCGGTGTCCTGCGTTTCGCCAAGATGGATTTTCCCCTGAGGGGCATCTGGGACAATGCCAAGAACCTCGTCACCTTCAAGTACACCTATGCGAAGGAGATTCACACCGTGAAGGCCACCCTGAGAGGCAGCACCCTGACCGGGTTCGACATCTCCCCGAAGGGCAAGCAGACGGCGGTGAGCCTCACGCGCGTCACGACCGCCGGGGCCTACGTCATGACGGGCACCGTGCGCGACGAGAAGGGCAACCCCATCGCCGGGGTCGAGGTCTTCGCCGACCACACCGCCTACTACGACATGAACGCGGTGGGCAAGACCGACGCCCAGGGGCGGTACACCATCACCCTCGCCCACCAGCCCGGCACCTGGAATGCCGGGGCGTACCTGCGGGGGGAGGCGGGCGGACAACCGTTCGAGGTGCGCCTCTCGCCGGACAACGACACGCCCTTCGACGGTTCCAAGGGCGCGGTCCGGGACTTCACGTACAAGGCCAGCACCGGCGCGACCGGCAAGGTCTACACCACGGTCGCGCACTCGGCGGTGGAACTCGACTATGAGACGCTGGAATTCACCTTCACCCCCGACGGTCCGAATGCGGCGGGAAGCACCGCGCCCTTTAACCGCAAGTTCGTCATGGGGTCCGGCGTCCCGGACATCCCCCTGGGCCGCTACCGGGTCAGCGCCACCCAGGTGCTCAACGGCGTGCGGCAGCAACTCCTGCTGAGTTCGCGCCTGCAAAAGAACGAGGCGACGAGCGTTCTGGCGGAATTCACCGACGACAGCCACTACGGCAAGACCCTCGAACTCTTCCTGAAAAACCCCTGAGCGGGCGAACGCGAGTGGCGGGACGGGGCCTCGTTCCGCCGTTCCACGTAAGGAGCTTTCCTTCACCACAGGAGAACACACCATGCGAACCCTGACCCTGTTGACCCTCGCCCTCTCGCTGCTGACGCCCCTCGTCCCGGTGTCCCGGGCGAACGCCACCACCACGCAGGGCCAGACGCGGGCGTCGCCCGTCAAGGCCCGGCCCTTCCACATGACCGGCGTGGTGAAGAACTTGCAGGGCAAACCGCTCGCTGGCGTGCGGGTCGGTGCCGACAATACCGTGCTGGACAGCTCCGAGGTCTGGACGACCACCGACGCCCAGGGCCGCTACGACCTCGACCTGTCGAAGATGCCCATTCTCAATTCGTGGACGGCCGTGGCGCACCTCGTCGTGAAGTACGGCGGTGAGCAGCAGACGCTCACTCCCGAGGTGGATAACTCCGCCCCCTTCCTGGGCAAGGACGGCGCCGTCCGCAACTTCACGCTCAGGATCACCGGCAAGACGCCGAATGGCGGGTACTACGGCGCGCTGTTCTACGCGCACCTCGGACTCTCGGAAGCCGGGGAGATGCCCGAGTACGGCGACGTGGAGTTCACCCTGACCCCGGCGGGACCGCTGATCGACGGCTTCAGGGGGCAGCCCGTCAAGCTGCGCCAATCCCAACTGCCCTTCGAGGTGCCGCAGGGCCGCTACCGGGTCACCGCGCGCTCGATCTCGGGCAGGGGACCGATCTGGCTCAAGGCGCGCGGCGGCGAGTACGGCCCCGAGGCGGTGCTCGACATGACGTACACGGCGGGCACGGGCATGACGCTCTCGGTGGACATGGTGCATCCCCGCCCGTAAGGACGTGTTCGGTGAGAGGGGCAGGACGACCCTTCTCGTCTCCTCACCACTGGGGGGAGACAGATGAGACAAGACATCTGGAGGTCGGTCGGCCTCTCGCTCGTGCTGCTGGGCCTCGTCGCGCAGAGCGCGGGTGACCTCGCCCGCGACCGGACCCTGTACGAACGAGCGCTCCGGGACCACTCCCCCGACCACAGCGCGTTCCTCAGCTTCCTCCCGGTGCTCCACGCCAAGACCCTGCGCCTGGCCGGACACCCCGGGAACGCCTGGGCCGAGGTCACGCGTTCCCGGGACGGGCGGCCCTTCCCGGGCCATCTCGGCGCCGCGCGCGCGCTGGAGGAGGACGTGATCCTGCTCGCCCTGGGCCGCGCGCCCGGGGCCAACGCCCCCCTCGCCGAGGCCGAGGAACACCCTCGTGGCGCCCCGAACGTCGCCTGGCAGGCCCGTCTGCACGACCTGCGGGCCGCGCGGCCCGGCCCGGGGGCGGAGGCGCACCGGGAGAACGCGCGGGCGCTGCGCGAGCGGCACGGCCTGCCGGATCGCCACTGGAGCGCCCTGTAGCTCCTCGGGGCGGGCCCGCCCCCGCGCGGTGGCGTGACCCCCGGGCGACGGGTACACTCCTCCCCATCCCCACCGCCCAGGAGGTTCCCATGTCCCGCCGCTTTCTGCTCACCATCCTGCTGCTCTCCGGGGGGGCGTTGGCCCTCGCCCAGACGACCACGCCGCCCGCCACGCCCCCGGCGGCCCGTGGGACGACCCTCCTGCCCCCCGTCAGCGACGCGCCCATCTTCGTCGCCTACCCGCCGGAGGGCTACACGGTGGCGTACGACCACGTCCTGCTGGAGGGCAGCGTGAAACCCGGAGCCACCCTCACCCTGAACGGCCAGCCGGTCGAGGTCGGGGCCGACGGCCTCTTCATCGAGTGGGTGCCCCTGAAGCCCGGCGAGAACGTCCTGGCCCTCGAATCCAGTCAGGGCGGCCAGGCGGCCCGGCAGGAGCTGCGGGTGACGAGCGCGCCGCCGCAGCCTCCCACGGGCGCGGCGCAGATCGTGCCCTCCAGCCTGCTGCCCGCCGGGGACCGGGTGGCCTACGTCCAGCCGCAGGGTCTGGAGGGGCAGGCCGTGCCGGTCGCCTTCACGGGGACGGCCGGGGGCAAGGCCACCTTCTCGGTCGGGAGCTTCGGCCCCTTCGCCATGACCGAGACGGCGCCGGGCCGCTACGAGGGCACCTTCCTCCTGCCCGAGCGGCTCTCTCCCGCGACCGTGGCCTTTACCCTGGCTGCCCCGGACGGCAGCGCGGCCACGGCGACCAGCCCCGGGAAGCTCAGCGTGACCGGCACGGGCCCCCGGGTGGCGGAGGTCACGGCGACCATCCCGGGGCGGGGTCTCCAGGCGGGGACCTTCGTGTGGCGCAACGGGGCGGGTCGCAACTACGTGGTCTTTCCCCGGCCGGGCGCCCTGGCCGTCGTCGTGGGCGAGGAGGGCAACACGTTCGTGGTGCGGGCGTCGGGCACGCTGACCCTCAACGCCCCCAAGTCCACCCTGACCCTGCGCCCCGAGGGCATGCCCCTTCCCCGGGCGGTCTTCACCCAGATCGACGTGAAGGCGGGACCCACCCACTCCGAGGTGCGGCTGGACCTGCCGCTGCGCGTGCCCTTCACGGTGGAGCAGCAGGTGAACCGTGGGGAGTCCAGCCTGGACCTGCGGCTCTTTTCCAGCGTGGCGGACGTGGACTACATCGTCTCCGACTTCCCGAACGGGTTGATCCGCGACGTGCGCTGGACCCAGGAGAGCGACGGCGTGGCCCGCGTGCGGGTGGACCTCAGCGGCGCCCCCTGGGGCTACGACGCGACCTACGAGGGCACGACCCTGGTGCTGCGGGTGCGCAATGCCCCGGCCCTCGACGCCCGCGCGCCGCTGCGGGGCCGGACCATCGTCGTGGACCCGGGCCACGGGGGAGACGAACTCGGCGGGGCGGGTCCGCTGCGGGTGCCGGAGAAGAACCTCACGCTCCCCATCGCCCTGCGGGTGGCGGAACTGCTGCGGGAGAGGGGAGCCACTGTCGTCCTGACGCGCGACTCGGACGTGACGGTGCCCATCTACGACCGCCCGCTGCTCGCCGAGAGCAGGGACGCCGACCTGCTCGTGAGCGTCCACGCCAACGCCCTGCCCGACGGGGTAGACCCCCGCACCCGGCGCGGCAGCGGCGTGTACTACTACCAGCCGCAGGCCCGCGCGCTGGCGGACGCGCTGCAAGCGAGCCTGGTGAGCGTGCTGCCCGAGGTGGGCAACGACGGGGTCCACTACCAGAACCTCGCGCTGACCCGGCCCACCGCCCAACTCAGCGTGCTCGTCGAGACGGCCTTCTTGACCGACAAGGGCAACCTGCGCCTGCTGATGAGCGCGGCCGGGCGCGAACGCTTCGCCCAGGCCATCGCGCTGGGGATTGAACGCTTCTACCGCGACGCGGCGCTGGGGCAGGGGAGACGGTAGCGAAGCCCGGCCCCGTTTCGTCATCGTCCCTGACCGGGCCCAGGGTCAGGAAAGCCGCGAGGCGCGACGGATGAATGAGGAACCCTCGGTCTCTCGTGCCGTCACCCCGCTTGGCCGGGGAACTAACACGCCCAGGCTGTGAACTGCGGGCAGGAGGATTGGAAGGTGACCCTCATCACGTTGGAAGAACTCCGGGCGGCGCAGACCCGGGTGCGTGGTCACGTCGTCCGCACCCCCCTCGTTCCCTTCCCACTGGAAGAGTTCTGGCTCAAGCCCGAAAGCTTGCAGCCCACCGGGGCATTCAAACTGCGAGGGGCGTTCAACGCCCTCCTTTCGCTGTCCCAGGAGGAGCGGAAGCGGGGTGTGGTCGCTCATTCCAGCGGCAATCATGCACAGGCAGTCGCCTACGCCGCCGGGCAATTGGGCATTCCCGCTGTGATCGTCATGCCGGAGAATGCCCCGAAGCTGAAGTTGGACATGACCTGGGCGTTCGGCGCGGAAGTGATTGTGGTCGGGCCGGCCAGCGAGGAACGCGCCCTGAAGGCGGGGGAGCTGGAGGCTGAACGCGGCCTGACGCCCATCCCCCCGTATGATGATGCGCGCATCATCGCGGGGGCGGGCACGGTGGGGCTCGAACTTCTGGAGGACCTGCCCGAGGTCGGCACGGTGCTGGTGCCCGTCAGTGGCGGTGGTCTGCTCTCCGGGGTGGCCGCCGCACTGAAACTCCAGCGTCCAGACGTGCGCGTGATCGGGGTGGAACCGGAGGTGGCCGCCGATGCCCATGACAGCTTCAAGACAGGGCAGCGTGTCACGTACACCGCCGAGCAGGTGGGACGTACCCTCGCCGACGGTCTGCGCGTGCAGCACCTGGGGGAGCTGAACTGGCACCATATCCAGGCCTTCGTGGATGACATCGTGACCGTCAGCGAGGCCGAGCTGCGGCGTGCCGTACGCGACACGACCCTGCGGACCCGGCTGGTGACGGAGCCCAGTGGGGCCGTTCCTCTGGCGGCGGCGCTGTACCACCGTGCAGAACTCGGGGGGACGGGTCCCCTCGTGGCCGTGCTGAGTGGCGGCAACCTCGATCCCGATCTGCTGGTACACCTCCTGGCCGGGGAGGGGGCGTGAGCCACGCCTCGCTGCCCCTGATGGTCCTCAGCGACGCCGTCATTCGTTCGCTCCTGAACTATGGGGAGGTCATTGAGATCGTCCGCGCTGCGTTCACGGCGGATGGACAGGGGCAGGCCACCGTGCTGCCCGTGGTGGGCCATTCCCTGAGCGGCGGGCAGTACAGCATCAAGACCAGTCACCTCCACCTGGCCGAACACCTCCTGGTGTTCGGCCTGAAGATGGGGTCGTATTACCCGGACAATGCCGGGCGGAACCTGCCCACCCACAGCGCCGTCATGCTGGTGGGCAATCCCTTGACCGGCTAGCCGTCCGCGCTGCTGGCGGCCAATGCCATTACGGAGGCCCGCACTGCCGCGGCGGGAGCCGTGGCCGCCGGGTGTGCTCGCCCGCCCGGATGCTGGGGTGGTGGCGCTGTTCGGCACAGGTGGGCAGGCGCTGGCACAGCTTCGGGCACTTCGGGAGGTGCGGCCACTCACCGAAGTGCGGGTCTGGTCACGCACCCGGGAGCGCGCCGAAACGTTTGTGGCAGCGGCAGACCTACCGGGCCTCACCCTGCGGGCCGTGCCGGACGGACGGTCGGCGTGCGAGGACGCCTACATCGTGCTCACAGTCACGCCAGCCGAGGAGCCCATCATCTGGCGACAGTGGATTGCACCGGGTACGCCCATCAACGCGGTGGGTTCGGATGCCCCGGGGAAGCAGGAACTGGACCCTCAGTTGGTCGCGGCGGCCAAGCTGGTGGTGGATCGCCGGACCCAGAGCCTGACCATCGGGGAAATGCAGCAGCTGGTCGCCCGGCATTTCCTGCGCCCCGAGCACATCCACGCGGAGTTAGGCGAGGTGTGCGCGGGGTTGAAACCCGGTCGGGAGAGTCCACAGGAGGTGACGGTGTTCGACTCGACGGGTGTGTCCTTTCAGGACACCGCCTTAGCTGGGCACCTGCTCAGGCTGGCCGGGCAGCGACACCTGGGTGAGATGGTTTCACTGTAAATGGCCTCAGGAGCAGCCGTGGGACCACGGCAACCCTTCGCCGTGCTTGCCCACTGCTTGTGAGTCCGCTCACTTTGCATTTCGTAGGCTCTCCCGCAGCTTGAAGTGAGTCGGGTCTGGCCCAGCTTCATGCTGCTCAAGGCAGCATGAAGCCTGCTGAGCGACTGGCAGGCCTCCACCTTGTCGAGTTGCCACCTGCTCGACGTCACCCTTACCGCTGGTGGCCTGATCTTGCACGCCCGCGCGGAACCAATGACCGCGGTCTGCCCACACTGTGGAACGCCCAGTGCCCGCGTTCACGGCCACTCCTGGCGTCACCCCCGAGACCTCCCGTGGAGTGACATCGCCGTGCAGGTCGAGTTGAAAGTCCGGCGGCTCCGGTGTGCCAACCCTGGCTGTGCTGCCCGGACCTTTTCTGAAGCGTGCGCCGACTTTCCCCGGCACGCCCAGCGCAGCGCGCGTCTCCAGGAGCGCCAGGTGGCCCTGGGGTTCTCCGTTGGGGCTGAGGCGGGCTCGGTGCTGCTGGATCGCTTCCACATGTCCGCGAGTCCAGACACGTTGCTGCGCACGATGAAACGACAACCACTCCCTCAGCATCCGACGCCACGGGTCCTGGGAGTGGACGACTGGGCCATACGGAAAGGCGTGCGGTACGGCACCATCCTCGTGGACCTGGAGCGCCACCAGGTCGTCGATGTGATCAAGGAACGTAGCGCGGATGCGCTGCGCGACTGGCTCAGCGTCTACCCGGGCATCGAGATCATCACCCGGGATCGCGCCAGCGACTACAGCCGTGCGGGCACCCGCGCAGCGCCACGGGCGCTGCAACTCGCGGATCGCTGGCACCTGCTGTGCAACCTCAGCGGTGTGGTGCAGGAATGGCTGCTCCGCGAACGCCAGCACTGGATGACGGTGGTCGCCCAGGTCAAGGCACAACTCCACCTGCCCAACCCAGAAGCGAGCCCATCGTCTCCGCCCGCAACAATGCCGATCAGCCAGAAAAAACGGCGGGAGCAGTACCGGGAAGTGTTGTTGCTCGACCAGCAGGGGCTCCCTTCCAGGCAGGTCGCGCGAGTGCCGCAGGTACACCAAAGTCAGCAGCAGCCGGTGGGGCACATCAAGCTTGAACTGTCGTCCTGCCCCAATGCGACGCTGACGTCCCTCCCGCAGCAGGGACGCGCGGTGAGCACGTTCCCAGAGGGGTTCGAGTTCGGTTGCGAGCGCGTGGAACTCTTGAGGGGTCAAGCCGCAGAACGATTCAAACGACCGAGACCGCTGGGTGAGCCTGTCCACCCGCAACATTTCCTTACTGTGCCTGATCTGCCCTCAACTGCGCAACGGGTCTTCAAGCCTTTGCCGGGCGAGTCCAGGTTCACCTCACCGCTCTCCCCCCATCCCTGTGTCAGGGGGTGGGGCGGCCGTCAGGGCTCGCGGCGGAACCGGCGCCGGAAGCGCTGATGGAGGGCTTGCGTCCGCTCCGCCGTCTGTGCCGCTTTGCCATCCGCGATCAGTCGTCCACCCCGGGTCGTTGCGCCGACCACCAATGCGGCCGAGACGAGCACCAGGTTCTTGAGGATGTACTGCCCTTCCAGATTCGGGACCAGGGGAACGATCTTGAAGGTCTCATGGGGAAAGAACAGCAGCGGGAGGAACGTGCCCGCCATCTGCACGAACAGCAGCACCAGCGTCAGACGGAGCAGGCGGCCGGTGAGCAGTCCCAGACCGATGGCACACTCCCAGGTTGCCAGCACGGGAAGACTTACCTGCGGTGGAACCCAACCGAACGTCAGGAAGGAGATGGTCCGGGTCGCCAGAGCTTCCGCACTGCTGAGCCCCGGGAAGAACTTCTGCACCCCGAACCAGAAGAAGATCAGGCCGAGGGAGAGCCGCAGGAGGGTAATCCCGTGCCGGGCCCACCAGCAGACGAGATTGGCTTCCCACATGTTGAGTCGCCCGCCCAGGTCCGTCGGCCTGTCTTCCAGGGGAAGAAGATCTGGTGGCGGAACGAGGGGGAGAGATTTGATGGATGGCGTGTTCCTCATGGTGACCTCCGGGAGAACCGGGGGCCGTGCTCATCCCGAACAGCCCTCCGTGTCACTGAGGTGTAGGCGCCCCGCACCACATCAGATGTTGGACCTCCAGTTATTTAACCCTCCCTAAAGCCGGGACCCCAGACCACTGGGCCAAGGAATCCGGGTTGAACTGCGGGCTAGCCCTCTGGTGGACCATTCTGGCAACCCCTCTTCCCCACAGGGGAACCTTGGGCGCCGGACAGCATTGAGGTCATCCTGCCCGGGCCGAACAGGAACCTACACTGGGGCGGTGAGGTATGAGAGCGGTGGGGCTTCCATCGGACGGCTGGCGCAAATCACCGGGGAGACGGTCAAGACCCTGCGGTACTGGACCGATCTGGGCCTGCTGCCGTGCGAGCGGCGGGACACCGGCTACCGGGTGTATGGTCCCGATGCGACCTCCTGTGTCCGCTTCATCCGCTCGGCCCAGCAGGTCGGGTTCTCCTTGCAAGAAATCGCGCGTGTCCTGGGTGCCCAGGCCCAGGGCACCAAACCCTGCTCGGAGGTGCAGCAGGCCCTGGCAGCGCACCTGGTCGCCGTGCGCGTGCAGCTCGCCCAACTTCAGGCCCTCGAAGGCGTGCTCGTGGAGCGCCTGACCTATGCTCAGGCTCACCCGGACCCGGTGTGCGATTCCCCCGGGTGCGTGTACCTCAATCCTCAGGGCTGAAGCTTGACTCTCCCCCTGACGGGAGACTTTAGCCTGAGGCGTGGACGAGTCCTGCTGCCTTCCCACCCCACTGGAACAGGACCCGGCACGCTGTCCAGTCAGCGGTACGCCAGGCCGGATCACGCCCCTCGTCACCCTTAAAGCCCTGCTCACGCCAAGCGCGCTCGCCACCCTGGAACCGGACCAGACCTACCGCTTCTGCCCTGACCCCACCTGCGAGGTCGTGTACTACAGCCCCGCGCGGGCCTACCGCACCGCCGACCTGAAGGTCCCGGTGTACCAGAAGGACCCCGGAGATGACGTGCCCCTCTGTTACTGCTTCGGCTGGACGCGCGGGGCACTCCTGCATGCCTGGCAGATGGAAGAGGGACACGGTGTGGTCAGGGAGATCCGGGCGCACGTTCAGGCCGGTCGCTGCGGCTGTGAAGTCAACAACCCCCAGGGCTCCTGCTGCCTGGGGGATGTCAGTCGCGTGCTCAAGACCCTGGATCGGGAGCACGCCTCCTCATGAGAGACCGTACTTGGCCTTCGACGTGCTGCGGCGGCTCACCCACTTATCCAGCGAGATCGGCTTTAAGACCAGGAGGTTTCCAGCATGCACTACCGTGAACTCGGCAAGACCGGCATTCGGGTTTCAGAAGTCGGCTTCGGCGCCTGGGCCATCGGCGGCGACGCCTGGGGCCCGGTGGAGGATCAGGCCTCCACGCGCGCGATGGAACGCGCCCTCGAACTGGGCGTGAACTTCATCGATACCGCCGACGTGTACGGGAACGGCCACAGCGAGACGCTGGTGACGAAGCTTCTCAAGGGCAGGCGCGATCAGGTCGTTGTCGCCACTAAGGGCGGCCTGATGGGGCACCACCGCGACCCCAAGCGGGAACCCGTCTACGACGCGTCGGAGAAAGTCGTCCGAGCCTTCGAGGACAGCCTGAGGCGTCTGGAGACCGACTACATCGACGTGTACTTCGACCACATCTGGTGGAACGACCCCCGGGAGACCGAGGCCTTCGTCACGGCCTTCAGTCAACTCAAGCGTGAGGGCCGGGTGCGGGCGGTGGGCGTCTCTACCGATGATCCCGAGTACGTGCGGCACTTCAACCAGGGCAGGACGCTTGACGTGGTGCAACTTGATTACAGCCTGCTCAACCGCAAGGCGGAGGGGCACATCTTGCCGTACTGCCAGGAGCACGGCATCGGCGTGGTGGTGCGCGGACCGCTGCGCATGGGGATGCTCACCGGGAAGTTCTCGCAGGACACCCAGTTCCCGGACGGGGATATTCGGCGGAACTGGCCGCAGGAGGCCTGGTATCAGGAACAACTCGCGCAGGTCGAGGCGTTACGCTCCCTGGCCTCTGCCAAGCGGAGTCTGGGCCAGCTCGCCCTACGGTTCGTGCTGAACCACCCGGCGGTGTCGGTCGCCATTCCCGGCGCCAAGACCCCCGAGCAGGTCGAGCAGAACGTCGCGGCCTCCATCCGCCCACTCCTGAGCGAAGAGGACCTGCGGTTGATCGAACAAGTGACGGCAGGAGGGACCCCGGCATGAGCACGGAGAGTGGGGTGACCCCTCAGCCAGGTGCCCTGCTCGGCCAGGTCGCGCTGGTCACAGGCGCGAGCAGCGGGCTGGGCCGCGCCACCGCCCTTGGTCTGGCGCGCGGCGGCGCCGACCTGATCCTGCTCGCCCACGGCGAGGCGGACCTGCGGAAGGTGGCCGATGAAGTCCAGGCGCTCGGACGGCGTGCTGAGGTATCCGCCGTGGACCTGGCCGACAGCGCCGCCCTCCTGGATGCCGTGGGACCCGGCGTGGAGGGGCTCGGTCGCCTGGACATCCTGATCAACAACGCGGGCACCGACGTGCCCGGTCCCGTGGTGGACCTGGACGTGGAGGACTGGGACCGGGTGCTGGGCGTCAACCTGCGGGCACCCTTTCTGCTATCCAAGGTGGCGTTCGGGCACATGCAACGCGCGGGACGGAGTACCATCATCAATGTCTCGTCGGTGGCGGGCAAGCGGGGGTGGGCGGATGCGAGTGCTTACTGTACCTCAAAGTTCAGCCTCACCGGGTTCACGCAGGCGCTCGCGGCCGAGGGCAAGCCGCACGGCATCCGCGCTTCCGTGGTGTACCCGGGCGGCATGGCGACCCACTGCGGGACCTTCGACCCCAAATCACGCGGCGGGGAGCGCCAAAACACCCCTTCGCCTGCGGACGCGCTGCCTCCGGACCGGGTAGCGGACCTGCTCGTGTGGATGTGCGTAGCGCCCTCCGAACTGGTCCTCAACGAGGTGATCGTGACGCCCCTGAATGAGGTGGGGTGGCCGTGAGGGTCCCCGAGTGGGTCCTCGGCAGCTCAGGCCGTCCGACCGCACGATTCAACGGTGGTGGCGTTACCGGAGTCCTGAACAGTCCGTGGGGAGCGAGTGCAGGTTGGGGAGGCGCTAAACGATGAACGTCTTGATCACCGGTGCAGGGGGCAACTTGGGGCGAGTGCTGGCCCCCGCCCTGGCAGAGAGCGGGCATACGCCCCTGCTGATGGATTTCCGCCCTCTGAAGACTCCGTTCGCCTTCGTCCAGGGAGACGCGACCAACAAGGCGGACGTCTTTCGGGCAGCAGGAGGCATGGACGCCATCGTTCATGGGGCAGCCCTGCACGGCGTTCACCTCGCTCATCACTCCCGGGATGAGTTCTGGAAGCTGAATGTCGAAGGTACGTCCCACGTCTATGAGGCTGCGAAAGAACACGGCGTCAGGAAGGTCCTCCTGTGCAGCACCATGGGGGTCTACGGAGAGAGCGTTGTGGTCCCCGAGGACGGCTTCGCTGTCGTCACCGAGAACCTGCCCCTTCTTCCCAGGGACTTCTACGGATTGACCAAGGTGCTCTGCGAGGAGGTGGCGGGGTTCTACCAGCGTGCCCACGGCATCCAGACCATCTCGTACCGCCTGGGGATGTTCGTTCCAGAGGATTTCATTCGCTACGGCTTCCGGCTGCTCAAGGGCGGGGTGGACGACCGCGACGTGGCCCAGGCATTCCTGCTGGGGTTGCAGAACGACACCATCACCTGTGACGCGTTCAACATCATGGCGGAGGTGCCTTTTACGCGGGAACAACTCCCGGAGTGGCGAAGGGAACCGAGGGCACTGCTGGAAGCCGCTTACCCCGGTCTTTCGGCGCTGGTCGAGAAGCGCGGCGGGAACATCGACGAACTGGCGCGGATGTGGGGGGACGTGTACTGGTCCATCGAGAAGGCCAGGAACCTGCTGGGGTATCGGCCCCGGTACAACTTCCCGGAGTTCTACGCGGCCCTGAGAGAAGGACGTGAGGAGCACTATCCGTACGCGAATCTTCCCTGGTGGGGGGTCGGCCAGCCGCACTGAGCCCCATCGCCTGCACGCTGCCCCGGTGTGGCTTGCCCGATGGCCCATCCACCCTTGACGCTCGGTGTTTTAACACCTACCATAGCCGGTATGAGCGCGACGTTGCGCGAGGAGATTCAGCAACAGCGCCCCTTCCGCAGTCTGGAAGAGGAAGCGGCGCTCAACCTCTACCGCACCACCCAACTTCTCGACGACCAGAACGACGCCTTCTACCGCCAGTACGGCCTGACCTCAACGCAGTACAACGTCCTGCGTATCCTGCGCGGTGCGGGGCCGGAGGGGCTTGGCCGCAACGACATTAGGGAACGTCTCCTGAGCCGGATGCCCGATGTCACCCGCCTCCTCGACAGGATGGAGGAGGCCGGGTTGGTCAGGCGTGAACGCAGCGCCAGCGACCGCCGCTGCGTTCCCACAGTGCTCACCGGGAAGGGCAGGTCGCTGGTGGACGAGCTGGATGAGCCGGTCGCCGCCCTGAACCAGCGGCAGTTCGGGCATCTTACGCCAGGTCAGCTTTACTCCCTGATCGAGACCCTGACTCAAATTCGTTCACGATTGAATCCGGAGTAGGGTTGCCGTTTCGCTTCCCTAATAGGTGTTGTACTACCTAAGTGTTGAACAAGGAGTTGAGTATGATCAGGCCGCCGACCGTTCCCTACCGGCAACTGCCTCAAAGCCGCATCGGGGTGAACGCCCCGCACCACACCCTGCCCGGTACAATTCGCCTCGGGCTGGTCACCCTCCAGATCGCCGACCTGGGCGCCTCCCTCGACTTCTACACGCGTGTCATCGGCTTCACCCTTCACGAGCAGGGTGAAGGGGGCGGGCAGTACTTTGCTCGCCTCGGCACCCCCGACGGTCAGGTTCTGCTCGAACTCCGCGAGAAGAGGGGTGTCCGGTACGCCCCGCACCGCGGACGGCTGGGGCTCTACCACTTCGCCGTCCTGCTCCCCACCCGCGCTGACCTGGCCCGCTTCCTGCGCCACGCCCAGGGTCTCGGCGTGCACGTCGGGCAGTCCGATCACCACTACAGCGAGGCGACCTACCTCAAGGACCCGGACGGAATCAGCATCGAGGTGTACCGCGACCGTCCCCGGGACGAGTGGCGCGTCACCGAGGACGGCGAGATCGGCGGCGGCGGCGACCCCCTCGACCTGAAGGCCTTGATGGAGACTGCGGGCGACACGCCCTGGCAGGGTCTCCCCCTCGGCACCACCCTCGGGCACTTGCACTTCTATGTCGGCGACCTGGAGGGGGCCGCGCGCTTCTACCACGAGGGCCTCGGCTTCCCCAAGGTCACGTGGTCTTGGCCGGGCGCCCTGTTCCTCGGCGCGGGCGGGTATCACCACCACCTCGGCCTGAACACCTGGGCGGTGGGCTCGGCTCCCTCCGGCGAGGACGACGCCCGTCTGCTGAGCTGGGATCTGATCCTGCCCGACGACACCACCCTGCACGCCACCGCCGACAGCCTGGGACAGGCCGGTTTCCCCGGCACGCCCACCCCAGGCGGCCTGCTCGCCACCGACCCCTGGGGCATCACCGTCCGCCTCCGCACCGCCGCCCGGTAACTCACGCCCTCCCAGGAGACCACCATGACCACCCTTCCGCGCACCTCTGCCCCCAATCTCGCCCTCGGCCTGACCGTCCTGCGGGTCCTGATCGGCGTGATCTTCGTCGCGCACGGGCTCCAGAAGTTCTTCGTGTTCGGCCTCCCCGGCACGACCGGCGCCTTTACCCAGATGGGCGCCCCCCTGCCCACCCTGACCGCGCCCCTGATCAGCGCCCTCGAACTCGTGGGCGGCGCCGCGCTGATCCTCGGCCTGTTCACCCGCTTTGCCGGGGCGCTGCTCGCCGTAGACATGCTGGCGGCGATGCTGCTCGTGCATGGCAAGGTCGGCTTCTTCGCCCCGAACGGCGTGGAGTTCGTGCTGTCCCTGTTCGCCGCGAGTGTGGCCCTGGCCCTGACTGGCCCCGGTGCCTTCTCGCTCGACGCGCGGCGTGGCCCCAAGACGGCCTGAAGGAACGGACACCCATGACCAGCCCTGCTCACACGGCCACACCGGTCTCCCGCATCGACCCGAACCTGACCCTGGGAGAGGTCGCCCTGACCGTCCGCGACCCTGGCCCCATGACCCGCTTCTACGAGGTCGCGCTCGGCCTCACCCTCCTTGCCCGGGAAGGACAGGGCGCGGTCCTCGGCACGCCGGACGACCACCCGCTCGTCACGCTGGCGCACGGTCCCGCCGCGTCCCTCCCGCCGGAGAACGCGACCGGCCTGTACCACCTCGCCCTCGCGTTCCCCACCCGTCCCGACCTCGCCCGCTGGTTGAAACACGCTGCGGCCCTGGGGCTGCGGCTGGGGCAGTCCGATCACCACACACACGAGGCGTTCTACCTGAGCGACCCGGAGGGCAACGGCGTCGAGGTCTATCACGACTGGCCGCGTGAGCAGTGGCCCCTCAAGGATGGGAAATTCACCTCCTTCGACCGGAGCGCCATCGATATCCCGGGCCTGCTCGGCACTCTCGCTCCGGACGACGCGGGCTGGCAGGGCGCCCCCGTGGGGACGCGCATGGGCCACGTGCACCTCAAGATGGCCGATGCCCGCGCAACCCATGCGTTCTACGAGGGAGTGCTCGGCTTTGACATCACCGCCGACGCGATGGACGCGATCTTTGCCGGGGCGGGCGGGTATCACCACCACGTCGGGAACAATGCCTGGCACAGCCGCGGCGGGCCGCGGGCCCCCGAGGGCGCGCTCGGGCTGCGTCACGTCACCATCGAGCTGTCAAGCGTCCGGGAGTTGGAGACCGTGACCCGCAGGCTGCGGGACGCGGGGGTTCCGGTGACCGAAGACCACGCGGGCTTCCTCGTGCGTGACCCGGCGGGCAACCGGCTGCGGCTGCGGTCCGTGCCCTCGACGGTCGCCAGCGCCCTCGCCGCCAGTTCCCTGGCCCCAGAGTCCCCATGACTGAACCCAAACCCGGCTTTCTCCAGCGGCTGCTGCAACAGCTCTATGGCCGCCCGTCCGCCCCGCGACCGTCCGTCCCCCCGCCCCCACTCCAGGAGAAGACCATGACGAACCCCAGGATCGCCGTCATCATCGGCAGCACCCGCGACACCCGCTTCGCCGACAAGCCCACCGAGTGGTTCATGAAGCGCGCCTCCGCCAGGACCGACCTCGACTTCGAGGTCCTCGACCTGCGCGACTTCCCGCTGCCGCTGTTCAACGAGGTCGCCTCCAACGCCTGGGCCCCTACCCAGAATGAGGTCGGCCAGCGCTGGCAACGCAAGCTCGCCGAGTTCGACGGCTACGTCCTGATCGTCGCCGAGTACAACCACGCGCCGACCGCCGCCCTCAAGAACGCTCTCGACTACGCCTATCCCGAGTGGAACAAGAAGCCGGTGACCTTTGTGGGCTATGGGTCGGTGGGGGCGGCGCGGGCCATCGAGCACCTGCGGGGGATTGCGGTGGAGTTGCAGATGGCGCCCCTGCGGGCGGCGGTGCACATTCAGGGCGGGGACTTTTTCGCGGCGTGGCAACAGGGCAAGAGCCTGGACGAGGTGACGTACCTCGAACCCACCGTGACGGCGCTGCTCGAGGAACTGAGCTGGTGGACGAAGGCCCTCAAGACAGCCCGGGAGACGACGAGCCCGCCGCAGGAGATCCAGGTGTCCTCCTCCGGCGCGTGAGGGCCAAACCGGGACGGCTGAGGCCGGGGGTCTACTCATGCCCGCGTCCCTGGACACGCCGCAGGGCCTAAGTCGGACTGTCTCCGGGCGGGCATGGGAAAGTTTCCGTGCTTGCCCGGCCCCTTCTGGTTCAAGATCAGCAGGGACTGGGACACGCTTCTTCAGCCTCCTCACCACCGTTGAACCCGATGGGGACAAACACCGTGCATGGGCAGCGGCCCCGCCCGAACAGGCCAGGTCAGGAAGCACCGTGAGCAGGAAGCAAGAGGTGCGTCGACGGCGCCGGACACTGGCCCCATCCCCCACCCCTCGTTGGAAGCCCTAATCCCCGGAGGTACACGGTGCACGACAAACGAATCGGTTTCCTCACCTTCGGCCACTGGCAGGCGGCCCCGGGCTCACAGACCCCGACCGCCCGGGACGCCTTGCTGCAAACCGTCGAGCTGGCGGTGGTGGCGGAAGAACTCGGCCTGGACGGCGCGTTCGTCCGGGTGCATCACTTCGCGCGCCAGCTCTCGGCGCCGTTCCCGCTGCTGGCCGCCATCGCCGCGCGGACGAGCCGCATCGAGATCGGCACGGCCGTCATCGACATGCGTTACGAGAACCCCCTCGGCATGGCCGAGGAGGCCGCCGTCACGGACCTGCTGAGCGGCGGACGGCTGCAACTGGGCCTGAGCCGCGGGTCACCCGAGACGGCGTTTCACGGCTCGGAAGCGTTCGGATACGTCCCCGGTGAGGGCGAGACGGCCGCAGACCTCGCCCGGGCCAAGACGGCCCTTTTCCGCGCGGCCACCTCTGGCGCGGCCCTCGTGCATGCGGACGCGGGCGGCGTACCATCCCAGGCCCTGCTGGCCCTTCAGCCCCAGTCCCGGAGCCTGGGCGAACGCCTCTGGTGGGGCTCCGGGACCCGGCAGACCGCCACATGGGCGGGCCAGCAGGGCCTGAACCTGATGAGTTCGACGCTGCTAAGCGAGGACACCGGCATGCCCTTTGACGAACTGCAAGCCGAGCAGATCGCCGTCTTCCGCGAGGCCTGGCGAGAGGCGGGCTGGGAGCGCGAACCGCGGGTGTCCGTGAGCCGCAGCGTGCTGCCTATCGTCACGGACTTTGACCGCCAGGTGTTCGGCCGGGGCTCGACCCGGGACCAGATCGGGGAGCTGGAAGGCGTGCGGGCTCGTTTTGGCCGCAGCTACATCGGTGAGCCGGACGTGATCGCCGAGGAGCTCAGCCGGGACGCGGCGGTGCGCGAGGCGGACACGCTGCTGCTGACCGTGCCCAACCAGCTCGGCGTGGCGTACAACACCCGCCTGCTGGAGACCGTCGCCCGTGACGTGGCCCCGGCCACCGGGTGGCGCCCGACTACGCAGCGGGCGGCCCCGGGTGGGCCCGTGCTGTCGCGCCAGGACCAGGTCGCAGGAACCAGGGCCGCTGCCGGGCATCGTTCCTGCGGCGTGGAGACGGCAGCTTCCCCCCCCGACGTGAATGGCCGCGCACCTCAGCGAGAGGGTGCTGCTGATCCAGGGGGTGGTCTAAGGAAGCTGCCCAAAGGCTCTCCCGCAGCTCGTGCGATCAGGCCAGCAGGACGCTGCGCCGAAGCAACTCGAAACTCGCGCGACCATAGTGCCGCCGCTTGACCAGCTTGAGTTTCGTCACCTGCCCTTCCGTCTGCGCATTGCTCCACGACAGCGTCACAGCAGCAGAGATTGCTCCAAGATCGCGTTGCACACTGGCCGCCAGTTGTCGTATTTCCAGAATGGTCGCCGCGCCTGCCGTCTCCAACCACGCTCGGAGGTGGGGGCCATTCTCCTCCTTGACCTGCACGAAGAGCTGGCGGAATTGCTGAATCAGGGCATAGCCCTGACTCACGAGGGGGCTGTGCTCGCACAGCCCTGCACAAACTGCTGGTCTGCGGTCTGCATCCGTCAGGTCATCACGGGGGGTGGTCAGGAGCCGCGTCAACGCCGTCAGGTTGACGTCCTTGCGTCGTGCACGTGGACGAGCAGGCACAGACCGTTCCTGCAACCCCTGCTCGAGATCCAGGTGGTACCACATCCACCGAATGGGGTCGATGGAGCCCGTGTACCCCAGACTCAATAACTCCCGATGCACCCCAGCCGCCGAGTGGCCGCCCTGGTGCCACCTCTTCTCCACGTAGTCCCGGTGTTCGACGGTCAAGGGGCCCCGGCGATCCGGGCCGCCCTCGCCCCCTTTCAACCACCACCGCACTGTGGCGTACTTGACCCCGGTCTGTCGCGCGACCTGCCTGGAAGGGAGCCCCTGCTGGTCGAGCAACAACACTTCCCGGTACTGCTCCCGCCGTTTTTTCTGGCTGATCGGCATTGTTGCGGGCGGAGACGATGGGCTCGCTTCTGGGTTGGGCAGGTGGAGTTGTGCCTTGACCTGGGCGACCACCGTCATCCAGTGCTGGCGTTCGCGGAGCAGCCATTCCTGCACCACACCGCTGAGGTTGCACAGCAGGTGCCAGCGATCCGCGAGTTGCAGCGCCCGTGGCGCTGCGCGGGTGCCCGCACGGCTGTAGTCGCTGGCGCGATCCCGGGTGATGATCTCGATGCCCGGGTAGACGCTGAGCCAGTCGCGCAGCGCATCCGCGCTACGTTCCTTGATCACATCGACGACCTGGTGGCGCTCCAGGTCCACGAGGATGGTGCCGTACCGCACGCCTTTCCGTATGGCCCAGTCGTCCACTCCCAGGACCCGTGGCGTCGGATGCTGAGGGAGTGGTTGTCGTTTCATCGTGCGCAGCAACGTGTCTGGACTCGCGGACATGTGGAAGCGATCCAGCAGCACCGAGCCCGCCTCAGCCCCAACGGAGAACCCCAGGGCCACCTGGCGCTCCTGGAGACGCGCGCTGCGCTGGGCGTGCCGGGGAAAGTCGGCGCACGCTTCAGAAAAGGTCCGGGCAGCACAGCCAGGGTTGGCACACCGGAGCCGCCGGACTTTCAACTCGACCTGCACGGCGATGTCACTCCACGGGAGGTCTCGGGGGTGACGCCAGGAGTGGCCGTGAACGCGGGCACTGGGCGTTCCACAGTGTGGGCAGACCGCGGTCATTGGTTCCGCGCGGGCGTGCAAGATCAGGCCACCAGCGGTAAGGGTGACGTCGAGCAGGTGGCAACTCGACAAGGTGGAGGCCTGCCAGTCGCTCAGCAGGCTTCATGCTGCCTTGAGCAGCATGAAGCTGGGCCAGACCCGACTCACTTCAAGCTGCGGGAGAGCCCTTCGTAGCAGGCTCCTTAACTCATCCCCTGGTGGCCGTGCTCAGCGGCGGGAACCTTGACCCCGCCCTGCCGGTCGAACTGCTCACGGCGAGCGAGGAGTGACGGAACTCGCGCCCCTACCCATCACTGTAGTCGACGACGCGACCATTTGGCCCCTGCCGACCTGGCCGGACGCGGCTGACCCGGAGGCGGCCAGCGGCGCGCCCCCTCAGCCCTGCTCGAGGGGCCGGATCAGAATCTCGTTGACGTTCACCCGCTGAGGCTGCGTGACCGCGTACACGACGGCGGCGGCGATGTCCTCCGGCTCCAGCGGGGTCATCTGGGCGATGCGGCCCTCGTAGGTCGTCTTCGTCTCCCCGTGGGTGATGTGGTCGGTGAGTTCGGTGCGGACCACGCCGGGCTCGATCACGGTCACGCGGATGCCGTGCAGCCGCACCTCCTGCCGCAACCCCTCGCTGAAGCCGCCCACCCCCCACTTCGTCGCGCTGTACCCCGCCGAGGTCGGGCTGGCCCCCCGCCCCGACACCGAGGAGATATTGACGACGTGTCCGCCGCCCCGCGCCCTCATGCTGGGGATGGCCGCGTGCGTGGCGTACATCAGGCCGAGGAGATTGAGGTGGACCATCCGCCGCCAGTCCTCGGTGTCCGCATCCGTGACGGGCCCCAGGAGCATCACGCCCGCGTTGTTCACAAGGATGTCCACCCCGCCGAACGCCTGGGAGGCGTGTTCGATCACCCCCCGCGCCTGCCCCTCGTCGGACGCGTCGGCGACGACGACCTCGGCCTCGCCCCCCGCGTCCCGAATGCGCCCGGCGAGGGCTTCGAGCCGTTCCTGGCGCCGGGCCGTCAGGACGACCTTCGCCCCCTGCCCGGCCAGCGCGAGCGCCGTCGCCTCCCCGATGCCCGACGACGCGCCGGTGACGACAGCGACCTTGCCCTGAATAGACTCACTCATGCCGTTTCTCCCTGGGGGGTGAGGTGATAAAGCCCCGCGTACTTGCCGCGCAGATAGGCGAGGTAGGGGGCGGGGTCGAGGCCCTCCCCCGTGGCGCGTTCCAGCAGTTCGGTGGGGGAGTACGTCCGCCCGTGCCGGTAGACGTGCTCGGTCAGCCACTCGCGCAGGAGCCCGTATTCCCCGCGCGCCAGGTGCTCCTCCAGCCCGGGCACCCCCTTCCGCGCCGCCGCGTAGAACTGCGAGGCCATCACGTTCCCCACCGTGTACGTCGGGAAGGAGCCGAAGAGGCCCGCCGACCAGTGGATGTCCTGCAACACCCCGGAGGCGAAGTCGGGCGGCGTGACGCCCAGGTATTCCTGCACCTTCGCGTTCCACGCTTCGGGGAGGTCGCGCACGCTCAGGCTCCCCTCGATCAGGGCCATCTCCAGTTCGACGCGCAGCATGATGTGGAGGTCGTACGTCACCTCGTCCGCCTCCACCCTGATCAGGGAGGGCCGGACGCGGTTCACCGCTCGCCAGAACTCCTCAGCGGTCACGTCGGCCAGTTGTTCCGGGAAGACCTCTTGCAGACGTGGGAAATGGTGCGCCCAGAAGGCCCGCGAGCGGCCCACCCGGTTCTCCCACAGCCTCGACTGGCTCTCGTGGGTGCCGTAACTCGCGCCGCCGACCGCGTACAGCCCCAGCAGGTCCGAGGCGAGCACCGTGCGGGTGAGGGCCGGGTCGACATTCTGCTCGTACAGCGCGTGTCCCGTCTCGTGCAGGGTGCCGAAGAGGGCGCCCGGCAGGAAGTCGTGGCGGTAGCGGGTGGTGATCCGCACGTCCTGGCGGGTAAACGAAATCTCGAAGGGGTGGGCGGAGGCGTCCAGCCGTCCCCGGGTGAGGTCATACCCGAACGCCTGGGCCATTTCGAGGGCGAAGGCGCGTTGGCGGTCTTCCGGGTAGTCGCGGGTGAGGAAGTCGGCTCGCGGCTCGGGGGCGGCGCGAATCTCGTTCAGCAGGGGCAGGAGTCCCGCCCGTAGCTGTGCGAACAGCCCCCGCAACGTCCCCGCCGTCATGCCCGGCTCGTACTGCCTAACGAGGGCGTCGTAGGGGTGTTCCTCGTACCCGATGGCGTCCGCGAGGCGGCGGTTGAGGTCCACCATCCGTTCGAGTTCGGGGGCGAAGGCGGCGAAGTCGTTGTCCCCCTTGGACCGCACCCACACCGCCTGAGCGCGGTTTTTCGTTTCGGCTAGGTCTCGGGTGAGGCCCTCGGGGATGCGGGAGAGGAGGTCCACCGCCTCGCGCGTCTGCCGCACGGCGCGGGCTTGCCGGTCGTTCAAGGTTGAAAGGTTCGCCTCGGCCTCCTCCAGCGCCGTTCGCAACGCCAGGGAGGTCAGCCTTTCCTGGGCGATGGCGCTCACGGTGGCGAGTTGACTCCCCCGCGTCTCGGTCCCGCCCGGCGGCATCTGCGTTCGGGCGTCCCAGTTCAGGACGTTAATCACGCACAAAAGGTCGTTGATCTGGGCGAGTTGGGCGTTAAGTTCGTTCATACCGGGGCCACCTCCCTCACCGCGAGTTCCTGCCACAGCCGGGCCCACGCCCGCTGCCCCTCGTACAGCCGGGGAATGCGGAAGAACTCATTCGGCGCGTGGATGTCCTCGTCGCCCACGGCGAAGGAGAAGAACACCGTCTCCAGGCCGAGTTCACGCTGGAACACCTCGCAGATGGGAATGGAGCCGCCCATGCCGACTTCGAGGGGGGGCTGGCCGTAGACCTGGGTCAGCACTTTGCGGGCAGCCAGCAGGGCGGGGTGATCGGCAGGAATGCGGTACGCGCGGGCGCCGTGGTCGGAGGGGCGAACGTCGAGCGTCACGCCGGGCGGGAGGTGCGTTTCCAGGTGACGGACCACCGCCTCTGTCACCCGCTCCGGGTCCTGGTTCGCCACCAGGCGGCAGGTGATCTTGGCGTGCGCCTCGCTCGGCAACACCGTCTTGCTGCCCTCCCCGGTGTAGCCGCCCCACATCCCATTGACCTCCAGCGTCGGGTGGGTCCACAGGCGCTCCAGGGCGGAAGAACCAGCCTCGCCGAAAAGTGCGGGCGCTCCCACCTCGGCGCGGTAGGCCTCCTCGTCGAAGGGCAGGGCGCGGAGGCTCGCCCGCTCGTCGTCACTCAATTCCTGCACGTCGTCATAAAAACCGTCTACCGTTACCCGACCCCGCTCGTCGTGCAGTCCGGCGAGCAGCGAGGCCAGCGCGTGCAGCGGGTTCTGCACTGCTCCCCCGTGCCGCCCCGAGTGCAGGTCCTTGCCGGGGCCGCGCAGGGTGAGTTCGAGTCCGGCGAGGCCGCGCGAACTCACGGTCAGCGTGGGCACGTCCGCCCGCCACATCCCCCCGTCGGCGGAGAGCACCACGTCCGCGCGCAGCCGCCCCGCCTGTGCCCGCACGAACGGCGCCAGGTTGGGGCTGCCGACCTCCTCCTCGCCCTCGAAGAGGAACTTGACGTTGAGGGGGAGCGTTCCCCGCGTCTGGAAGAACGCCTCCGCCACCTGCACCGGGATCAGCAGCGGCCCCTTGTCGTCCGACACGCCGCGCCCGTGGACCCGTTCGCCCCGCACGGTCGGCGTGAAGGGCGGGCTCTGCCAGCGGTCCAGAGGGTCGGGGGGCTGCACGTCGTAGTGCCCATAGACGAGGACGGTGGGCGCATCCGGCGCCCCCAGCCACTCGGCGTAAACGACGGGATGACCGGGCGTTTCGAGGATGTCTACCGTTGAGAGTCCGGCGGTGCGGAGGCGGCCCGCGAGCCATTCAGCCGCGCGCCTCACGTCCCCCCGCCGCTCTGGATCGGTGCTCACGCTGGGGATGGAGGCGAAGGCGAGAAGGTCCGCGAGGCTCGCGTCCTTCCGCCCTTCGAGGTACGCCAGAACGTCCTCCATCACTTCCCCCCGTCCACGCTGAGCACCTGCCCGGTGATCCAGCCCGCGTACTCGGACGCGAAGAAGAGGACGGCGTGGGCGATGTCGTCGGGTGTCCCCAGTTTCTTCAACGCGATGCCCTCCACCAGCCTCCTCTGCCCCTCCTCGCCGTAGCTCCCCCACTGCCTTTCCGTCGTCGGGTTGCTCCGCACGAAGCCCGGCGCGACGTTGTTCACGGTGATGCCGAAGGGGCCGAGTTCGTGCGCGAGCTGCCGCGTCAGGCCGATCTGCGCGGCCTTCGCGCTCGCGTACGCCTGAATGCCGGTGAGGCTGACCCCCAGCCCCGCCCCGCTGGAGATGTTGACGATGCGCCCGGAGCCCCGGGCCTTCATCAGCGGCGCGGCGGCCTGCGAGAAGTAGAACGCGCCGTCCACGTTCACCCTGAAGATCGCGTGCCAGTCGTCCTCACTGATGTCTTCAAGGGGCCGTCCCACTTGGCCGAGCACGCCCCCCGCATTGTTGACGAGCACGTCCAGCCGCTCTCCCGCGCCCGCCTCCCGCACGAACTCCCGGACCATCTCGCGGTCGGCCACGTCCACCACACGCACGTTGAGCGGCAAGTTCCTTTCGAGCGCCTGCTGCTCGGTCATCGCCAAGCCGCTGCGGTTCACGTCGCAGGCCCAGACGTTCGCGCCGCGTTCGGCGAAGGCGAGGGAGATCGCCCGCCCGAAGCCGTGGGCCGCCCCGGTGACGATCACGGTCTGACCGTCGAAGCGGACGTTCATAGAGCCTCCGGAAGTTCATGTGCCGTGCGCAGGAACTTTCCGAGCAGAGCGAGCAGGAGAAAGAGGCGGGTTGCGGAGATGGACGCGATTCGCCTCACGCCCGCACCGCCATCACGGCGCGCAACTCGTCGAGGTTGGCGCTGCCGAAGTCCCGCCGCCCCTCCTCCAGGTCGTGCACGAGTTCGATCAATCGGGCGGTCAGGGGAGTCGGCACGCCCCACCGCTCCCCGAAGGCGACGATGGGGCCGAGTTGGGCGTCGGCTTCCGTGCGCCGCTTCCTCACGGCGAGGTCACGCCAGATACCGCTGTGCGTCTTGGCACTCCGCCGGTTGAAGGCCACCATGTCGTCGAGGGAACGCTGGGAGGTCTCTTCGGAGGCGCCGGGCAGGAAGGCTGTGGGATCGAAGCCGTTGAAGCTCTCCAGCCGGATCCCCCCGACAGTCGCCACCCGCAGCACCTCACGCGCGATCTCGCTGTAGAGGGCGCGGTACTCGGGCCGCGCGAGGGCGTCCGCTATGCCGTCGTTCGTGAGGGCCGTGGCGAACAGCTGCGCCCCGTAGGCGAGCTTGCTCCACAGGTAGCCGAGGATGTTGGGCGTCAGGACGGCGCCCGGCTCGAATTGCTGAAATGACGCGTACAGTTCCCGCGCCCGGTCACTCGTCTCTCCGCCGAGTTCCCCCAACACGACTGCGCCGCGCCCCCCGTAGTGGATGACGCCCGGCGAGAGGTAGTCGGCGCCGAAGTTGACGAAGCTGCCCAGCACGCGCTCCTGGCCGAAGTGTTCCGCCAGCGTGAGGGGATTGAGCCCGTTTTGCACGGAGACTACGCACCCACCGTCCGACAGGTGCGGCGCGAGGGCGACGGCAGCCCCCCCGGTGTCCTGCGCCTTGGTGCAGAGCAGCACCCGGTCCCACTGCCCTTCCAGCCGCTCGGGCGTGGCGGCGACGGCGGGCACGGTGAACTCGGTGATGGGGCCCTCGATCCGCAAGCCGCCCTTGTTCATCGCGTCCACGTGCTCCGCCGCACGGTCCACAAAGGTCACGCTATGCCCGGCTTTGACCAGATGTGCCCCGATGGTGCCGCCGATGGCTCCCGCACCCCAGACCAGCAGCCTCATTGTCGGCCTCGCCCGAAGCCGACGGGAGCAGTTGGCCGGTCCTCGCCCCAGCCGCCCTCCAGCAACTCGCGCGTCTCCTGCACGGCCACGTCCCAGATCGCGTGCATGTCCTCGTCGGGGCGCTGGTACTTGCCGCCGTAGTTGCCCTCTCCCAGGTACTCGCGCAGTTCGCGGGGAGGCAGGAGGCGCAGGCGGTCGAGGTCGGTCATGACCTTTTCCTCGTCCGGCAGCACCACGCCCTCCAGCCGCGTCCAGGGGAAGTTCTCCATCCACGAGGCATGCGAGGCATTGGGGTCGGTGGCCTGCACCTTCTCCCACACGCGCGGGGCGTTCCACCAGTTGTGGAACTTCACCCGGGCGTCTGGGTGGTCGGCCATCCACTCGCCCACGAAGCCCTGCGCGGGCGAGTTGCCGCCGTGCCCGTTCACGATCAGGATGCGGCGGAAACCTTGCTCATGCAGCCCGTCGAGGATGTCCCGCACGACGGCGAGATAGGTGCTCACCCGCAGAGTCACACTTCCCGGGTAGGCGCGGAAATACGGCGTGATCCCGTACGGCAACACGGGGAAGACGGGCACGCCCAGGGGTCCCGCAGCCTCCTGCGCCAGCTTGAAGGGCAGGATGTTGTCCACGCACAGGCTGAGGTAGGCGTGCTGCTCGGTGCTGCCCAGGGGCAGGACGCAGCGGTCGTCGCGGGTCAGGTACTCCTCGACCTGCATCCAGTTCATGCGGTCAATTTGCATCGGGGATCCTTTCTTGCTCTTGGGCGCTCAAATGCAGCCGCCGCTCCTCGATCAAGGGGAGCAGGGTCGCCTCCACCGCGCGGGGGTCGGGGACGTGGCGGTACTCGAAGGCCTGGGTGCCGCTGGGAAGCTCGGCCACCACCCGCTCCGAGCCCGTCGCGTAGACGATCACGTCGCTGCCGCGCAACAACTCGGAAAGCCCCGGGCTGTGTAGGGTGACGGCCTGAACATGGTCGATGTGCGGGGCGAAGCGGGCCACCCCCGCCCGCATGGTGGGCAGGAAGTCCTCGAAGGTGACGACCAGCCCCAGCCGCGTGAGGGGACTCAGGGCGGCGAGCGCCGTGCGGGTGAAGTCCGCCGGGATGAACTGCACCGACACCACCGGGGGCCCGCTCAGCAGGTCGCGTACCTGCGCCTCGCGGTGCCCGAGGGTGATCACGAGGTCGGCCTCCGAGACGCGTGCCGCCACCGTGTCATCAAGCAGGTCCTGCACGGTGAGGGCCTCGATGCGGTCGTGCGGCGGAAGCTGCCTGCGCAGCTCGTCCACGTAGAAGCGCGTCGCCTCTGGAAAGATGCCGACGAAGGCGAGGCGCAGGGGCCGCCCGGAGGGGCGCGGACGGCTCAGCCCCGCCCCCAGGACCTGCGCGACCTCCTCGGGAGAGAAGCCCAGCCTCTGTGCCTCCGCGAGCAGCCGCTCGACCGCCCGGTGCAGCGCCGCGAGGTCCCGCGCCGGATTGCCCTGCCCGTCCGCGACGAAGGTGCCGCGCCCGGGGTGGGTGGTGAGCAGCCCCTTTTGCCCCAGCTCCTTGTACACGCCCGCCACCGTCACGTGCGCCAGTCCCAGGTCCTGCGAGAGTTCGCGCACGGAGGGCATCTGTGCCCCGCGCGGAATCTCCCCGCAGGCCACCCCGTACTCGATCTGCCCGCGCAATTGCACCCCCACGGGCACGGAGAGCGAGCGGTCGATGTGGAAGGCGAAGCGTGGCGCCGTCTCCTGGGCAGGGGCGGAATGGTTCATCCGGCGACCTGTCCAGGACGAGGGTCGTACAGGTGGCACGCGACATACTGCCCGGGGTCCGTCTCCAGCAGCGCGGGCTTTTCCACCACACATCGGCCAAAGGCGTGCGGGCAGCGCGTGCGGAAGGGGCAGCCGCTGGGCACGTTCAGGGGGCTGGGAATCTCCCCCTCCACAGCGGGTGCGTCGGTGCGGTGCGCGGGGTCGAGCCTCGGCGCGGCGGCGAGCAGGGCCTGGGTGTAGGGGTGCCCTGGCCGCCCGAACACGTCGTCCGTCCCCGCTACCTCCACCACCGATCCGAGGTACATCACCGCGACCCGGTGCGAGAGGTGGCGGACCAGCCGCAGGTCGTGCGCGACGAACAGCACCGTCAGCCCCAGCCGCTCCTGCAACTCCAGCAGCAGGTTCACGACCTGGGCCTGCACGCTCACGTCGAGGGCGGAGACGAGTTCGTCCGCGACGAGGCACTGCGGCTCCACCGCCAGCGCGCGGGCAATCCCGATGCGCTGCCTCTGCCCACCCGAGAATTCGTGGGGGAGCCTCCCCTCCGCCTCCGGGGGCAGGCCGACGAGTTCGAGGAGTTCGCGCACCCGACCGGGAATCTCGCCCGGTGGGCGCATCCGGTGAACGCTCAGCGCCTCGCGTAACGTCTGCCCCACGGTCATGCGCGGATTGAGGGACGAGAAGGGGTCTTGGAAGATCATCTGCACCCGGCGGTTGTAGGCGCGCAATTCGGCTCCGCGCAGACGCAGCACGTCCCGCCCCTCGAAGGTGATATTCCCCCCATCCGCATCGTACAGCCGCACCAGACAGCGCGCCAGAGTGGACTTGCCGCACCCCGACTCCCCCACCAGCCCCAGCGTCTCGCCCCGCCGCACGTCGAGGTTCACGTCGTTCAGCGCCCGGACCACCCGCCTGGGCACACCGCGCAGGCGGTCGAGCGGCGAGTACGGCGCCGGGAAGAACTTGTTCAGCCCCCGCACCGTGAGGATGGCCTCGCCGGGCGCGTTCTGCTCGGCGGCGACCACGTTCTCGTAGGCCGTCACGCGCGCACCTCCGGCCTGGGCAGTTCGGCGTGGTGGACGCAGGCGCTGAAGCGGCCGGGGGCGACCTCCTCCAGCGGCGGCTCCCCGACCTGGCACTTCAGGGTCGCGTAGGTGCAGCGCGGCACGAAGGGGCATGCGTCGCCCAGCGCGAGCAGGTTGGGCGGCGCGCCCGGGATGGGCTGGAGGGGAACGCGGCGGTCTCCGCCCTCCGGCAGCGAGCGCAGCAGCCCCAGGGTGTAGGCGTGCTTCGGCGAGCGGAAGAGATCGAGAACGGGCGCGGTTTCCACCAGCTTCCCCGCGTACATCACCGCCACCCGGTCGCAGGTCTGCGCGACCACCCCGAGGTCGTGCGTGACCAGGATCAGGCTCATGCCCATCTGGTCGCGCAGCCGAAGCAGCAGCCGCAGAATCTGATCCTGGATCGTCACGTCGAGGGCAGTGGTGGGCTCGTCCGCCAGGAGCACTCTCGGCTGGGAGGCGAGCGCGATGGCGATCATGGCCCGCTGGCGCATCCCCCCTGAGAACTGGTGCGGGTAGTCGCGCAGCCGCGCGGCGGGGGCGGGAATGCCGACGAGTTCGAGGAGTTCGGCTGCCCGCTCCCGCGCCGCCCGTCCCGTCAGCCGGGCGTGCTCGCGCAGGTTCTCGCCGATCTGCTCGCCCACCGTCAGCACCGGGTTGAGGGCCGTCATCGGCTCCTGAAAGATCATGCCGATCTGCCCCCCGCGCACGTCCCGCAGCCGGGCCTCGGGGAGGGCGAGGAGATTCTGCCCGTTCCAGCGCACCTCGCCGCTCACCTGGGTGGGCGGGCGGTGCAGCCGCAGCAGGGCGCGCAGGGTCACGCTCTTGCCCGACCCCGACTCGCCGACCAGCCCCAGTACCTCGCCGGGCCGCAGGTCGAAGGACACGCCGCGCACGGCGTCGAGGGGACCGCGCGGGGTGGCGAAGCGCACCTGGAGGTCGCGCACCGAGAGCGTCGTGTCCACCGCGACCGTCATGACCGGGGCCTCAGGGCGTCCGCCAGGCCGTCGCCGATCAGGCTGAAGCCCACCCCCGCCAGCGTCAGCGCCAGGCCGGGGAAGGTGGAGACCCACCACGCGCTCGCCATGAAGTTCTTGCCGTCCGCCACCATCACGCCCCACTCGGGGGTGGGGGGCTGCGCGCCCAGGCCGAGGTAGCCCAGCGAGGCGCCGAGGAGAATACCCAGGCTCATGTCGGTCATCAGGTAGACGATGGCAGGCGTGATCGCGTTCGGCAGCAGGTGCCGCAGCAGCGTCCTGGCCGAGCTGTAGCCCATCACTCGCGCGGCCTGGGCGTACTCGGCCCTTTTTTGCGCCAGCACCTCCCCGCGCACCAGCCGCCAGTACGTCACCCACCCCACCGCGCTCACCGCGAGGTAGAGGTTGAGGAGCCCCGGCCCGAGCACCGCGACGATGGCGATGACGAGCACCAGAAAGGGAAACACGACCACGAGGTCCGCCAGCCGCCCGAACACCGCGTCCGGCCAGCCCCCCGTGAAGGCCGTCAGCGCGCCCGTCAGGCTCCCGAACACGAAGGGGAAGAGGGTGGTGAAGAGCGCGATCTGGAGGTCGATGCGCGCCCCGTACACCACCCGCGAGTACACGTCGCGCCCGAAGTTGTCGGTGCCGAAGAGGTGTGCGGCACTCGGCGGCTTGAGGATCGCCGCGTAGTCGAAGTCGGTCGGACTGTGCGTGGCGACCACGGCGGGAAACAGCGCCGCGAAGATCAGCACCCCCAGGATGGCGAGCCCCGCGAGCAGGGTGGGCCTGGGCCGCAAGCGCCCCCGGGTGGGGGAGACCGGGAGAGGAGCGGTGGCCGCCGCGTCCGCTCCCCTAAGCATGCTGCGCCCTCGGGTCGAGGCGGGCGTGCACGAGGTCGGTCAGCAGGAACACCAGCGAGACGAGCACCGCGAAGGTCAGCGTCAGGCCCTGGATCACCGGGTAGTCGCGCCCGAAAATCGCGTCCACCATCAGCCGCCCGACGCCGGGGATGGCGAACACGGTCTCCGTGATGACCGCCCCGCCGATCAGGGCGCCGATGTTCAGCCCCAGCAGCGTGACGGTGGAGATCATGGCGTTCCTGAGGACGTGCCGCGTCATGATCACCCGGCTCCTGAGTCCCTTGGCACGCGCGAAATCCACGTACTCCGCCGTCAGCACCTCGATCACCGAGGCGCGCAGGGTCCGCATGAGGACCGCCGCGAGGTTGAAGCCCAGCGTCAGGGCGGGCAGGAAGAGGGCATACAGGTGCTCCCCGAAGGTGTCCCCGTACCCGCCGATGGGAAACCACCCCAGCCGCGCCCCCAGCAGCGTGAGCAGTTGCAGGGCGATGTAGAACACCGGCAGCGAGAGGCCGACCTGAAACACCGCCCGAATCACGCCGTCCACCCAGGTGTTGCGCCGCACCGCCGCCAGCACCGCGAGCGGCACCGCGAGGAGCGCCCCGAGAACGGCCGCGTACAGGGTCAGGAACAGCGTGACGGGCAGCCGCTCGGCGATCAGGCGCAGCACCGGCACCTTGAGGCTGGTGCTGATCCCGAAGTCGCCCTGAAGCAGCCTTCCGACGAAGCGCGCGAACTGCACCGGCAGCGGCTGGTCGAGGCCGAGTTCACGCCGGGTGCGCTCGACGATCTCCGGCGTGGCCCGGTCCCCCAGGATGGCGCTCGCGGGGTCGCCCGGCAGCAGCCGCACGAGCGTGAACACCAGCACCGCCGCCAGGATCAGCGTGGGAATGATTTGCAGCAGGCGCGTGAGGACGTAGGTCCATCGCATAAAGAACCTCTGGGAGCGTGATTCGGGAGTCCGGCGCCACCTCGTTCGAGCGCCGAGCAAGAGCTTGATTCCTCCTCCTCCCTTGTGGGGGAGGTTGGGACTCGCAGAGCTGCGCAGCAGAGGGGGTAAGTGGGCAGGGCGTCCAAGAGAACCAGTCCCCTCACCTCTTCATCTCCTACCCGCCCCTCACTTCTCCAGCGACGCTGCCGTGAAGATGTTGTTCCCCAGCGGAATCTGCACGAAGCCCCGCACGTTCTTGGCGAGCGCGACCGGGTAGGGCGTCTCGTACAGGAAGACGATGGGCGCGGCGTCGTTGTAGATGGTCTGGATGCGGCGGTACTGGCCAGCGCGGTTCTGGCGGTTCGTCTCCGCCTGGCTCTGCCCGAAAAGCCGCTCGATCTCGGCGTTCCTGAAGCCGGTGTGCAGGCTCTCCACGTTGTCGTAGATGGCGAAGTAACTCGTGATCTGGCTGGGGTCGTTGATGTCGTTCGTCCACCCGGCGGTGCGCATCTGGAAGTCGTTGGCGCGGTAGCGGGCCGTCTTGGTCGCCGCGTCCACCTGCTCGATCTTGAGTCTCACGCCCACCTGCCCCCACATCTGCTGGAGGGCGGTGAGCAGCGCGAGGTCGTTGGCGCTCCCCGAGGTGGCGAGGCAGGACACCTCGAAGCCGTTTCCGTAGCCCGCCGCCTGGAGAAGCTGCCGCGCCCGCGCCGCGTTGTACGGGTAGCCCCGCTGCGGGGCGAAGAGCGGGGTGGTGGACGACATGAACGAGCGCATCGGCTTGCCCGTGCCGTACGTCACGACCTGGATCAGCGCGTCCTTGTTGGTGGCGAAGTTCAGCGCCTGCCGCACCCGCACGTCCGACAGGGGATTGGTCGCCCCGTTATTGAGCTTGGGCCGGTTGTTCATGGTGATGAAGTTGACCTGCGTGGAGGGGAACAGCTCCATGTTGATCCTGGCGTTGGCCTTCAGCTCCGCCACGCGCGACAGCGGGATGAACTCGGCGCCCTGGAGTTCCCCGGACTGCAACTTGAGGATGCGGGTGTTGTCGTCGGGGACGATCTCGAAGCGCACCGCGTCGAGGTAGGGCAGGGCCTTGCCGTCCTCGCCCTTCTGCCAGTAGTAGGGGTTGCGCTTGAGAGTCATGTACGAACCGCGCTTCCACTCGCTCAGCACGAAGGGCCCCGACCCGATGGGCTTTTCCGCGAACGCCCGGGCCTTCTCCGCGTCGTTCTTGCCGGACGCGGCGTTGAACAACTTCTGCGGCATGATCGCCGCGTTGAAGGTCGCCAGCGCCGCCGTGAGGGTGGGGTCGGGCTGCTTGAGGTTCAGGGTCACCGTGTTTCCCTGCGCCGTGACCGAATTGATCGAGGCGAGCGAGCCGTTCCACGCGCCGTTCTGCGGATTGCGCGCCCGGTCGAGGGACCACTTCACGTCGCCCGAGGTGAGCGGGCTGCCGTCCGCGAACCGCAGGCCGGGCCGCAGGGTCAGCGTCATCGTCTTGCCATCGGGGCTCAGCTTGTAGCTCGACGCGAGGCCGGGCCTGACCCGTTTGCCGTCCGGGGTGGGCTGGAGCAGCGTGTCGTACAGGTTGGTCAGGATCCAGATGTCGAGGTTGGCGTCGTTGAGCACCGGGTCGAGAAACAGCGAGTCCGCGTATCGGCCGTATACCATCGTCCCGCCGCGCGTCACGGCGAGCGAGGAGCCGAGGGTCAGGGCGGCACCGAGGGCGAGCGTCAGACGGGTGAATCGGTTCATGCGGGCCTCCACGGGAGAAGGACGGGGAAGAACGAACGCTGAGCGCACCCGGGGTGTGGCGCGGTGGAGGTGTAGGGTGTTATGCCAGACTGTAACGGTCGGCCCGGCAGTGGTCAAGCGTTCCTGCCGCCCGGCGGATAGACCGCTCAGCCCACCGGGGAGAACAACGGGAGAGCCACCCGGTCTGCGGCGTACCGCCCTCATTCGGCATAACACTTCCCCAACACTTTCCCGCCGCGCCCCTCCGGCTTGCGGCCCGAAGTCGAGGACGGGGGCCGTCTCCCCGCGCCCCGGCCCTCCCGCCGCTACAGTCTTCCCATGCAGGCCGTCCTCTACCGCGAGTTTCAGACCCGCCCCGAACTCGTCAGCGTCCCCGACCCCGCGCCTCCGGGGGACGGGGTGGTCGTGCGGGTCGGCGCCACCGGGGTGTGCCGCAGCGACTGGCACGGCTGGATGGGCCACGACCCCGACATTACCCTGCCCCACGTGCCGGGCCACGAACTCGCCGGGACGGTCGTGGAGGTCGGCCGACACGTCCGCGCGTGGCAGGTGGGCGACCGGGTGACCGTCCCCTTCGTCTCGGGCTGCGGGCGTTGCCCGGAGTGCCGCTCCGGCAACCAGCAGGTCTGCGAGCGCCAGTTCCAGCCCGGCTTCACCCACTGGGGCTCGTTCGCCGAGTACGTCGCGCTGCACCACGCCGAGGGGAACCTCGTGCGGCTGCCCGACACGCTGGACTTCGTGACGGCGGCGAGCCTGGGGTGCCGCTTCGCCACGTCCTTCCGGGCGCTCGCCTTGCAGGGCCGGGTGCGCGGCGGGGAATGGGTCGCCGTCCACGGCTGCGGCGGGGTGGGCTTATCGGCCGTCATGATCGCGGTGGCCCTCGGGGCCGGGGTGATCGCCGTGGACATTGACGACGGGAAACTGCGCCTCGCCCGGGACCTCGGCGCCACCCTGACGGTCAACGGCCGGGAGACGCCCGACGTGGCCGGGGCCGTCCGCGACCTCACCGGCGGCGGGGCCCACGTCTCGCTCGACGCGCTGGGGCACCCCGAGACCTGCGCCAACTCGGTCGCCAGCCTGCGGACGCGCGGCAGACACGTCCAGGTCGGCCTGCTCCTGGCCGGTCAGCGCCACCCGCCGATCCCGATGGACCGGGTGGTCGCCCGCGAACTGGAAATCTACGGCAGCCACGGGATGGCGGCCCACACCTATCCCGGGATGCTGGGCATGATCGAGCGCGGCGTCCTGAAACCGGAGCGCCTCGTCGGGCGGCGGATCGGCCTGGAGGACGCGGCGGACGCCCTCGTGGAGATGGACCGTTTTCCCGGGCCGGGCGTGACCGTGGTGGACCGCCTGGGCACGCGGGGCGCCGGGGCCACGGGCGTTCCCGGGAGGTAGGCCGACCCTCCACACCCGCAAGAGGGGCGGAAGTGGGGGCGGGCGGCGAGGAGGCCCCACAATAGGGGACATGCTGGATTTGACGGGCAAGGTCATTCTCGTGACGGGCGGCTCACGCGGCATCGGCGCCGCGACGGTTCGCACGCTGGCAGCGGCCGGGGCGCAGGTCATCGTGCACTACGGCCAGAGTGGGGGAGAGGCCGAGGCCATCGTGCGAGACCTCGGGGAGGACAAGGCACTCGCCCTCGGCGCCGACCTTTCCCGACCCGGGGTCGCGGTGGACCTGTTCCGGGAGGCTATCTCCTGGCGGGGCCGCATCGACGTGCTCGTGAACAACGCGGGCGTCGCCCCGAGCGTGACGGTGGACGAGCCTCTCGGCGAGTGGGCCGAGACCTGGGCGCGGACCTTGCAGGTCAACCTGATCGCCGTCGCCGACCTGTGCCGCGAGGCGATCCTGCACTTTCGCGGGCGGGGGGGCGGGATCATCGTCAACGTGGCGAGCCGGGCGGCCTTTCGCGGGGACAACCCCGACGCGATGCACTACGCGGCGTCGAAGGGGGGCGTGATCGCGCTGACCCGTTCCATCGCGCGGGGGTACGCCCGCGAGAACATCCTCGCCTACGCCGTCGCTCCTGGGTGGGTGCGCACCGACATGGCGGCGGGGTATGTGCGCGAGCACGCGGCGGACATCGCGCGGGAGATTCCGCTGGGGGACGTGGCTCCCCCGGAGGAGGTCGCCAACACGGTGGCCTTTCTGGCCTCGGGGCTGGCGCGGCACATGACGGGGGCGACCCTCGACATCAACGGCGCCTCCTACGTCCGCTAGACGCCCCGCCCCGGGTCGGCGGCGCGTCCGGGACACACCTCACCCGGGCCGGGCCCGGTACAGTGGGGTGATGTCGCCCGTTTCTCCCCGCCTGCCTCTCAGGAGCGGTTCGTGAATCCCGCGATCTCCACCGCCCCGCCGCCCTTCCAGCCGACCATCGACGCCCTGAGCGCCCACGTCGCGGTGGTGGACTCGGGCGGGTGGATCGTCGCCGTCAACCGGGCGTGGCGGCAGTTTTGCGAGGACAACGGCGGGGCGGCGGGGAGCTGCGGCGTGGGCAGCAACTACCTGGCGGTGTGCGGGGGGGAGGGGGGCGGCGAGGGCGAGGCCTGCGCGATGACGCTGGGGCTGCTCGCCGTCCTGCGCGGCGAGGTGCCGGAGTTCGTGCTGGCCTATCCATGCCACTCGCCCCGGGAGCAGCGCTGGTTTCGCGCCCGGGTGACGCCCGTGCGGGCGGAGGGGGGCCACGTCACCCACGCGGTCGTCGCCCACGAGAACATCACCGAGCGCGAGCTGGGGCTGCTCGCCCTCCAGGAGAGCGAGGCCCGCTTCCGGGCGCTGGCCGACGTGACGCCCATCGGCATGGCGGTGGGCACGCTGGACGGCGAGCTGGAGTACGTGAACGAGGCCTTCTTGCGGCTCGTCGGCGTGGAGCGCGCGGCCTACGCGGGGGGGAGGATCAACTGGCTCGACCTCACGCCCCCCGAGTGGCGGCACACTGACCGGCTCGCGGCGGCGCAGGTGGCCGAGCGCGGGGTGTCGCGGCCCTACGAGAAGGAGTACCGCCGCCCCGACGGCACCCGCGTTCCGGTGCTCCTCGCCCTGGCGGGCTACGGGGTGGGGGGGCGCGAGCGGCTGTGCGGGTACATGCTCGACCTGACCGACCGCAAGCGCGCCGAGGCCGAGCTGCGTGACCTCAACACCCGCCTGGAGGCCCTGGTGGAGCAGCGCACGGGCGAGCTGATGGACCTCAACCTCGAACTCCAGGCGTACGCGGAGGCGGTGACCCGGCAGTTGCGGGCGCCCGTCGCCCGGGTGCTCAACTTCGCCCGGCTGCTGCGGGCCGGGCTCGACGCCTCGCTGGGGGAGCGTCAGCGCCTGCACTTCGGGCACCTCCACAGCGAGGCCGAGCGCGTCGCGGGCCTGCTGGAGGACCTGCGCGAGTTCACCGCCCGCCCCGCGCCGCCCCCCCACGGGGAGGTCCCGCTGGCCGTGCTCGTGGCCCAGGTCAGAAGCGACCTGTTGCCGCTCACGCGCGGACGGCGGGTCGAGTGGCGGGTGGGCGAGCTGCCCACCGTGCGGGGCGACCCCCTGCGGCTGAGGCAGGCCGTCACGCACCTCCTGACCAACGCCCTGAAGTTCACTCGCGGACGCGAGCAGGCGCTGATCGAGGTCGGGGCGCGGCGGGAGGCGGGCGAGTGGGTGGTCCTCGTGCGCGACAACGGGGTGGGCTTCGATTCGGCGCACGCGGGCGAACTCTTCCGGGTCTTCGCCCGGCTCCACCCCGAGATGGAGGGCACCGGCGTGGGGCTGGCGAACGTCCGCCGGGTGATCCAGCAGCACGGCGGCCGGGTGGGGGCGCACGCCGAACCCGGGGCGGGGGCAACGTTCTGGGTGACCTTTCCATGCGCCCCCGGGGAGGGAGCGCCGTAGGGCGAGCCGCTGACGGTCGGGTCGCTCGAGTGGGCTCAGGCGCCGGGCCCCTTCCCCGACTGGCCGCCGTCCGGCCGCCCTGGTCGCGCGGCCCCCATCCTTTTCCGCCCCTCAGTTTTTCGGCAGGCGAATCTCCAGGAACATGTTCGGCTGGAGTGCCTGGTAGTCGCGGGTAAAGCCGCCCGTGTAGCTCATGCCCCACGGGTAGGTCTCCATCCCAGGGATACGCCGCCGGAGTTCGATGGGTCGCCCGTTCATGGTGCCCGTGACCTTGTAGGTCCCCCACATCACGTTCGCCGCGACCCAGCCCGAGCCGCTCATGACGAGCTTCGTCTGCCGCACCTTGCCGGTGGAGCCGTCCGCGAGCTTGCCGACGGGCGTGAGGGTCAGGATCACCTGCGCGGGGTCAATGTCGAAGTTGCCCGCCTCCCGCTCGACGAACACGCAGGCGAGGTTGCCGTAGGGATCGGCCTGCGAGAGGGGCTTGGGTTTGAAGGTGAAGTTGCGCACGCCGCCCACGCCGCCGGGCACGGTCTCCGGGGTCTGGGGCACGAGGGCGACACTGGCCGAGTAGCCGTCGTACCTGATGGACAGGCTGGCGGTGACGTTGAAGGTGACGGGCGCGTTGCGAACGTCGATCCTGTACCGCCCCTGCGCGTCGGTGCGGGTGATGAGGTTGCTGTTGTACCCGAGCGTGTTGTCCGCGACGACCTCGACGCCGGGCAGCGGCACGCCCTGCTCGTTCACGACCGTTCCCGTGATGAAGCCTCGCTGCGCGGTCGCGGCGCTGGACGCCCCAGGGGTCGTGTTGGAGTTGGACTGGGCCTGCGCGCTGGTGCCCGGCGCGGTGGCCGTCCTCTTCACCTCCACGAGTTCGAGCTTCACGTTCCCCGTGCCGACCCTGACAAGGGGCGCTTCCTTTTCCGCCAGCAGATTGCGGTCCACCCAGTCGCCCACGCTCACGTCCTCGTCCCCGTCGTTGTCCTGCACGGCGTAGATGGCGTAGGGCACGTCGTCGAGGTCCCTGATGGTGAAGTCCGCCCTGGCCTTCTTGCTGTCGATCACGGCGCCCTTCACGTCGTCCGAGTCGCAGTCTCCCTTCGGGCAGGCGATGATCACCGTGTCCTTGAGGGAGTGCCCGCCCGCCGCCGTGACCGTGCCGCTGATGGTGCGGGGGGCGGACGCCAGGGCCTGGCCTGCCAGGGAGAGGGTGAGGCCCAGCAGGGCGGTCAGGGTCTTGAGGGTTCGGTTCATGGGGTCCTCCGTTGCCTTCCGGCGTCCTGGGGACGTACAGGGGGCCGAATGGCTGGCGAGTGTCGTGGTGGGAACCGGCTGACGCAGGAGCGAAGTTCTGGAGGGAGACCGGGAGGCCATGCACTTCGCCCCCCGTGACTGAGGGCGCTGCAAGCGGGCCCGGATGACCGGCGGGCGTGGGCACAGGAGCTCCTGTGCCCACGCCCGCCGTGCAAACCTTCCCGCGCCCACGGCCTCCGTGGGGATCAGGGCTGCGGGGCGAGCTGGAGGTTGAAGTCGGTCATGACGCCGTACTTCGGCTCCTTGCGGAACATCAGGGTGGTCGAGGGCGCGAAGGTGTCCTCGTCCTGGCGCATCACCAGCATGTTCCGGGGAGCGCCGCCCTCGGGCAGGTAGCGGGCCGTGACGGTGTACCGGCCAATCGGCACGTCCGCGACCGTATTGCCGTCCACGAAGCGCTTCAGGGTCTCGCCCGTGCTGCCGTCCAGCAGCGGCCCGTCCGGGGTGAGGGTGAGTTCCACGTACCTGTTCTTGAAGTCGCCGTTCTTGTAGTTGCCGTACACCCACACGGTTCCGCCGTAGTATCCGCCGCCGGGCTTCTCGCCCGAGGTCTTCACAGTGAAGTTGCGGATGGCGCCCGCGTCGGTGGCAAACGACGCGGTATTGTCCACCTCCATACCCAGCTCGTAGGCGTCCCCGTTGTACACCGTCTTGAACGCGCCGCCCGCCTGCCAGGTGCCGAGCTGGTCGCGCGGCAGCGAGAGGCTGTAGCGGCCCTGTGCGTCGGTCCGGCCCAGGACGTTCATGTTGTCGTACAGCGTGTTGTCGGCCCACACTTCCACCCCGGCGAGCGGCTCCCCGGAGGCGTTTCTCACGACGCCTTTCATGGTGTACGGCGTGGGCTGGCTGGGATCGGTCGTGCCGGGATCGCTGGGCGGGTTCACAACGGGTGGCTCGGTGACCGGGCCCGTTGCGGTGGTTTCGCCGCAGGCGGCAAGCGTGGTGGCGAGGAGCAGGGCACTGACGATTCTGGCTGCATTCATGGTGTTCCTCCGGTCGTCCGCCCCTTGGGCGAACCTGGCCGGAAGGTACGGAGCCGGGGATGGCTGCGGAATGTTGAGAGCTGCTCCTGGGTGCCCGGCGGGCTCGGGTGTCCCAGCCCCAGGACGATGGAACACAGCGCCCACACGCCCTTCGGCACCCGCCGTGCCTGGAGCCGTGCGGCGGCAGTCACGCGGTGTCAGGAACGTTCGTCAACCTCTCTGGCCTCGTCCGCCTTGCCGCGCACGCCCTCATCGTCACCAGCAGCTGAGGATGAGCGCCCCTCGCTCCGTTGGCGCACAGCAGGGCGGGCGTTGTGTTGTGTACGTGGGATGCACTCCGTTACCCCATACGGCGCGGCTCGTGCAAGACTTCCGCCCGGGTGCCGTGGTCGTGCAGGCCGCCGCTGGACGGTGAAACGTCGAATGTCGTTCGACCCGGTGGGTGTGGCGTCCGGGAACGTCTGGAACGAGGAGCAGGGGCCGTAGGGGCGGGATGGTCCGGGTTCCGCCGACCTTCTGGCCCGTGCCCCGGGCCCGCTTCAGGTGGGCTGGGTCTTTCTGCCGTGCCTCCCGGCAGAGGCCCACGCGACATTCGCCAGCCATTCCGTGCCCCGTACCTTCCGGCCATGCTCGACGAGCGAAGGAGGCAGGACATGAAGGCCCACGCCACAACCCATCCCCGCATCATCCAGATTCTCGGTTCCACGATCACCCTGCACCACACGAGCGCGGACACGAACGGCGAGTGGTCCCTGCTGGAGTACGACTGCCCGGCGCAGTTCACCGGTCCACCCCCCCACATCCACGACACCTTCGAGGAGGTCTTCCACGTCCTCTCGGGCCGCCTCACGTTCACGCTCGGCGGCGAGACCACCGTGGCGGGCGCGGGTGAGACCGTTCGGGTCCCCAGGGGCGTTCCCCACACGTTCTCCAATCCCGAGGCCGAGCGGGCCCGCTTCCTCATCCTGAACACCCCGGGCGGCTTCGAGCGCTACTTCATGGAACTCGCGCCCATCGTCGCTGCCTCGCCCGTCTGGCCTCCCGAGGACCGCTCGGTGCTCGCTGGACTCGCCCACTTCGACCAGCGCCCGGCTTGAAGGTCACCTGTGAAGCCAGCCCTCCCGCCTTTTCCTGACGCCGAAGAGTTCACGCCTCCCGGGGAGACCACCATGAACCAAGCCCAGCTCGTGCCCGCCCGCCTCGCCCTCACCGTGCTCGTTTCGACCGTGGCCGTTCTGGGAGCCGCGGGTGTCTACCAGGCCTCCGCGCAGTCCTCGTCCCTTCCCCCTGCTGTGGTGGGAACGTGGAACGCCACCTTCAACGACAACGGTCAGCTTAACCCCGTGCTGCTCACCTTCCACGCCGACCGCACCCTGCTGATGTCGGGGGTGAATGGCGAGGGCTCGTCGCTCACCCTGGGGGGCTGGAGCGCGTCGCCGGACGGCGGGGTGGCCTTCGAGGCCCGCGTCCTCGGCGCCGAGAAGGGCAAGTACATGGGGTTGATTCGTCTGCGCGGCAACCTCAATGTCCACGGCGCGGCCCTGACGGGCACGATGGGCGGAGAGGCGGTCACGCCGGACGGCAAGGTCCTGTTCTCCTGGAAGGGAGAAACGATCAAAGCCCTGCGTGTGGCGCCGCCCGCCGCCGAATAACCCCCCGGAGACCGGACCCTGACTGGGAAGCGTCCCGACGCCTGGGCTGGTCTCCGATGATCGACCTGCGCGTCCACCGCCGTCCCACGACTCGCGCCCTTGAGGAAAAGCTATGCACAAGAAAATGATCGGCCTTTGGCTGCTGTCCGCTGCCCTCGTCGCCTGCAACACGCCCTCGGGCGGCAATCCCCTCCCCAATCCCCCCGCCCCCGCCCCGACCTTCCCCGCTGGCACCCCAACCGGCGAGGCCACGCGAACGACCGTCGGGCCCGAGGGCGGCACCGTCACCTCGGCGGACGGCAGGCTCAAGGTCAGCATCCCCGCCGGGGCGCTCTCGTCCCCCACCGAGATCACGGTGCAGCCCATCACGAGCACGGCCCCGAACGGTAAGGGGAGTGCGTACCGCCTGGGACCCGAGGGGACGACCTTCAAGCAACCCGTAGGACTCTCCTTCCAGTACGACGAGGCGCAGGAGAGCAGCGCCAGCGCCCTCGTCGTCGCCACGCAGGACCGTCAGGGGACGTGGCAGGCGAAGCTGGGCACCGCGCAGGACCGAGGGGCGAACACCCTCACCGTCTCCACGACCCACTTCAGCGACTGGACTTGGGCGGAGGCCTACCAGCTCGACCCGGGGCAGGCGACCGTCAAGCTAGGGCAGACCGTGAAGCTCACCCTGGTGCGCTGCGTCGCGGATGAGACCACCGGGGAGGGGGATGACCTCATCGCTCCCCTGACCAGGACGTGCGCGCCGTACACCCTGACGCCCTTCACCCGCAACTGGGCGGTGAACGGCACGGCGGGCGGGAGCGCGGCGGTGGGGACGGTGAGCAAGGATGAGGGGGACGTGTCCAGCGGGACGTACCGGGCGCCTGCGAGCAAGCCGAGCGTGAACCCCGTGGCGGTGAGCGTGGACCTCGTGCGCAACGAGACGGGCAAGAACACGTTGCGCCTGATCTCCTCCGTCCAGGTCATCGACGGTCTGGGGCCGTGCCGGGAAGTGGTGACGGGAATCTACACCTGCAAATATCAGCTCACGAAGGTGAACGGCAACAGCCTGCCATTCAACCTGCCGAAGCAGAGCCCGAATCAGGGCGACGCGCGGGACCGCCTCACCGGGGGCTACCTGCAAATCAGCGGCACAGAGGAGAACCTGCTGATCGGCGCGGCCTCGTACGAGATTCGCTACGAGTTCGACAGCAAGCCTGCGGGCACCGACCGCGAAACGCACCGCGTGCTGAACGACGTGGGCGACTCCCTCACGAACCTCCAGGGCACCGCCACCACCTTCAAGTCCATCTCGGGGGAGACGTACAAGGGCCTGATCCAGGCGGACAAGGCCAGCGCCGATAACTTTCCAATGAACACACCCGTCTTCTCCGCCCCCGTGAAGCTCGAATTCGCGCCCTGAACGAGTTCGGCGGAGGCCATCGGAGGGCGACTGCACGAGAGGTGGTCGCCCTTTGGCAACCCTCACAGACAAGCAGGAAGAGAGAGAAGGCTGGATGAACCACGAACGCCCCTTGCTTCTGAAGGGGTGTTCGCGTTCGTTCCTCACGGGTGGGTGCGGCGCCAGTCGGCGACCAAACGCAGAGACAACTCGTCGACGACGTTCTGAAGATTCTTCAGCGCGCTCCGGGAGTCAGCAATACCTATAGCCCCACTCTCCCAGACGACCCCAGCGGGTGACAGCCCTAACCTGCTCACGTTGAACGGGGTAAAGCTCCTCATCGCTGGGGGAGACCCCTGACAGGCTCCGTCCCTCCCGCTCCCTCCAGTCGTCCCCTGCTACCATCCAGGGAACGATGAACAACACGCCAACATGGCGCCTGTTCGTGCTCGGCGGGCCCCGACTCGTGGCACCGGACGGTCGGGAGACGCGGCCTGAGGGCAAGTCGCTCGCCCTCCTGGCGTACCTCGCCCTGGAGGGTCAGGCGCCCAGGTCACGCCTCGCCGGGTTGCTGTGGCCGGAACGCACCGAGACGGCGGCCAGGAACAACCTCGTCCAGCTCCTGCGCCGGATGCGCGCCGCGCACGGTGGGGCCCTCATCGTGGGTCAGGAGACGCTCTCCCTCGCACCCGGGGTTGGGGTGGACGTGTGGGACGTACTGAGGGGCACTCCCGGAGGAGCCGAGCTGCCGAGTGCTCCGCTGCTGGAGGGCGTTCGCTTTGGCGACCACCTCGACCTCGCCGACTGGCTGATCGTGCAGCGGGACCGGATCGACACGCGGCGGGCCCGGGAGACGGCACGCGCGGCGGACCGAGCCGAAGAGGCCGGGGACCTGGCGGGCGCCACCCGGCTCGCCCGGCGGGCCCTCGCCCTCGACCCCCAGTCCGAGGAGACGCACCGGCGGCTGATGCGCCTGCTGTACCTCGCGGGCCAGTCCGCCGAGGCGCTGGGAGTGTACGCGGGGTTGCGGGAGCGGCTGCGGGACGAGTTGCGCACCGAGCCCATGCCCGAAACCCGTGACCTCGCGGCGCTCATCGAACGGGGCGGCGCGTTGCCCCCGGCCCGGCCCGTGGTTCCGGTGTCCCTGGCCGCCCTGCATCCCCCCGTCCTCGCGGGCCGCGAACGCGAACTCGCCCGGATGGGGGAGGCCTGGGAGCGGGGGCAATTCATCATCGTGGCCGGGGCGCCGGGCATGGGCAAGTCGCGCCTCGCCGCCGACTTCGCGGCGAGCAGGGGGCGGGTGCTGTGGGTCGAGGCCCGCCCGGGGGATACCCTGGTCCCCTACACCACCACCATTCGCAGCCTGCGCCGGGCGCTGAGCCTGTCGGGTGCCGAGCTGCCCCTCGACCTGCGGCGGGCGGTGAGTTTCCTCCTCCCCGAACTCGCGCCCCCGGGGGAGGCACCCGCCACGACCACGGACGCGGGGCTGCACACCGCCCTCCAACACGCCTTCGGGCTCTGCCTCACCGGCGTGGACGTGTGCGTGTTCGACGACATGCAGTTCGCCGACGACGCGAGCGTCGAGGTCGGCTTCGACATGATCGGCGCCGTCTTTCCGATGGGCCAGCCGGGCGGACTCCCGCACTTCATCGCCGTGCACCGGGAGAACGAGCTGCCCCCGTACACATATGGGATTTTCGAGCGGCTGGTCGGGGCCGGGCAGGCCGAATGGCTGCGCCTCCCGCCGCTGAGCGAATCGGCCACCCGCGACCTGCTCGCCAGCCTGAGCGTCGCGCCCCAGGAGGTGGAGGGCCTCGCCCGCGCCTCGGGCGGACATCCCCTCTTCGTGCTGGAGGGGGTCAAGGCGCTCGCCAGCGGCGGCGAGTTCGGCCGCTCCGGCACCGTGCCGCCGAGGCTCGGTCAACTGATCGGCGACCGCCTCTCCCGGCTCCCGAAGATGGCCCTGCATGTCGCCCGCGCGTGCGCGGTCCTGGGGCGCGACTTTACCCCCGACCTCGTGGCGGGCCTGCTCTCGGCCCCGCTGCTCGACGTGGTGGGCGCGTGGGACGAATTGGAGGCGGCGCAGATCCTCGCGGGCGAGCGGTTTCACCATGACCTCGTGGCGGAGGCGGTGCTGGAGGGGATTCCGCCCTCGGTGCGGCGGCTGCTCCACCGCGCCGCCGCCCGTGCCCTGGAGGGCGAGAACGCCCCGCCCGCCCGGGTGGCCTGGCACTGGCGGCAGGGTGAGCAGGACCTGGAGGCCGCCCCGTGGCTCCTGCGGGCGGGCGAGGCGGCCCAGGCCTCCCTGCGCCTGCGCGAGGCGGCGGCCCACTTCGGGGAGGCGGCCCGCCTCTTGGAGGCGCAGGGCGACGGGCGCGCCTTCGGGGCGTGGCGACGCCGGGCGGAGGTCCTGAGCCTGGGCGACAACCTGGAAGCCCGGCAGTCGGCGGTGAACGACGTGCTGGAGCGGGCGGGCACCCCCACCGAGACCGCGCAGGGCTGGCTGCTCCAGGCGGGCCTCTTCTCCGCGCGGAACGAGGGCGTGCGGGCGGAGGGCGCGGTACGGCGCGGCCTCGCCGCCCTGGAGGGGCAGGACGAGCCGGAGTTGCGCGCGAATCTGCTCGGCGACCTCGGCGCGGCGCTGTGGGCGCAGGGTCGCCTGCCCGGGGCCGAGGCCGCCCTGCGCGAGGCGGTGGCGGTGCTGGAGCCCCTCGGCCCCTCCGTCGCCCTCGCCGCCAGCGGGCTGAGCAACCTCGCCGTCGTCCTCGACCACGGGGACCGCCACCGCGAGGCGGAGGGGCTGCACCGCCGGGCGGCGGGGATGCTGGAGGCGCTGGGCGACCGGGGCCACCTCGCGGTGATCCTGCGCAACCTTTCGGTCTGCCTGAGCGACCTCGGGGAGGTGAGGGCAGGTCTGGAGGCGCTGAAACGCTCCACAGCCCTGCACGAGGAAGGCACCCACGACGCCTCGGCCACGAGCCACCTCCTCCTCGGCCTCGCCCACGCGGACCTCGGGGAGTACAGGGCGGCGGTACGGCACTTCGAGCAGGTCCTCACGGGGGAACTCGATCCCAGCGGCTGGCTGCACGACTACGCGCGCGGCTGCCTCGGCGAGGTGCTGGTGTTCCTCGGGGACTTTGAGCGAGCCGGGGAATTGCTGACGCGGGCGCGGGCGGCCACCCTGCCCGGCCCCTACGCGGTCCGGGTCCACCTCGCCCTCGCCCGGCTGGCCTTCGGGCGCGGGGAGGACGATCAAGCAGCCCTCGAACAGGCTGAGACGCTGCTCGGTGAGGCGCCGCGCCCCCTCGCGCTGGGCCGGGTGCGGCTGGTGCAGGCGCTCTGGGCTGATCCTGAAGCCGCCTGCCGTGCGGCGCGCGGGGCCCTCGACCTCGCCCGCCGTCACGACCTCGGCGGCCTCGAACTCAGCGCGCACACGCGGCTGGCCGCCGCCCTGCTGCGGGCGGGTCAGGTTCGGGAAGCCCTCGACCAGGCGGCCCAGGCCGCCCACCTCCTGAACACGTTCGAACCCGCCGACCTCTCCCGCGGCGGGGTGCTGCTCACCCTGTTCGAGGCGCAGCAAGGAGCCGGAGACCCCACCGCGGAGGCGACGTTACGCCGGGCGGAGGCGTGGCTGGACTGCACGGCCCGCAAGCACGTCCCGCACGAGTTGAGGGACGCTTTCCTGGCCCACAACCCAGTCGCGCGCGGCATCCTCGTGGCGAGGGAGAGATTTTTCACAACGTAAGGTGAGAATAGATTAAAATGAGGAATGCCTGAATCTCAGACGTCCTGGCGACTGGACGTGCTCGGCCCGCCGCGCCTCACTTCGCCGGAGGGGCGGGCGCTGCCCATGGAACGCAAGACTGCCGCGCTGCTGACGTACCTCGCGCTGGAGGGGGAGGCGGGGCGCGGTCACCTCGCCGAGTTGCTGTGGTCCGAAACTCCCGTCGGGGCGGCGAGAAACAACCTCGTGCACCTGCTGCGCCGACTGAGGGAGGCGGGCGGCGCGGACCTCGTGGAGGCGGGCGAGTCGCTCGCGCTGGGGTCGGACGTTTCGGTGGACGCGCTCGACCTCCTCGAACCCGGGAAGCCGGGGGCGGGGGGCGCGCTGCTGGACGGGGTGGACTTCGACGACCTGCCCGACTTCGCCGAATGGGTCCTCGCGCAGGGCGAGCGGCTCGCGGCGGCGCAGGCGGGGCGGTACCGCGGGGAGGTCGAGCGCCTGCTCCGCGAGGGCGAGGCGGCCGACGCCGCCGCCCTCGCCGAACGCTGGACCGAACTCGACCCCGGGTCCGAGGAGGCGCACCGGGCCCTGATGCGCGCGCACTTCGACCTCGGCGACCGGGCGGCGGCGCTGCGGGCCTACCACCGCTGCAAGCACACGCTCCGTCAGGAACTCGGCGCCGAGCCCTCGCCCGAGACGCAGCGCCTCGCCCGGGACATCGACCTCGGTACGGTGGAGAGGAGCGTCCCCCGTCGTGCTGCCCGCATCCCCCTTCAGGTGCTGCGCCCGCCGACCCTGGTGGGCCGCGAGGACGTGTGGGCCCAGATGGAGGAGGCGTGGGAGAGGGGCCTGGGCATCATGATCGAGGGCGACCCCGGCTCGGGCAAGACGCGCCTCGCCCAGGACTTCCTGCGCTCGCGGGGGGACCATCAGGTCCTGTTCTTCCAGGGCCGCCCCGGGGACGCGGACGTGCCCTACGCCACGCACGCCCGCAACTACCGCCAGACCCTCGCGGCCAACCCCGACCTCGACCTGCCGGGGTGGGTGATCCGCGAACTCGCCCGGATGCTCCCCGAACTCGGGGAGGCGCCGCCTCCCATGACGACCGAGGCGGACAAGCGCCGCTTCTACGAGGCGAAGTACGAGGTCGTGCGTCTGGTGGCCGAGCGCGGACCCGTCATCATCTGCACCGACGACGTGCAGTTCATGGACGAGCCCAGCATCGAGGCGGGGGCCTACGTCGGCTCGCGCTTCTGGGGCGACACGAACACGATGCTGCGCTGCCTGTACTGCCACCGCAGCGGGGAGCTGCCGCCCTACTCGGCGGCGCTGCTCGACTCCATGTACGCGGCGGGCGTCGTCGTTCCCATTCACCTCTCGCCCCTGAGCCCGGACGCCGTCACGGCCCTGCTGACCGACCTCGACGTGCCGAACGGGGCGGGCGTGGCCGGGGAGGTCGCGCTCGCCACCCGCGGCAACGTGCAGTTCGTGCTGGAGACGGTCAAGAACATGTTCGAGCGGGGCAACACTGAGGTCCGGCTCCCCGCCTCCCAGCCCGCGGGCGTGGGCGCGATGATCGGGGAGCGCCTGTCGCGCCTCTCGGGGGGCGCCCTGCAGGCCGCGCGGGCGGCGGCGGTGCTGCGGCGCGACTTCACGCTCGAACTCGTCACCCAGACGCTCGGCACCGGTCTGCTCGACACCGTGACCGCCTGGGAGGAACTGGAAGGGGCGCAGGTCGTCTCCGGCGAGGCCTTCAGCCACGATCTCGTGCTCGAAACGGTGCTCGCGGGGATGCCGCCCACGGTGCGCCGGGTGCTCCACCGCAGCGCGGCCCGGGTCCTCGCTTCGGCGGGCGGCCACCCCGCCCGGGTGGCGGGCCACTGGGAGGACGGCGAGGACCCGAAGCAGGCCGCCCCCTGGCTGGTGAGGGCGGGCGACGCGGCGGCGGGCAGCCTGCGCTTCGCCGAGGCCCGCGAGTTTTACACCCGTGCCGAGGCCGCCTTCACGGCGTCAGGGGACGTGGCCGGGGCGGCGGCGGTGCGCGGGACCCTCGAAGCGCTGACGGCCCGCGCGGCGCAGGTCGCCTCCTGAATACACGTCATCCCCCAGCCACACCCCGCCCACTACCCTCAGACTCGCCCGCGGTCTCGCGGCGGAAAGGGGGACCATATGGAACAGGAGGAGGGCCGGGCCGAGCGGCTGGCGAACGAGGGGCGCGTGTACGTCCTGCGCGTGTGGCGCGAGCGGGAGGACCACCCCCCCGCGTGGCACGCCACGGTCCGGGAGGGCACCCACGGGGTGCGGCGGTCCTTCGCCAGCGTGGACGACTGCATCGAACACCTGTACGGGGAACTGCTGAAGCCCTGAGGAGGACGGGTGTGGCACAGGCGCATCCCGGCGGTGCGCCTTCGCTTTGTGGGAAGGCGGCGAGGGGTCCCGCTCGTGGTGTGCCCACCCCCTCCGTCCCGGGCAGGGCAACATCCTCCAGCCACGCCCTCCCCCGTACCTTTCCTCCAACGCGGTCACCCCGCGGTCCCCAGGAGGAAGACCCATGCGTACCCCACTGCTGCTCCCCGCCCTCACCCTCGCCCTCATCTCCAGCGCCCTCGCCGCCACCGGCACCCCGGCCCGATCCGCCCAACCGGTCGTCCAGGGTACGACGCAGCTCGACGGGCAACAGGCCAAGCCGGGTCAGACCTTCACCCTCGGCAAGGCCAGCCCGGTGAACTTCACCCTGCAAAGCGCGGCTTACACCACCACCCGCGTCCTGCTGGGTTCAACCGTGCTCGTGCCCAAGGTCGACGAGAAGCTCCTCGTGCTGCGCTTCACCGCGCACAACCCCAAGAAGCAGGACCTGACTGACATCTTGCAGTTGAGGGAAAGGACGTCTGGAACGCCCTTTTGGCCCCATTGTGGGGTGTGAACCCAAAAGAACAGCGTTCCAGACGGTTGTATTCTGACATCCTGCCCTGCTTTTCCCGCAAGCAGCATCGGGAGTCGTTCGAGGTCTTCCTCGACCTGCTGTTGGATGGTTCTGGTAGACCGCTACCCCAACGGGCCACCGTCAAATCTCCCTCAGCTCTCAGCCGCTTCCTCAATCACGCGGTCTGGGACACCCGGCACCTGTGCCGAGTGTTGCGTCAGCACGCCCTGGAGACGGTGCAGGACTGGTGGCGACAGCAGCCCCACCAGCGCCCTCGGCTGGAACTGCTGGTGGACCTGACCAGCCTGGAAAAGACCGGCAAGTTCAGCGAACTTGCCGACTGGGTTCACACCTTCAACAGCGTCCACGGCGTTCACCTGGTGGTGTTGTACCTGTGCTGCGGGCAGCTTCGTCTGCCCTGGGCTTTTCAAATCTGGCGGGGGAAGGGGACCCCTTCCCCCGCGCAGCTCGCGTTGAAGCTGCTCCGCACCGTTCCTTCTGCCCTGATGTCTGGAAAACGGCGTCCCCGTCTGCATGCAGACGGGGGCTTCGAGAGTGCCGAGTTTATTCGGGGCGTTCTCGCCCGTGGCCTCGACATCGTGGTCGGCGTGCGCTGCACCCGGAAACTGGAGGGTGGGCGGCAGGTCCGTGACCTGATGGTCCGGGGGAGCCTGGTCAAGCCCACAGGGCTTGACCACACCATGTGCGTCTCCTGGGTCTGGCTCTACCGCAACAAAGAGCCTGAACAACGCTTCGTGATGTCCAATCTCGATCTGGGGGGCAAGTACCTGGCTCGGCTGGGGAAGTGCCGGTGGCGGATCGAAGCCTTCTTCAAAACGGTCAAGGGACGCTTTGGGCTCGAACGCTTCGCCCAGCACAGCAAACAGGGGGTGATGCGCTGGTGGTGCCTCTCTGGGACAGCCTTCCTCCTCTGCCATCTCCAGAACCTCGATCTGCCTGTGGGGAGAGCAGGCATGTGGCCCGACTGGGGCGATCTGGCGAGAACCGTACGGTTCTCGTTCGTCCCCGATGTGCGTCGTCAAGCACTCCAACTGGAGCTGGACGCGCTCGACGCCTTCCAGCATGCACTTCCCGTCCCCTCAACCTAAATTGCAAGATGTCAGCTGACCCTGTACAACCTGAAGTTCACGGCGGTCGACCCGGGGAACGTCAACCACAGAGACGAGGGCACCTTCCTGCGTGCCGGGACGAACGAGGTGTACACGGCCAGCCTCAAGGCCGCGCAGAAGATCGAACTCGTCACGGTCATCCGCGTGCCAGCCAGCGGGGTCGTGCCGAAACTCATCGTGCAGAACGGCGACGGCGGCGTGCTGCGCTATGACCTGCGCGGCATCGTGAAGGGCGTTCCTGCTCCCTTCGCGGACCCCAAGGATGCCAGCGGCGCGACGGCTTTGAAGGACGCGCCCGCGAAACTCGGCACCTCCTACGCGCTGGGCCGCTACGACATGCGGCTGGAGAGCGTGGCCTTCTCTACCGAGCCGATGTTGAATCAGGCTGCACCCTCCGGCCAGCGGTACGTCCTCGCCACCGTCGTGATGAAAAATCTCGGCGGCAACGATGATAGCCCCTCGCACTACACCTTCCAGGGCTCCGAGCTGTTCGACGCGGACGGCGAGCCCGTGCGCTTCTGGGTGCTCGCCAGGGGCAGCCGTCCGGAGGAAGCCATCAACCGCGCGGTCAAGCCGGGCGAGGAGTACCGCGTGCGCCTGGTGTTCGTCGCGCCCGGGGGCGTGGGATTGCGCGACCTCACCCTGCGTGAACAGGGCGGCCGGGGCCTGGTCTTCGACCTCCGCAACGTGAAGTAGCTTCTTCACGCCCGCGGCCAATACCCGGAGTGCAAAGACGTCATCCTCTGGCCGCTGGCCCTCGCTCCTCTCTGGCCCGCTTCTCCCTCACGCTCCTGTTGACGGTGAAGGGTACCTGCGGCCTCGCAGAGCTGTCCCGCGTCCCTCCGGGGATGGTGCGGCGCCCCGGTCACACCGTGAGCGTGTACCACCTCACGGCTTCTCCCACGACCGGCGAGGTGGCGTGCCTGGAAGCACTGGGGGACGGAGCGGCCCTGGGCTTCCCCGTACGAGGCGGGGGCGCCCCCACCCTACCGTATGCCCCGGCTGCTTCCTGGCGTATGAGGAGGCGAAGGCGCTGGAACTGTACGGGGGGCCGCTCCTTGATGGCGTGGAGTTCAACGGTACACAGGACTTCGAGGAGTGGCGCCAGGCGCCGAGGGCCCACCTCGACGGTGGAGGCCGCGTCCATCGTGCCGTCCGGGAGGAGCTGCGCCACGGTGAACCGCGACAACGAACGGAACACGTTCCGCCAGAACGCACCGGCGACGGCCCCGTGATGCAGGGCCTGGGCGGGTTGCTCATGGGCCGACCGTGCACTCCGCCATTTGACCCGATACAATTAATACAACTCAACATCGCAATTCGACCTGTTCAGCAAAGGTGACGATCGCCCCCCTGGTTGGGCGGTCTCCACTGAGGACGGGGGCGAACTTCGAGGGTGGCAATTGAATAGAATGGTGAGAAACCCTCGCAGCCTCCTCACCATCCCTCCCGCCCCTGCTCACGGCCAAACACCAGAAGAGCGCGAGCGTTGCCCTTCCAACTCAAGCCACCCCCAGTTCCTCCGCCCGGAACAGCGACCGAAGTGAAAAGACCCGCCTGGCAAGCTGGACACTGCCCTCAAGAGGCCGGGCTCGTGACTGCCGCGTGTCAAGCAGGCGACTGGGGCCGGGCACCTCCAGGGCGTCCTATTTCGGACACCCCACCTCAGAGACGCTTGCTGCGCGACGCTCCCCAGATTTGCCTGCTGCCCTCCAGGGTTCCGGCCCGCTCTGTTCGGTCGGCGACAGGTAGCCTGACCCTCGCCCGGCCCCCCAGGCGGACACGCCTACTGTAACCCTTCCCTGAAGCCCGCCCGCCACGACGGATACCGTAACGCCCAGCCGAGTTCGCGCTTGGCCCTGGCGTTGGAAAAGCCGCGCCCCTCGGTCATCATGCTCACCGGCACGTCCCCGGCCAGCAGCCGGGCCAGCCACCCCGGGACCCGCAGCGGCGGCCTCATCCCCGCGCTCGCGGCCAGATAGGGGAGCCACTCGCGGGCGGGGGCGGGCTCGTCGTCCACGATGTTGAACACCCCCCGCGCGCGCTGCTCCACGACCAGGACGGTGGCGCTCGCCGCGTCGTCGAGATGCACCCAGGACATGTACCCCTCGCCGCTCCCGACGAGCGGATACTGCCGCCTGCGGAGGAGTTCGACCTGGTCGTCGGAGGCTCCCGGCCCGTAGAGCGCGCCGTAGCGCAGGGCCACGCCTCCGGCCCGCACCACCACGTCCTCGAGGTGGCAGATCGCGTCCGCCGACGTGCTGAAGGTCGTCCCCGTGCCCTGGTACAGCGGGTCCTGCTCGGTCTTCACCCAGCCGCCCTCGTGGACGCCGTTCCAGCCCGCGTAACTCTGCGCGACGACGTGCCCCACGCCGGTCGCTCGGGCGGCGGCCAGCAGGTGGTCCGTCCCCTCGGTGCGCAGCCGGTTGGTGGTGGCGAAATACCGGTCCCAGTGCTTCGTGTCCGGCTTCCCCGCGTGCACCCTGGAGATGCCGGTCATCTGATGCACGATCACGTCCGGCCGGGCCGCGGCCACGGCTTTGCCGACCGACTCCGCGTCCAACCCGTTCATCACGACCCCAACTGCGCCGAGCTGCCCCAGCAAGCTCAGCTTGTCCGCGCTCGTGGTCGTGGCCGTCACCTGATGGCCGCGGTCCACCAGTTGCGGGATCAGTCGCCGCCCCAGAACTCCCGCTCCACCCGCGACAAAAATCCTCATTCCTACCGCCTTTCTCATCTTGAGATGGACCACACATGCAGACCTGAATTCGGCACCAGCCTCGGCAAGCCGGGAGAAACGTCCCATCGTCCGTTCAACACCCCGGCGAAAGCCCAGTGGGCACTTCAACCTGCCCCACCCCTTCACCCCCTCCTTACTAGCTGATCGCTCGTCTAGTAAACAAATTGTAGATTCAGGGCCAGACCTGGAACAGGGACAAACGCCTGAGCGGGAGGCCAGGAGGGCCGCCGTTGCCTTCTGAAGGTCTGCGGGACAGGGAAGGCAGACCTTCAGGTGTCCCGGCTGGAACTCCGCAGGCCGCTCACCTCGCGCAGGATGAGGTCGCGGACCCCGCACAGCAGGGAAACAGGCAGGTCTGCCCCTCCGTCAGGCGAACCACTTGCGCCGTTCCGGCCCGTAGGTCTCCAGCTTGGGCGCGAAGACGATGCCGTCCTCGATGCCGAGGTTCATGCCCCGCGTCCCACGGGGAAGTGGAGATGAGCCGTGTCCCCCGCCAGGAACACCTGGCCCTGCCGCTCGGTGGCCGCCAGCCGGGCACCGATCCTGAATTTACGACCAGCACCGACGCACGGGCGTGTTCTATGTGCTCCTCCTTCAGCCGAGCGCGGCGGTCAGAAATCCCTTGAGGTGGGCCTTGCGCGCCTCCAGAAAGCCGGGGGTGTTCACGTCGAGGCCCAGCGGCGTGCCCAGGGTATTGCCGAGCAGGATGTGGGCTCCGCACAGGGCCATGACGCTCATCACAGTCTGTCGGGCATCGCTCTCTGGCCCGGCAGACCGTGACAGCAGGCCGCCCACAACCTCCACGGTGGCGCCGATAGCCTCCCACTGGCTGGGCAGGTCGTTGATCAGGGTGTTGCCCTGTAGTTGGGACCAGCCCACCAGCCGGATGAACGCAGGATGCTCGTCGAAAAACTCGAAGACGGAATCGACCAGTGCCCCGATCAGTTCCGGCCGCTCCGATTGAGGGCCGAGCCGGGCCAGGGCGCGGGGGACAACCCGCCCCACGGCCCGGTTCTGACGGTCCAGCACGGCCTGCCACAGGCCCGCCTTGGAGCCGAAGAAGTAGCTGGGCGTCGCCCGCGCTACCCCGGCGGCCTCGGCAATCTGGGAGAGCGCCGTGGCCTCGAACCCCTGCCCGGCAAACAGCGTGGTCGCCGCCTCAAGGATGGCCTCGCGGCTGCGCTCGGCATCCCGCGATTGAGCAGGTGCAGGTAGGGTCATCGTCTCCTCTCTAACTAGCTGATCAATCGTCTAGTATTAGAGCATAGAACAGGTCACCCGAGCGTGCGAGGGACAAAGGCCCCAGGGCCACCCCACCCAACTCGCCGACCTTTTCGAGATGGCTTCCTTACGAGTTCGTCGGGTAGCCTATCGGCTGCCCTCACCCCATTCTCTTCGATGTTGCCGAAACCGAGTTGTTTGGCGCAGGCAACTCCGTCGTCCGGGGCGTCGAAGGTCCGTTCGTGTGAGAAGGTGTCATTGGGGAAAGGTCGACGACTTGCCGCCCGATGGAGACCTTTTTCACTTGTATTAATTAAAAGGCAGCGGGAATTGTCGGGAATTGTGGCGCTGGCGAGACCGGGTCAGGCGTCGCGCGGCGGGCCGTAGAGGCGGCCGAAGGCCTCGCGGTGTTGCTGCCGGGCGCGGTGCGTCGGGAGGGGCGGGACGGTGGCGCCCGGCCGGGGACCCAGGGCCTGAAGGGCACCCGACAGGCCCGGAAAAAGCCCGGCGGCGGGCATCGCCAGGATGGCGGCTCCGTCGGCGGCGCCCGGTTCCCGATCCGTCCGCTTCACCGGGAGGCCCAGGGCTCCGGAGACCAGCCCCAGCCACAGGTCGCTCCGTGCCCCGCCCCCGGTGGCGAGCAGGGAGGTCACCCCGGAGAGGGGCCGCATCACGTCGAACGCGTCGCGCAGGGCGCAGGCGGTTCCCTCCAGCAGCGCCCGCGTCAGGTGTCCCCGCCCGTGCGCGAGGCTGAGCCCGGTCCAGGCACCCCGCAGATCGCCCCGCATGTGCGGGCTGCGCTCCCCGGCCAGGTAGGGCAGGAAGGTGACTCCGTCCGCCCCGTCGGGCACCCCCGCCGCCTCCGTGAGCAGGGCGTCGAAGCCGACTTCCGGGGCCAACTTGTCGCGCAGCCATTGCAGGGCTCCCGCGCAGGCGAGCGTGACCCCCAGGAGGTTGTAACCGCCGTCGGCGTGGGCGAACAGGTGGACGCGGCCCCCCGGGTCCGGGGTGGGCCCCTCAAGCGGCACGAACAGCACGCCGCTCGTGCCCAGGCTCACGCTGCCCACCTCTGGACGCTGGCTCGTCAGCCCCAGCGCGACGCCTGCCGCCGCGTTGTCCCCGCCTCCCGCCACCACGGGGAGTCTGGCGGGGAGTCCTGTCCGGGCGGCCACCTGCGCCTTCAGCCCCCCGACGATGTCCCAGGAGTTCACCACCTCGGGGAAGAGGTCGGGGGACAGGCCCAGGGCGCCCAGCACATCCTCGTCCCAGTCCTTGCGCGCGAGGTTGAGGGCCCCCACGCCGCTCGCGTCCGACGGCTCGGTCGCCATCTCCCCGGTGAGCAGAAAACCAAGGTAATCCTTGGGGAGGAGGACGTGCCGGGTGCGGGCGAAGTTCTGCGGCTCAGCCTCGCGCAGCCAGACGAGCTTGGGAAGCTGGAAGCCGGTCACAGCCCGGTTGCCGGTGCGCGCGATGAGGTCCGCGCGGGGGACGCGGCGCTCGATCTCCTCCACGGCCGCGTCCGTCCGCTGGTCGTTCCACAGCGGTGCGGGGCGGATCACCTCACCGCAGGCGTCCAGAAAGACGGCCCCGTGCATCTGGCCGCTGAGCCCCAGGGCCAGCGGGACGGCCCCGAGCTCGCCGAGTTGCCCGGAGAGGTCTGCCAGCGCGGCCAGGGTGGCGTCGGCCCAGTCCCCCGGGCGCTGCTCCGTCCAGCCGGGGCGCGGCGTCAGCAGCGGGTAACTCCGGCCCGCCTCGGCCACGACCTGCCCCTGCCGGTCCAGGGCGACCGCCTTCACCCCGCTCGTCCCCAGGTCCAGGCCCAGGGTCACGGGGAGGGCGGTCACGTCGTGACCTCGGTCTCGGGCTGGCTCGCGGTGGACGTGCCCCCCCGGACCCCCAGCAGCAACTCGACGGTGAGCTGGTCGAGCTGTTCGAGCCCCGGTCCACGCCGCCCCAGCATCTCCCGGTCGAAGCTCCGACGCTTCAGGGCCCGCGCATTCTCCGGGCTGAACTTTCCGGTCAGGCCCTGGAGTTCCTCGTCCTCCACCCGGTAGGCCGCCAGCGCCGCCTGAATCTCCGCATCCTCGCCCCACTGCCGCGCCTTTTCCCTCAGGATCAGGTACGTCCGCATGCAGCCCCGCGCGAAGGCCCACACCCCTCCCTCGTCCTCGGTCCGCAGGGCGTGGGCGTCGAAGTGCCTCGGCCCGTCATATCCCGTGTCCTCCAGCAGCTTGACGAGGAAGAAGGCGGTCTTGAGATTCTCGGCCCCAAAACGCAGGTCTTGGTCGAAGCGGCCCGGCTTCTGGTCGTTGAGGTCGATGTGGAAGAGCTTCCCGGCGTCGATGACCTGCGCCACCGCGTGCGGGAAGCTCAGGCCCGCCATCGTCTCGTGCGCGAACTCGGGGTTGAGGCCGAAGAGGTCCGGCTGGTCGAGGGTGGCGATGAAGCCCAGGGCGGAGCCGACGGTGGGCAGGAAGATGTCGCCGCGCGGCTCGTTCGGTTTGGGTTCCAGCGCGAAGCGGTAGTTGTAGCCCTGCGACCGGCTGTACTCGGCGAGGAAGTTGAGGCTGTCGCGGAACCACGACAAAGCGTCCAGAAGTTTGCCGCCCGCGTCCACCTCGGTGCCCTCGCGTCCTCCCCAGAAGACGTAGGTCTGAGCGCCCAACTCGTGGCCCAGGTCCATCGAGAGCATGGTCTTGTGCAACGCATAGGCGCGGACGCGGGCGTCGGCGGAGGTGAAGGCGCCGTCCTTGAAGGCGGGGTCGGTAAATAAGTTGGTGGTCGCCATCGGCACGACGAGGCCGTGGTCCGAGAGGGCCTGTTTGAACTCGCGGACGAGGCGGTCACGCTCGGCGGCGGCGGCGTCGATGGGGACGAGGTCGTTGTCGTGCAGGTTGACGCCGTAGGCGCCCAGCCCCGCCAGCCTCTCGACGATGGAGGGGGCGGAGAGTGGCTGGCGGGTCGGCTCGCCGAAGGGGTCGCGGCCCGGGTTGCCGACCGTCCAGAGGCCGAAGGTGAACTTGTCGGCGGGGGTGGGGGTGTAGGAGTCACTCATGGTGGATCCTCTCGGGGCGGGGTTCTCCGGGCAGGGGGCGGGCGGCAGGGCACGGGACGGTCCGGGAGTGGCCCGGCGGGGATGTGGGATGATCTTAACCGGGCACGGGCGGGAAGCCGCGCGGAAGCCGGACGGTGCTGCCGGCGCCGTTACCCCGGGGCGTCCACGGGGCGGCGCTCCTCGCCCAGCCAGGCCGGGCGGCGGCGCTCGTGGGCGCGCCACCAGCGCTCGAACTCGGCGGGGGGCAGGGGCCGGGCGAGGAGGTAGCCCTGCACGAGGTCGCAGCCCAGGGCGTGGACCCGCCCGAACTGCCAGGCCTCCTCGACGCCCTCGGCGACCACCGTGAGGCCCAGGCTGTGGGCGAGGCCCGCGACGGCCTGCACCACCCGCGCCGCGCCCGCCGGGTCGTGGCCCGCCTCGTCGAGGTCCCGCACGAAGCCCCGGTCCACCTTCAGGCTGGTGAGGGGCAGGCGGGAGAGGGAGGCGAGCGCCGACTGCCCGGTGCCGAAGTCGTCCACGGCGACCCGCACCCCCCGGTCCCCCAGCCGGGCGAGCTGGCGCGCCGCCACCGCCACGTTCCGCACCGCCAGCCGCTCGGTGATCTCCAGCTCCAGGGCCTCCGGGGGCAGGCCCGCCCCGCGCAGGGCGAGCAGGACGCGGTCGGGGAAGTCGGCCTGACCGAGCTGGGCGGGCGAGACGTTCACCGCCACCCGCAGCGTCAGGCCCCGGGCGCGCCACTCGGCCGCCTGGCGGCAGGCCTCGCGCAGCACCCACTCGCCCAGCGGGAGGATCAGCCCCAGGTCCTCGGCGACCGGGACGAAGCGGTCCGGGGGCACCTCGCCGAGCAGCGGGTGGGTCCAGCGCAGCAGGGCCTCGGCGGCCACGACCTCGCCGCGCGGACCGCACTGCGGCTGGTAGTGCAGCCTCAGCTCGCCGCGCTCCAGGGCGCCGGGGAGGCAGCGCCGGGTCTCCTGGCGGGCGCGGGCCTCGGCGCCCATCTCGGGGGTGAAGAGCTGCACCCCGTTCTTGCCGCGCAGCTTGACGTGGTACATGGCGTCGTCGGCGCGGCGCAGGAGTTCCCCCGCGCCCTGCGCGTCGTCGGGCCACACGCTCACGCCCACCGAGGCGCCCACGCTCACCCCCGCGCCCGGCAGCGCCAGGGGGGCGGTCAGGGCGTCCAGCAGCCCCCGCCCCACCGCCAGGGCCGCCCCCGCGTCCAGCCCCGGCAGCACGACCGCGAACTCGTCGCCGCTCAGGCGGGCCACCCCGGCCCCGGCGGGGGCGTGATCCCGCAGGCGGGCGGCGATCTCACGCAGGGCGGCGTCCCCGGCCGGGTGCCCCAGGGTGTCGTTGATGTGTTTGAAGCCGTCGAGGTCCACGAACAGCAGGGCCACCCGCCCCCCCGCCTCCCGCGCCCGGCGCACGGCCTCCTCCAGGCGGGCGGTCAGGGCGCGGCGGTTGGGCAACCCGGTCAGGGGGTCGTGGTGGGCGAGGTGTTCGAGCTGCGCCTCGCGGGTGCTCAGCGCGCGGTGCAGCCGGGCGTTGTCGGCGAACATCACGATCTGGCGCGCCATCACGAGCAGGGTGACGAGGGCGGTGCCCCACAGCACACCGGTCACCGCGAGCGTCTGCCGCCCGAAGAGGCTCAGCAGCAGCACGAAGGAGGCGAGCAGCGCCAGGTAGGGGGCGAGCAGGGTGAGGTTGACCTGGAGCGCCGGGGCGCGGCGGGGGGCGTCCGGCCGGGCGCGGGCCGCGAGGACGGCGGCGAAGCCCTCGACCACGAAGCTCCAGGCCCACAGCGCGTCCACCGGGTGGCCCGTCACGTAGGCGTCCGCCTGCGTCAGGTACACGAAGAGGTAGTCGCCGACGATGTTCAGCCCCAGCCCGAGGGCGAAAAGCACCTCGTGGGCGCGCAGGCGCTGGTGGCGGAACACGGCCAGGAGCAGCAGGCTGAGCAGGAAGAGGTCGAAGACCGGGTAGGCGAGCGACACCAGCCGCGAGACGAGGGACTCGCCCGTGTCCCCCGCGATTCCGGCGAGGAACAGGTGCCAGGAAAAGACGCTGACGGCCCCCACCACGATCAGGCTGTCGAGGGCCAGCCGGGCGGCGGCGAGGCCGCGCAGCGGCAGTCGGGCGAGCGCCAGGAAGGCTGCCCCCTGGAGCAGGTAGGCCACGAAGTACAGGCCGTCCGCGAAGGAGGGAAAGGGCGGCACCTTCACGATGAGTTCGAGGTAGGCCCAGGAGCCCTCCGCGAGGAAGCGCACGAGCGCGTGGGCGAGCAGCCACGCGAGGGCCAGACGCGACGCCCCCCGGCTGCGGGCGAAGAGCTGCCCGACCACCGCGAGAAACAGCCCCACGACGAGCAGGTAGTGGAGGTCCGAGTACCAGTCGCGCCACCCGGCCCCGCCCCAGCCGCGAACCAGCCACGCGCTGTGGAGCACGGCGGCCAGCACCAGCAGGGTCGACAGGGCCAGAGTGGGGCGCGCCTCGCGGGGCAGGGAGGGGACCATCAACGCCCCACTGTGCGCCACCGGGTGTGACAGGCTTCTGACGGGAGGAGGACCTTTCCCTCCAGTGAAGGAGGCGCGGGGCCCGCCGCCTCACCCCGCCGGGGCGCTCAAACGGGTCGGCGTGTCCTGCGGCCGGGGGGTGGGGCGGGCCGCGAGGTAGCCCTGGACGCGGTCGCACCCCGCCGCCCGCGCGGCGGCGAGCTGGGCCGGGGTTTCGACGCCCTCGGCGACGACCTCGAGCCGCAGCTCGTGGGCGAGGGCGCGAACCGCGCCGACCACCCGCGCGGCCGAATCCGAGGTGGTGAGCGCCGCGACCAGGGCCCGGTCGAGCTTGAGGGTGTCGAAGGGCAGCCGCAGCAGCAGATTGAGGTTGGCGGCACCCGCCCCGAAGTCGTCGAGGGCGAGCCGGACCCCCAGGTCGCGCAGGGCGCCGAACTGCCGGGCCGCCGCACCCAGGTCGCGCACGACGACCCGCTCGGTGAGTTCGAGTTCGAGGCTCCCGGGGTCGAGGTGGTGGCGGGCGAGGGCCGACTGCACGGCCGCCACGAAGCCCTCCTGGGCGAACTGCACCGGGGAGACGTTGACCGCCAGGCGCCCGAAGTCGCGCCCCTCGCGGCGCCACGCGGCCAGAACCCCGCAGGCCGCGTCGAGGACCCACGCCCCGACCGGCACGATCAACCCGGAGTCCTCGGCGGCGGCGATGAAGGTGGCGGGGGAGACGGGGGGGGCGCCGGGGGGCTGCCAGCGCAGCAGGGCCTCGAAGCCCACCCGCGCGCCGGTGCGCAGCTCGTACTGCGGCTGGTGGTGCAGGCTGAATTCCCCCCGCCCCAGGGCGGCGCGCAGGCCGTGCTCGATCAGGAGCCGCTCGCGCGCCCCCGCCTCCATCTCGGGGGCGAAGCGGCGCAGGGCGTTCTTGCCCGCGCGTTTGGCCTCGTACATCGCCAGGTCGGCGTGGTGCAGCAGGGTGGGGCCGTCGCCCCCGTCCTCGGGGCAGACGCTCACCCCGATGGAGGCCGTCACGCCCACCTCCCCCCCGCTCACCTGCAGGGAACGCCCCAGCGCGTCCGCCAGGCGCCGCGCGAGGACCTCGGCCTCGTCGTGGGTGCGGGCACTCGGGGCGAGCACCGCGAACTCGTCGCCGCCGAGCCGGGCCACCAGGTCGCCGCCCGGCACGGCGCCGCGCAGGGCGTGGGCCACCCCCACGAGCAGGTCGTCCCCCGCCGCGTGCCCGAACGAGTCGTTCACGGCCTTGAAGCCGTCGAGGTCCACGAAGAGCACGGCGAAGGGGGGCCGTTCCCCCGCGCGGGCGCGGGCGGCGGCTTCCTTCAGGGCCTCGCCGAAGGCCGCGCGGTTCGCCAGCCCGGTGAGGGCGTCGTGGTGAGCGAGCCGGGCGAGGGCCTCGGCCTGGCGCCGGGCGTGTTCGGCCTCGCGCCGGGCCCAGGCCTCGCGCGTCTGGGCGGAGAGGACCCCGACGCGCTGGCGGGCCTCCTCGCTGAGCCTCGCGCGCTCGCAGGCGTGCTGCGCCTTGAGGTGGGCGAGGGCCGCTCCCGGGTCGCCCAGCGCCTCGTGCGCCTCCACCAGCGCCCCGTGCAGCTCCTCCACCAGGCGGGGCAGCCCCAGCTCCGCCGCGTCCCCGAGCGCGCCTTCGAGGGTTTTCCTGGCCTCCGGGAGGCGCCCCTCGCGGATGAGGAGCAGGCCGAGGCGCTGGCGCTGGCGGGCCTCGGCCTTGCGGTTGCCCGTCTCCCGCGCCCGGGCGAGGGCCGCCTCGTGCCGCGCGCGGGCCTGCCCCAGGTCCCCCCGGGCGAGGTGGGCGCGGCCGAGGTGGTCGAGGGCCACGGTCTCCACCATCGCGAAGCCCACGCGCCGCGCCCCCTCCACCCCGCGCTCCAGCCACGCCAGGGCCTCCTCCAGGCGGCCCTCCTCCAGGTAGGCCACCCCCAGCCCGGTGAGGGCGGAGGCTACCCCCTGGGGGTCGGAGATCGCCCGCGCCACGTCGAGGGCCTCCTGAAAGACGAGCCGCTGCGCCTCGTGGTCGCCGAGCGAGCCGTAGAGGTTGGCGAGGCCCGCCATCGGCCGGGGCAGCCCCGCGAGGTGGCCGAGTTCGCGCAGCAGGGCGACGCTCTGCTGCTGAAACCCCAGGGCCGCCGTGTAGTCGCCGAGGCCCGCGTGGACGTGCCCGAGGTGGCTCATGGCCTCCGCCTCGATGACGCGCTCGCCCGCCGCCCGCGCGGCCTCCAGCGCCTCAGTCGCGTACCGCAGGGTGGTCGCGTAGTCGGCCGTCTGAAAGGTCTCCCAGGCGCGGCGGTTGGCCTCGCGGGCGCGGTGGGCGGCGTCGGGGGAGGCGGGGGTGGGCGGGGAGGTCACGCGCGGTCCCCACCGGCCGCCGGGGGGCGGTGCCCGGGGCGTCCCGCCGCGCCCGACCGGGAGGCGGGGCGGCGGGGGGCGCACTCGGGAACCTGGGCGCTCGGCGGCACCCCGGGACTGTAGGCCGGTGAGCCTCACAGGGCCCTTACGGCGGGACCTTAGAGGGGCGGGCCTCCCCCGGGGGCCGAGGTTCATGCGGGCCCGTTGTAAGAACACGGAAGGACGGGCCGCGCACGATGGAGGGATGGTGCCCTGGTTCCACCCGCCTCGCCTGTCCGCGCGCCGCCCGGCTGGGGCCGCTCCTCTCGCTGGCCGCCGCGCGCCGGGGGAGGGAGCGTGAGGGCCGGGGCGGGTGCGCCCCCGGAGGCGCCGGATGAGGCCGCTTCCGCCGGGTGGGGCGCGCTGCTCACCCGCTGGGCGGCGGCGTCGCGCACCCTGTCGGGCGCCGAGGCGGCGGAGGTGCCGCGCCGGCTCGGGGAGGACGCGGCCGGGCTGCTGGGGGCCACCCGGGCGGCCTACGTGTTCGGGCAGGAGGGGGAGGCCGCGCCGTGGGGGGAGGAGCGCGCGCTCGCGCTGGCCCGGCGCGCCCTGGAGACCGGCGAGGTTCAGGGGCTGCACCCGGCCTGGGGCGAGGCGCTGCTGGCGGCGCCGCTGCTCGACCCGGCCGGGGGGCACCTGGGGGCGGTGGTGGTCGCGCGCTCCCCGGCGCGGCCCTTCGGGGAGGCGGACGCGGCCCTGCTCGGCGCGCTGGCCTGCTCGGGGGCGGCGGCGCTGAGCCGCGCGCGGGCCGTTCAGGCCGCCCAGGACCGCGCCGAGGAGTTCCGGATGCTCGCCGAACTCTCGGGCGTCACCCTGGCGCACACCGAACCTGCCGCCGTCGCCCAGGCCAGCCTGGAGGCCTGCCGCACCTTCCTGGGCGCCGATCACGCCGCCTACTACGCCCCTGCCCGGCAGGTGAGCGCCGAGGTCGGCGAGGCGCCCGGCCCCTACCGGGCGATGTTGAGTGCCCAGCAGGCGCGGCGGGCTGCCGGCATGTCCTCCCGGGCCCGGCGGGGCGTGCAGGCCACCCACGCCTACCCGCAGGAACCCGACGCGCGGCCGGACCTCGTCGCGGCGGGCGTGCGCGGGGTGGTGGTGGCCCCGGTGGTGCTCGCAGACGGGGAGGTCGAGGGCGTGGTGAATCTGGTGTGGTTCCGTGACCTCCCGGCGCTGCCCAGGGCGGCGCGGGCCCTGGCCGGTCGGGCCGCCGAACTGATCGCCCGGGCGGTCGAGCGCGAGGTCCACCTGCACGCGGTGGAGGCCACGCGCGAGGGGGCGCTGCTCGCGCTGGGGCTGGCCCTGGAGGCGCGCGACCTGGAGACGAGCGGGCATACCCGGCGGGTGGTGGCGCTGGCGACCCGGCTGGGCGCGGTGTTGGGGCTGCGCGGGGACGTGCTGGAGGAGCTGCGCCAGGGCGCGTACCTGCACGACCTCGGCAAGCTGGCGGTGCCCGACGCGGTGCTGCTCAAGCCGGGCCGCCTCACCGCCGAGGAGTGGGCCACCATGCAGACGCACGCGGCGCGGGGCTTTGACCTCGCGCGCCAGATGCCCACCCTGGGCGCGGAAACCCTGCGGGTGGTGCGCCACCACCACGAGCGCTGGGACGGCGCGGGCTACCCGGACGGCCTCGCGGGCGACCAGATCTCGCTGGGAGCGCGCATCTTCGCGGTCGTGGACGTGTACGACGCCCTGACGAGCGAGCGGCCCTACAAGCGGGCGTGGAGTCCCGGCGAGGCGCTGGGCGAACTGCGCGCCCAGGCCGGGCGGCACTTCGACCCGCAGGTCGTGGAGGCCTTTCTCTCGCTCCCGGCGTGACGGGCAGGAGCGTCAGGCCAGCGTCTTGCCCCCGTTCACGGCAAGGGTCTGCCCGGTGACGAAGCTCGCTCCCGGCGAGGCGAGGTACGCGACGAGCGCGGCGACCTCCTCCGGGGTGCCCGGCCGCCCGAGCGGGACACCCCGGGTGTACGCGGCGAGCGCCTCCGGGTTCGTACCCGCGTGGCGCTCGACCGGCACCCAGCCCGGCGCGACGAGGTTGACGGTGATCCCGTCGGGCCCGAGTTCCACCGCCCACGAGCGCGTCAGCCCCACCATCGCCGCCTTCGCCGCCACGTAGTGCCCGAACTCGGGGTTGCCGAGGTCCACCACCTCGCTCCCGATGTTGACCACCCGCCCCCCCAGGGCCCGCAGGTCGGGCAGGGCCGCCTGGAGCAGGAGCAGGGGGGCCTTGACGAAGAACTCCAGTTGCCCCAGGTGGTCGCGCCAGGTCTGCCGCTCGACCGGGATGGTGGGCTGCGGGCCAGTCGCGTTGTTCACCAGGACCGCGACCGGCCCGAGTTCGGCGCGCACCTGCGCCACGCCCCCCGCCACCGCCGCCTCGTCCGTCACGTCGAAGCGCAGGGCCCGCGCCCGGCCTCCCCCCGCCACGATCTCCTGAACGGTGCGCGCGGCCCCCGCGTCGTCGTGGGCATAATTCACGGCGACGGGCCAGCCGTCACGGGCGAGACGCAGGGCCATCGCCCGGCCGAGGCCGCGAGACGCGCCCGTCACCAGGGCGCAGCCTTTGGGGGTGGAGGTGGGGGTGGCAGAGTCGGCCATGGCCGTATCCTGCCACCCGGCCGGGCGAAAGGCGAACCCTACGTGACGTAATTCTGCCACAAAGTTTCGTTACCAGCGTAAAATAGATCGAGAGCGGCCCCCGATCTTCGACCCACGCGGCCCGACAAAGGACAGACCATGACCAAGCTCAGCAAGAAAAAGGACACGCCCGCCGCCCCCCTGCACGAGGACGCCCTCGCCGCCTTCGCCGCGCTCGTGGCGACCGCCGAGGTGGAGAGCGACGTGCGCGCGCTGCGGGAGGGCGGGGCGGACGAGACCACCCTGAACGAGCAGCTCACCCGCGAGCTGGGGCTCGCCCACGACCGCTGGGGGCTGGGGCTGCTCCACCTGCGGCACGAGGCGCAGCTTGTGCGGGAGGGCGAGCGCCCCGACGTGGCGCTGCTCGTGGACGGCACGCCGCGCGCCCGCGTCTCGGAGGGGGCCCGCGCCCTGGCCGCCACCTACGCCGCCATGCAGGCCCTGGGGGCCGAGGGGCTGAGCGAGTGGGGCGTGCTGGAAGACGGGCACCGGGTCACCCTGCGCCCGGGACTCGGGCAAATTCGGGTGCTCGTCGAGGACGCCCGCGACTTCGAGACGCACTGGACGGCCGAGCGCGGCGGCGTGTGGACCCGCACCTGGCGCAAGGGCGACACCCTGGGGGTGGAGGTCCACCGCCCCGCCTCGCCCGCCACGGCCCTTGCCGACGCGGCCTGGGACGTGATCGCCTCGATCAAGGACCGCAAGTTCCAGCGCGAACTCATGGAGCGGAGCAACAGCGTGGGGATGCTCGGAGCCCTGCTGGGGGCCCGGCACAGCAGCGCGGGAGACGCCCTCGCGCAGCTTCCCGAGGCGCACTTCACGGTGAGTTCCGCCGTGATCCGCGAGACGGGGCGGGGCGCCCGCGACCCGGAGCGCTGGAAGGCCATGCTGCGCGAGGGCCAGGAGAGCCTCGACGCCCTCCAACAGGCGGGTACGAAGCGCCTCGCGGCGGTCCTGAGCGGCGGGTTGCGGTAGACCCGCCGCGCGGGGCGCCCGCCTCCTTCCTGGCGTTCGGGGGGAGACGGGCGCCTCGCCCTACGATGGGGCGATGAGTGCCGAACCCGCCCTCGACCACGCGGCGATCCTGCGCGTGCTGGGTTCGGCCTACGGGCTGGCCCCGCGCACACTGACCTTTATCCCTGGCGGCACGGCGCCCGCCTACCGCGCCGACGGGACGCACGGTCCCCTCTTCGTCAAGGTGCTGCCGAACACGGCGGCGGGGGCGGTCACGGCCGGGCGGGTCGCGGCGGAGGTGCCGCTGCTGCACGCCCTGCACCGGAGCGGCACCCTGACCCGCGTTCCCCGCCCCGTGCCCACCCTGGGCGGTGCCGACCTCACGGAGGTGGAGGGCCACCCGCTCGTCGCCTTCGGGTGGATCGGGGGAACCTCGCTGGGGGCGGGCTGGGAGGCGGCGCTCGGCGAACTCGCGCCCCTGCTCGGCCGCCTGCACGCCGGGACGGCGCGGGTCACGCGCGGGGTCTCCCGGCTGCCCGTCCCCCCGGAGGACTTCGGCCTTCCCTTCGAGGGCGGGCTGATGGAGGACCTGCGGTTCCTGCGAGACGTGCCCCGGGGGGTCCGGCCCGGGGTCCACGCCCTGCGGGGCCTCCTGCTGCCGCGCGAGGACGACCTGCGGCGGCTTCTTTCGCGGGCGCGGGCCTTCCAGGCGGCGGCCCGCGCCCGGCCCCCACCCTTCGTCCTGTGCCACACCGACGCGCACGGCGGGAACGTCATGCGGGACCCGGCGGGGGAGCTGTGGATCATCGACTGGGAGACGGCCCGGCTCGCGCCCCCCGAGCACGACCTGTGGATGTTGCACGCCCGGCTGCCCGAGGTCCTGCCCGCCTACGAGGAGGCCGTGGGGCGGGGCGTGAGGCTGGACCCGGGTGTGCTGGGCCTCTACTTCTGCCGCCGGGTGCTGGAAGACCTCGCGTTCGACGTGGACCTGATCTTGCACCACAACACGCGCCCCGAGGAGGACGAGGCCAACCTCGCGGTCGTGGAGCGGTTCGTGCTGCCCGGCCTCGACCGGGTCGAGGACGATCTGGACGGGTTGAGGCGGGCCCTCGGGGCGCGCCGTCACTGACCGCCGCGAGGAGGGGGGGGCTAAGGAAGCTGATAGGCAACGCAAAGTAAAATCTTCGCCCAGACGCCCTCAATCCCCTCTCTGTCAAACACTAAACGGGGTTGGTGCTGATCTTCGGCCCGTCGGGTGCGGAACTCCGAGAGCACCGTGTGGTCGAAGCCGGGATCAGCGAGGTCTAAGCCCTGGGCGTACTTCCAATCCAGGCGGCCCCGAACGGCGTCCGCAGCTTCACGGTCGCTGAGCCCTTCGGGAAATTGAAACACCGTGATCAGCGCGAGTCGCCACGGTGACCAGGCGGGCTGACCGCGTCTCGGAAATAAGTGGGCCAGGTCGGTGTCCTGGTACAGCGCGCCGTAAGCATCGCGGAGCCACATGATGGCGTTCCCTTTAGGGAACGCGGCGCGGGCCACCCGTGTGGTGTCTTCGGGAATCTCGCCGAGGGGTTCAGGACGCAGGCTCATGGCCCGGTGTGCATCCCCCGCTGAATTCGCCACCAGTATCCTCAGGGCGAGGGTTGTTGGGGAAGGTGGCCTCGCGTGCCGGAGCGGGTCATGCCCGGTCAACACCACGGGTTATCTCCGGCTGTTCGCTCTTGGCCCAGGCTTCGCCGTTCACGCTTTCTGCCCGGCCCCGGGGGCCATAGGCGGATCATCCACGGCGGTCAGCCACTTTGAGAGCAAGTGTTCAGACAGCCGCCACAGGCGTTCCTGCGCGGCCTCATCGTGGGCGGCCGGGTGGGCCCGCCGAGGTCTCTGGCGGTCGAAGTACCCCCCGCTCAACCCGCGCACCTCGGGCGAGGTCGCCAGATACAGACTCGTTCGCGCGCCCTGTTCGGGCGTGATGCGAAAGAGCTTGGTCAGTGAGAACACGACCTGGATGAGCCCTCCGGGGTTGTAGTTGAAGCCCGAGCGCACCGCCCCCGGATGCAGGGCGTTGCTGGTGACGCCCGTGCCGCGCAGGCGGCGGGCCAGGGCATTCGAGAACAGCACGTTCATCAGCTTGCTCTGGTTGTAGGCCGCGTAGCCGGAGTACCCCCGCCGGAATTCGGGGTCGTCCCAATGAATTCGCCCCAGGCGGTGGGCGACAGAAGAAACGTTGACTACACGGGCGTCCCCGGTTTCCGACGCGGCCGTGTGCAGCGGGTCCAGCAGCAGACGGGTGAGCAGAAAGTACGCCAGGTGGTTGAGGGCGAAGGTGTACTCGAAGCCGTCTACCGTCTCGCGGCGCTCGCCGAAGAGCCCGCCCGCGTTGTTCACCAGCACGTCGAGCCGCTTGTGCCGCGCGCGGACCTCCTGTGCCACGCGGCGCACCTCCCCCATGCTCGACAGGTCGCCCACGTACAGTTCGGCGCCCTTTCCAGTCTCGGTCCGAATCTCTTCCACCACCCGCTGACCCTTGGCGGCATTGCGGGCGGTGAGCAACACCTGGTGGCCCTGCCGGGCCAACTCGCGGGCGGTCACCCGGCCGATACCGTCGGTCGCCCCCGTGACGAGCACGATCTTCTGCAACGTGGGCGGGGTCATGCTCGCCCCTGAAAGAAGGCCTGAGACCGGGGAAGAGGGGCGCTTCTGGACATGGAACCTCCAACGTCAGCGTGAAGAGTAAACAACCAGTTGGTTGCCTGAATGTAGGGTGAGGCAGGTGATAGAGGAAGTCAACTATCTGGTTGGTTGAGTGCTGCGTTCAGTACAGTGGAGGCGTGAAGCGTGATGCCCGGGCTACCCGCCAGCGCATTCTCGGCGCCGCCACGGCAGAGTTTTCCCAGTATGGGCTGGCGGGAGCGCGCGTGGACCGCGTTGCGGCGGCGTCGGGGAGCAACAAGGCCATGATCTACGCCTACTTCGGCAGCAAGGAGGGCCTGTTCGAGGCGGTGGGCGAGGCGCTGGTCACCTGGCACCTGAACGAGGTGCCGCTCGACGCCTCCGACCTGCCGGGGTACGCCGCTCGGGTGTTCGACCGCTACCAGCAACACCCGGAACTGATGCGCCTGGTGGGCTGGGACCGGCTGGAGCGCGGCGGTGTGGGCGGTCAGGCACCGGGCATGATCGAGACCGCCCAGGGCAAGATTGAGGCCATCCGCCGGGCGCAGGAGGCGGGGTTGATCGACGGTCACTTCCCCGCCCCCATCCTGTTCGAGCTGATGCTGGCCTTGATCGAGTTGCGGGTGTACACCGCCGACTCCCAGGACGAGCGGGCCCTGACCGAGCGCCGGAACGCCGTGAGAGACGCGGTGGCTCGTCTGGTCGAGGTGAGGTCTCCTGCTCGTCCGGCTGGGACGAGCACACGCTGGGAAGAATGAGCGCCCAGGAGAGGTCGTGGACGCTGCGGCTGAGGGGATGGGGTGGCTTAACGTACTAAAATTTCCGCATCCTGTCTCAGCCCCGGCTCGGGTACGCCGAGTTGTCGCGCCACGAGGGAACTGAGCGAAAAGTCGCTCCCCGGCGGTGCGCGCACCTCATCGCGGGTGAGCCGTCCACCTGACCCCCGCCGGTGTTACTTTTTCCGGGGCCGGTGTTAGATTCAGGCATGACCTCCGACACTCCGAAGCTCGGCAGCGACCGGCAGCACCAGATCCTGCGGCGCGCGCTGGCGGAACGGGTCGTGCGGATCAAGGACCTGGCGGCCGACCTCGGGGTGCATGAGATGACCGTGCGGCGCGACCTCGACCAGCTCGCCGAGCAGGGCTACCTGGAACGCGTGCACGGCGGCGCCCGGTTGCTGGAGAAGACCAGCGAGGAACTCGCCCACCAACTGCGCGCGACCAAGAACACCGAGGCCAAGGAGGCGATGGCCCAGGCCGCCCTGGGGCTAATTCAGGACGGGGACGTGGTGGCCCTCGATGCCAGCACCACGGCCCTCGCGCTCGCCCGCATCCTGCACGCTCGTAAGGTCAGCGCCATCGTGAGCGGACTCGACGCGGCGAACGTCCTCGCCCAGAACGGTGTGCCCTTCCTGATGGTGGGGGGGAACTTCCACGCCCCCGCCCGCTCCTTCGTCGGCGCGTTCTTCCTGGACACCATCGCCCGGCTGCACCCCGACAAGGTGTTCTTCTCGGCCAAGGCGTTCTCGCCCGAGATCGGCTTCACCGACCCCCATCTGCCCGAGGTGGGGGCCAAGCAGGCGTTGATCCGCTCGGCCAGCACGGTGGTCGCGCTGCTCGACGCCTCCAAGTTCGCGCGCCGCGCCCTCGCCACCATCGCCACCCTCGATCAGGTGGACACCCTCGTCACGGATGCCGACCCGCCCAAGGACATTCGCGCCACGCTGGACGCCGCCGACCTGCAACTCATCATCGCCAGAGCCACGCCGTGAGGGCACAGGCACCAGACGTGCCTGTGGCAAAGCAGTTTGGTGGTCAGCCCCCCGGGTCGTCGGTGATGCCTCTCTACGTCGGTGGCGCTCGACGACGGGGGTTTGTCTTTCAACTTCCGCCGGAACACACCCGGTCCGCGCGCCTGCTGGGCGTCGCCGGGCTCCCGGACTTTACGGGAGAGCCCCGTGCTGGCACAGAACTTACATCGGTAGAACAAGTTGTTCCATCTTGTTGTCGAGGTGCGTTGACGGACTTGATCATCCATACGTTCGGCGTGTCTGCGGGGGCGCCCCTGCTCGGCGGCGGCGGGGGAAGCGCACCGCCAACGGTCCTGTTGCTCGGGAACGCGTCAGACCGGGATGTTTCCGGCACCGCCCCCGCTGGCGTCCATCGCGGCGACGCGGTGCCCGGCCTCGCCGAGGGACCGAATCAGTGCGCCGAGTTGCGGAAAGGGTTCGGGAAGGGCCATCTCAACCCTCCCGCACGAGAAGGATGTCGAGCACGCGGGGGCCGTGGACGCCCTCCACCCGGCTGAGTTCGATGTCGCTGGTGGCGCTCGGCCCGCTGATCCAGGTCAGGGGCCGACCGCTCAAGACGCTGCCCCGCAAGCGGGCGACGGCCTCCGGAACGTTGTCCACGACCTGATCCTCCCGCAGGACGCACACGTGGTGGTCCGGCACCAGGGTCAGCGCCCGCCGCCCCTGCCCGGGGCCGTGGTCGAGGACGACCGTGCCGGTCTCCGCCACCGCCAGCGCCGCGCCCGTGACCACCGTCTGCACCGCCGTCAGGTCCGTCACGCCGGGCTCGTCGCGGGTGACCGCGAAGCCACCGGGCAGCCACCCGGCGGGGAGGTCCTGCGGGACGGCCACCCGTTCACTTCCGCGCGCCAGGAGAAGGTCGCGCAGGGCGCCCGGCACCTCCGCCGCCGCCAGGCGCCGCACGTTCGCGCGGTACTCGGCGGCGTACTCGGCGAATTGCTCGACGATCTGCGCGCGGGGGCGGGTGGAGGGGCGGACGGGGCGGCGCTCCAGCGGCTCCTGTTCCCGGGCGCCGATGCGGTTGATGCGGGTCAGGATCTCCAGCCGCGCCTCGCCGCTCACGCTGGCCCCCTGTCCCCTCGCTGGGGGGCGAGGAGTTCGCCCTCGCTCGTCTGGGCCTGGCCGTCTGTCTCGCGGGGCTGCGGGGCGGGGCGCCCGCGCCACCACTCCCGGAAGGTCTGGGGCGGGAAGGCGGGGAGGTCGCGCGCCTCGGTCCAGCCCCCCAGCATCCCCGGCAGGGCGTGGATGGCCCCGTTCTTCACCAGGGGGCCCTGCCCGCTGCGCGCGAGCTTGATCGCCCCCTCGAAACGGTGAGGCTCGCTCATCACCCAGGCGGCGGTCTTGAAGGCGATGGCCTCGGCGCTCAGGGGCTTCTCTTCCGTGATCTTGCCGCGCAGGTACAGCAGCACCTCGGGGATGTTGATCTTCACCGGGCAGGCGTCGTAGCACGCCCCGCACAGGCTGCTCGCCCAGGGGAGGGTGTTCGCGTTCCTGTCCTCCAGGTGCAGGAGTTGCGGGGTTAGAATGGCGCCGATGGGGCCGGGGTACACGCTTCCGTAGGCGTGGCCGCCCACCCGCTCGTACACCGGGCAGACGTTCAGGCACGCCGAGCAGCGGATGCAGCGCAAGGTCTGCCGTCCCACCTCGTCCGCCAGCACGTCCGTCCGCCCGTTGTCGAGGAGGACGAGGTGGAACTCCTGCGGGCCGTCCCCGGGCGTCACGCCCGACCAGAAGGAGGTGTAGGGGTTCATGCGCTCGGCGGTGGAACTCCTCGGGAGCAGCCGCAGGAAGACCGCCATGTCCTGCCAGGTCGGCAGCACCTTCTCGATGCCCATGACGCTGACCAGGACCCCCGGCATGGTGACGCACATGCGCCCGTTGCCCTCGGACTCCACCACGCAGACCGTGCCGCTCTCGGCGACCGCGAAGTTGGCGCCCGAGACGGCCACCCTCGTCGTCAGGAACTTCTCGCGCAGGTAGAGGCGGGCGGCCTCGGCGAGTTGTTTGGGCTCGTCGGTCAGGAGTTCGGCGCCGAGCTTGCGGCGGAAGAGGTCCCGGATCTCAGCGCGGTTGCGGTGGATCGCCGGGACGAGGATGTGGCTGGGGCGGTCCTCGGCGAGTTGCACGATGAGTTCGGCGAGGTCGGTCTCGATGGCGTGGATGCCGCGCTCGGCCAGGGCCGCGTTCAGCTCGATCTCGTCGGTGGAGATGGACTTGACCTTGATGACCTCGCGGGCGCCGTGCGCGGCGGCGATGTCCGCGACGATCCCCCGCGCCTCCGCCGCGTCCCGCGCCCAGTGCACCCGGCCCCCACGGGCCTGCACGGCGGCCTCCAGGTCGAGGAGGGCGTCGGCGAGGTGCGCCATCACGTGATCCTTGAGGGCCGCGCCCTCGTCGCGCAGAGCTTCCCAGTCGGGCAGCTCCGCCACCGCCCGCAGGCGCTTCTCGCGGATGGTGGTGGTGGCGTGCCGGAGGTTGCGGCGCATCTGGGGGTTGGCGAGCGTCACCCTGGCGGCCTGCTGGAATGGCCGGGCGGGTTTGATCCCCCCGGCGCTCATGCGAACACCTCTTGCTCGGTGCTCGCCAGGATCTCGGCGAGGTGGACGGTGCGGGTGCCCGCCCGCAGGCGGCTGAGCCCCCCACCGATGTGCATCAGGCAGGAGTTGTCCCCGGCGGTGCAGGCCTCGGCCCCCGTACTCATCACGTTTTGCACCTTGTCGGCGAGCATCGCGGTGCTGGTATCGGCGTTCTTCACGCTGAAGGTGCCGCCGAACCCGCAGCACTGGTCCACGGCGGGCAGCTCGACGAGGTTCAGGCCGCGCACGTTCCGCAGCAGCCGCAACGGAGCGTCCCCCACCCGCAGAACCCGCAGGGCGTGGCAGGTCTGGTGGTAGGTGACCCGGTGCGGGTAGTACGCGCCCACGTCCTCCACCCCGAGGTGCCCCACCAGGAACTCGCTCAGCTCGAACACGCGGGGCGTCAGGGCGTTCACCTCCTCCAGCAACCGCTCGTCCCCCGCCCACTCGGCCGCCCTGGGGTAGAGGTCGCGGACCATGCCGACGCACGAGCCGCTGGGGGCGACGACGACTGAAGCGTCACGGAAGGTCCGGGCGAAGTGGCGGACGAGGTTCAGGGCGTCCTCCTGGTACCCGGAGTTGAAGTGCATCTGGCCGCAGCAGGTCTGCGCCGCGTTGAAGCGGACCGTCTGCCCCAGGCGTTCGAGGAGCCGCACGGTGGCCTCCCCGGTGCGGGGAAACATCGCGTCGTTCAGGCAGGTGATGAAGAGATCGACGATCAAGGGTCTTTACCTCTGGGGCGGTGGCGTGGCCGCTCCACGGGGGGCGGAAGTGACCACGGGGGAGGAGCTGGGGGAGGGCCGGGTATCCCACTCTAGTCCTGAGAGACGACCTCATCCGCCCTACGCCGAACAGTGAGTTCGCGGAACCGCTCGCGCTCCCCGGCGGGCACGGGGCCGCCCGGCGGGAACGTCGTCAGGGCCCCGGACGCCCGCACGACTTCCCGCACACTCCCCCTGGGAACGCTCCCGCTCGCCTCCGCCTGCACGAGCAGGTTGCCCATCAGGGTCGCCTCCACGGGTCCGGCGACGACGGTGCGGCCCGACAGGTCGGCGACGCGCCGGTTCAGGAGCCCGTTCTGCGCGCCCCCGCCCACCACGTGGACGGTGCGGATGGGCTGCCCCTGCACGGCCTCCAACTGTTCCAGCACGTCCGCCGTCCGGTGGGCGAGGCTTTCGAGCACACAGCGCACGATCTCGGCCGGGGTCCGGGGGACGGGCTGGCCGGTCTGAGCGCAGGACGCCTGCACCCGGGCGGGCATGTCGAGGCCAGGGGGGAGGAACCGGGCGTCGTCGGGGTCGATCAGGGGACCTCCCGCCGGGACGTTCCCCGCCCCCTCGTACAGCGCGGCGAAGTCGGGATTGCCCCAGGCGCGGCGGCACTCCTGCACGATCCACAGGCCCATGACGTTTTTCAACAGGCGAGTTGTGCCGTTCACCCCGGCCTCGTTTGTCAGGTTGGCGGCGCAGGCGGCGTCCGTCAGAACGGGCCCCGGCGTCTCGACCCCGACCAGACTCCACGTGCCGCTCGACACGTAGGCCCAACCCGTCTCGCCCGCCGCAGCGGGAACGGCGGCGACGGCGGAGGCGGTGTCGTGCGTGGCGGGGGCGATCACGCGGGTGCCGTGCAGGCCCGTCTCGCGCACGACCTCCGGGCTCAGCTCCCCCAGGTCGGTCCCCGGCAAGGCGATGGGCGGGAGGAAGTGGGTGGGGAGGTTGAGGGCCTCCAACAGCGAGGGCGCCCACTCCCCGGTTCTCGGTTCGAACAACTGGGTCGTACTCGCGTTCGTCCGCTCGGTCACCCGCGCGCCGCACAGCCAGAAGTGCAGGAGGTCGGGGACCATCAGGAGCGTCCGGGCCCGGGCCAGCCGCTCGGGCGGCTCGGCCGCGAGTTGGTACAGCGTGTTGAAGGGCAGGAATTGAATCCCCGTCGCCCCGTAGATCGTCCCGTCCCCGAGCCGCGCCCGCACCCGCTCCATCACGCCGCCGAGCCGCGCGCTGCGGTAGTGATGCACCCCGCCGAGGAGTTCGCCCCCGTCGTCGAGCAACCCGTAGTCCACCGCCCAGGAGTTCACGCCGACGCTGGCGACGGGGCCACGGCCGGAGGCGAGTCTCAACCCGTGCAGAATCTCGCGCCACAGCCCGAGGACGTCCCAGTACAGCCCGCCGCGCACGGGGACGCCGCCGTTGGGAAAGCGGTGCAGGATCTCGACGCTCAGCCGCCCGCCCTGCACCGTCCCCAGGGCGACCCGGCCGCTCGACGCCCCGAGGTCGACGGCGACGTGACGCGAACCCTGCCCCTCAGCGGACATAGGCGATGGGCACCCCGCCGTCCACGGTGAGGATGCCGCCCGTGGTCTTGCTCGCGGCGGGCGTGGCGAAGAAGAAGGTGGCCTCGGCGATGTCCTCGGGCAGGATGTTCACCTTGAGGGTGTTGCGCTGGCGGTAGAACTCTTCGAGCTGATCCTCCCGGATGCCGTACGTCGCCGCGCGCTCGGAGCGCCACCGGCCGTCCCAGATCGCCGAGCCCGAGAGCACGCTGTCGGGCAGGACCGAGTTCACCCGGATGCCGTGCGCCCCGCCCTCCTCCGCCAGGCAGCGGGCGAGGTGAACCTCGGCGGCCTTCGCGGCGCTGTACGCGGCGGCGTTCTTCCCGGCGGCGAGGCTGTTCTTGGAGCCGATGAAGACGAGGTTCCCGCCCGTATTCTGCGCCTTGAGCACCCTGAACGCTTCCCTTGCCACGAGGAAGTAGCCGGTGGAGAGGATGCTCTGGTTCTTGTTCCACATCTCCAGGCTGGTCTCCTCGACGGGGGCGCTGGAGGCGATGCCCGCGTTGTTCACGACGATGTCCACGCCGCCGTAGTTCAGGATGGCCCGGGTGTAGGCGGCCTGCACCTGCTCCTCGCTCGTGACGTTCATCGGGGCGCTGGTGGCCCGCCTGTAGCCGCGCTCGCCCGTGATCTCCGTGGCGACCTGCTCGCCGCCCTCGGCGTTGAGGTCCGCGATGACGACGTGGGCGCCGTCCTGGGCGAGACGACGGGCGATGGCCCGGCCGATCCCGCTCGCCGCGCCCGTCACGAGGGCGACGTGCCCCTCCAGCACCCTCGGGGCGGGCTTCTGCGCGAGTTTGTACAGTTCGAGCGGCCAGTACTCCACGGCGTAGCTCTCGGCGGCGGTGAGGGAGACGAACCCCCCGAGGGCACTCGCGCTCTTCATGACCTGGACGGCGCGGAGGTAGAGCTGGCGCGACACGTCCGCCCCCTGCGCGTCCGGGCCGCTGTTCACCATGCCCAGGCCGGGGATGAGCACCACGCGCGGGCTGGGCGTGAACATCACGTCCCCCTCGCCCCGGTTCTCCTCGAAGTAGGCGGCGTACTCGGCCTTGAAGCGTTGGACGCCCTCCTTTGCCGCCGCGATCAGTGCGTCCCTGCCCTGCTCGGGGGTCCAGTTCAGGAACAGGGGCACCCGCTTGGTGTGGACGAGGTGGTCGGGGCAGGCGGCGCCGACCTGCGAGAGCCGCGCCGCCGCCCGCGAGTTCACGAACTCCATGACCTCCGGGCTGCGGTCCACGTTAAGGATGACGGGCCGCGCCCCCTTCATCGCCCCGCGCAGGACGGGCAGCACCTCGGCGAGGAGGGCGTTCGCCTCGTCCTGAGGCACGCTCTGGACCCCCTGACCGCCGAAGGGCTGCGCCTCCCCGTGCGCGTCCAGGTACGCCTGCGCCTCCCCGATGATCCGCAGGGTGGTCTCGTAGCTCTCCTTGGACGTGTCGCCCCAGGTCACCAGGCCGTGCTTGCCCATCACGACGGCCTCCAGCCTCGGATTCTGCCGCACCGCCGCGCCGATCTGCTGTGACAGGGTGAAGCCGGGGCGGATGTAGTCTACCCAGGCCGCCCGGTCGCCGTAAATCTCGCGCATGATCTCCCGCCCGTTCGGCGTGCAGGCGATGGCGATGATCGCGTCGGGGTGGGTGTGATCGACGTGCCTGGCGGGCACGAAGGCGTGGAGCAGCGTCTCGATGCTCTGGCGGGGACGGCCGGGCTCGAAGATGGTGCGCTCCAGGTACGCCGTCATCTCCTCGTCGGTCATGCTCGGTCGGTCGAAGAGGGGCAGCACCTCGCCCAGCTTCAGGCCCGCGAAGCCCTTCTCGGTGATGGAGGCGATGTCGCTGCCGGAACCCTTCACCCACAGCACGGTCACGTCGCGGCCCAGGTGGTCTTTTTCCACGCTCTTGGTGCTCGTGTTGCCGCCGTAGATGTTGACGAGTCGGCGGTCGGAGCCGAGCAGGTGCGAGCGGTAGGTCAGCGAGGCGAGCCCGTCGCTCTGCGGCGCCTCGGCGTCGTTCCAGCAGTTGGGAATCACGGTCTTGGGCTGGGTGGTCGTCATGGGTCCTCCGGGAAAGGGGCGAGAGGGGGCGGGTTCGGGACGGGCGCGATCAGCTCTTGACGGGGAAGCCCCCACCGGCGGCGGCGGTGCCGCGCTCCGCTACGACCTTGGCCTGGTAGCCGCTCGCCCGGTGGGCGGCGATGGGGTCTTCCGGGAGGCCGTGGGAGCGCCGCCACTCGGCGAGCAGGGGGCGAACGTCGGTGCGGAAGGCGTCGGTGAAGGTGCGGTGCGCCCCCAGCACGTCCCCGGCCGCCTGTGCGGCGGCGAGGCGCTCCCGGTCGATCAGCAACGCCTTCGCGTACGCCTCCTGGCAGTTCAGGACCGAGTAGAGCATCGCCTCGACCTTGGGCTCGATGTTGTGGCTCTGGTCGATCATGTAGGCGACGTTCCGCGCGGTGGTGCGGGTGAGGTCGTCCCCCGCCCCCTCCGCCGCGACGAGTTCCGCGTAGATGCTGAACAGCTCGAAGGGGTTGGTCGTGCCCACGATCAGGTCGTCGTCCGCGTAGCGCCGGGCGTTGAAGTGGAAGCCGCCGAGCCGCCCCTCGTCGAGCAGGAAGGCCACGATCTGCTCGATATTCACGCTCTGCGCGTGGTGCCCGAGGTCCACGAGGACCTGCGCCTTCTCGCCGATGGCGAGGCAGTGGGCGTAGGCCGCCCCCCAGTCGAAGAGGTCGGTGGCGTAGAAGGCGGGCTCGAACAGCTTGTACTCGACGAGCATCCGGCTTCCCTCGGGGAGGGCGTCGTGGACGCGCCCCAGCGCCTCCCGCACCCGCCGCTTCCTCGCCCGCAGGTCGTCCTGCCCGGCGTAGTTCGTGCCGTCGGCGAACCACAGGCTGAGGTCGCGGGAGCCCGTTTGCCGCATCACCTCCACGCACTCCAGCAGGTGCCCGACGGCCCGCTCGCGGACCTCCGGATCAGGATTGGCGATGCTCCCGAACTTGTACGGGTCGTCCTGGAAGACGTTGGGGTTGATCGCGCCGAGGGTCACGCCCCGGGACTCGGCGAAGCGGCGCAACTCCGCGTAGTCCTCCACCTCGTCCCAGGGAATGTGCAGGGCGACCGAGGGGGCGATGCCGGTGAGGCGGTGGACCTCGGCGGCGTCCTCGATCTTCTCGAACACGTCGCGGGCGGCGCCGGGCGCGGCGAAGGTCTTGAAGCGGGTGCCGGAGTTGCCGTAGCCCCAGGAGGGCGTCTCGATCCGTTGTCGGTCAAGGGCCTGGAAAAGTGCGTCGGTGTTCATCGGTCCTCCTGGGTGACGAGCCTGACGTCGGCGGCACCCGGCGCCGCACGGCTGTCGGCTGGGGGCGGTCGGTCGGTGATCAGGACATCCACCTGATCGATGGTGGCGAGGGCGCGGCGGGCGAACTTGGAAGCGTCGAGCATCGCCACAACGGTGCCGCCGGAGCCGGGTCGGGATGCAAGCGGGCAATCCGGTCCTTGGCCCCGGTGTTCCGGGGGGCACGCAGTTGGTGGGCGAGTTCCTCGCTGGTCTTCTCCAGCAACCGGGCGCCGCCGTAGACCCGCTCCAGGTAGCCCTGCTCGGCGAGCTGGTCGAGGTCCCGGCGCACGGTCATCTCGTGCACCCCCGGCTCCCTGACCCGGACCACGCACTCCGCCAGGGCACGCCGCAAGATCTGGTGCTGGCGCTCGGCGCCCACCCGGAAGACCTCGGAGACCATGCGCCACTCTAACATCAGATGTGCTGAAAATGACAAGCCCTTGCAATTTTTCGGGAAGGAGTGTTAGATGTGAACAAGGACCCGAACTCAGCCGCGCACCTTCCGTGGTGCGTTCTCTCCCGCCCCGGAGGCTCCCTTGCCGTCAACGCCCACCTCCCCTGACCCGCAGCGCGTGTGCTTTCTGCTGCGTGTGAAATCCGAACATCTCGCCGAGTACCGGGCCCGCCACGCGCGGGTGTGGCCCGACATGCTCCGGGCCCTGCGCGAGACGGGCTGGCACAACTACTCGCTGTTCCTGCGGGAGGACGGCCTCCTGGTCGGCTATTTCGAGACGCCGGACCTCCGGGCGGCACAGGACGGGATGCGGGGGCGCGAGGTCAACGCGCGCTGGCAGGCCGAGATGGCGCCCTTCTTCGAGGCCCTGGACGGGAAGAACCCGGACGAGGGCTTCTTGCGGCTGGAGGAGGTGTTCCACCTTGACTGACCGGCCCATCCTGGCCCTGCACCACGCCAGCAAAGCGTTCGGGCCCGTGCGGGCGCTCGTGGACGTCAGCCTGGAACTCTTCGGCGGGGAGGCGCACGCCCTGCTCGGCGAGAACGGGGCGGGCAAGAGCACCCTGGTCAAGATTCTGGCGGGCGTCCACCGCGCCGACGGGGGAGAGCTGCTCGTGGACGGCCAGCCGCGCACCTTCCACAACCCGGCGGGGGCGCGGGACGCGGGCGTCGCCATCATCTACCAGGAGCCCACCCTCTTTCCGGACCTGACCGTCGCCGAGAACGTCCTGATGGGCCGCCAGCCGCTGCGGGGCGGGCGGATCGACCGGGCGGCCATGCTCTCCAGGGTCGGCGAGATCCTGCGGGACCTCGGCGTGCCGCTCGATCCGGGGCGCCCGGTGCGCGGGCTCTCCATCGCCGACCAGCAGATCGTGGAGATCGCCAAGGCCCTCTCTTTCCAGGCGCGCGTGCTGATCATGGACGAGCCCACCGCCGCCCTCACCGGGCAGGAGACCGAGCGGCTCTTCCGGGTCGTCCGCACCCTGCGGGCGCGCGGCGCGGCCGTGCTGTTCATCACGCACCGGCTGGAGGAGGCCTTCGCGGAGTGCCAGCGGTTCACGATCATGCGCGACGGCCGCCGGGTGAGTTCGGGCCCCGCCGCCGGGTACACCGTCGACTCGGTGGTGCGCGGCATGGTCGGGCGCGACGTCAGCGAGCTGTACCCCAAGCTCGACGTGACGCCGGGCGAGGTGGCCCTGGAGGTGCGGGACCTCACCCGGCGCGGCGTGTTCCGGGGCGTGAGCTTCGAGGTGCGCCGGGGCGAGATCGTCGGGCTCGCCGGGCTCGTCGGGGCGGGCCGCAGCGAGGTCGCCCGCGCGATCTTCGGGATCGACCCGCGCGACGGCGGGGAGGTGCGGGTGCGGGGCCGGGCGATTCCCGCCGCAGACACCCTCGCCGCCATGAGCGCGGGGATTGGCCTCGTGCCGGAGGACCGCCGCCAGCAGGGCCTGGTGATGAACCTGTCCATCGAGCGCAACGCGACCCTCGCCGTCCTGGGTCGGCTGCGGCGCGGCCTCCTCATGAACCGGGCGGCGGAGGAGCAGACCGCGAGCGACTGGACGAGCAGGCTGCGGCTCAAGGCGCACCGCCTGACCGACCCCGTGAGCACCCTGTCGGGCGGCAACCAGCAGAAGGTCGTGCTCGCCAAGTGGCTCGCCACCGGCCCCACGGTCCTGATCGTGGACGAGCCGACGCGCGGGGTGGACGTGGGCGCCAAGGCGGAGGTGCACCGCACGCTCGCCGAACTCGCCGCCGGGGGTCTCGCCGTCGTGATGATCTCCTCCGACCTGCCCGAGGTGCTCGGCATGGCCGACCGCGTCCTGGTGATGCGCGAGGGCGAGGTGGTGGGCGAGCTTGCCCGGCGGGACGCCTCCGAGGAGGCCGTGATGTACCTGGCGACCGGCCAGGGGGCGGCGGGCGTGCGGGTCGCGGTGGGGAGCGTGGCGGGATGACCGGGCTCTCGACGTCCTCCACGGCGGTGCCCGGGTCCGCCAACCTGCTGACCCGGCTGTTCCGTGCCCGGGAGGCCAGCTTGATCCTGATCCTGCTGGCCCTGATCGCGGTGACCGCCGCCGTCAACCCCCGCTTCCTGAGCGCGCAGAGCCTGCGCGACCTGGCGCTGAACGTCTCCATCGTGGCGCTCGTGGTCGTCGGGCAGACGCTCGTGCTCCTGATGAGGCACGTGGACCTCAGCGTGAGCAGCGTCCTGGGCCTGACCGCGTTCCTCTCGGGGTCGCTGTTCGTCGCCCACCCGGGGATGCCGGTCTGGCTCGCCTTCCTCGCGGGGCTGGGGATCGGGGCGGTGCTCGGGGCGGTGAACGGCCTGCTCGTCGCCTACGGTGGGGTGCCCGCGCTCGTCGCCACGCTCGGGACGCTGTACGTGTTTCGCGGGCTCGACTACGCCGTCGTCCACGGGGGGCAGATCACCGCCTCGAACCTTCCCCCGGCGTTCAGCGCCTTCGCCAGCGGCTCGGTCCTCGGCGTGCCGTCCCTCGTGCTGCTCGTCCTCGCCGTGATGGTGGGCTTCGGCGTCTACCTGCGCTCGTACCGCTCCGGGCGGGAGTACTACGCGGTCGGCTCCAACGTCGAGGCCGCCCGGCTGGCGGGGATCGACGTGGACCGCCGGGTCCTGACGGGCTTCGTCCTCTCGGGGGCCATCGCGGGGCTCGCGGGCGTGCTGTACCTCGCCCGCTTCGGGACGGTGGACGCCGCCGCCGGGACCGGCCTGGAACTCCAGGTGATCGCGGCGGCCGTCGTGGGCGGCGTGGCGATCACAGGGGGCGTGGGCACGGTCGCCGGGGCGGGCATCGGCGCCCTGCTGCTCGGCGTGATCGGCAGCGCCCTCGTCGCGCTGCGGGCCCCGGCTTTCTGGCAGCAGGCCATCCAGGGCGCGCTGCTGCTGCTCGCCATCAGCGTCGACATCGTTCTCGCACGCCGCGCCGCCCGCAGGGTGCAGGAAAGGAGCCACAGGTGAGCCTGCCGCCAAGCGCCCCGGGAAGGCCCGCCCGCAGCCCCCTGGGCTGGGACGCCACCATCATCGCCCTCGTCGTCCTGGCGCTGGGACTGGGGTCCAGGCTCTCGGACGCCTTTCTCACCGGGGCGAACCTCTCGAACCTCTCGGCAAATCTGGTGGAGGTCGCCCTGATCTCCCTCACGATGACGCTGATCATCATCGCGGCGGAGATCGACCTGTCCGTTGCGTCCACCCTCGGCGTGTGCTCCGCCCTGCTCGGCGTGCTGTGGGCCGCGCACGTCCCGATGGGGCTGGCGATTCTCCTGACCCTCGGCCTCGGGGCGCTCGCGGGCTTTTTCAACGGCTGGCTGGTGACTCGCCTGGGGCTGCCCTCGCTCGCGGTCACCATCGGCACGCTCGCCCTGTACCGGGGCCTGGCCTACGCGCTGCTGGGGGACCGGGCGGTGGCGGATTTTCCCCCCTTCTGGACCAACCTGGGGTTCGGGCTGGTTCCCGGCACGCAGATTCCGATTCCCCTCGTGGCCTTCGTGGTCCTCGCCGTCATCACCGCCGTGGCCCTGCACGCCACCCCGTTCGGGCGGTCGCTGTACGCCATCGGCGCGAACGAGGTCGCCGCGCGCTTCGCGGGGCTGCGGGTCGAACGGACCAAGCTGCTTTTGTTCATCCTCTCGGGCCTGATGAGCGCCTTCGCGGCGGTGGTGTACACCTTCCGCTTCTCCAGCGCCCGGGCGGACAACGCCGCCGGGCTCGAACTCTCCGTCATCGCGGCGGTGCTGCTGGGCGGCGTGAGCATCTTCGGCGGGCGGGGCAGCGTGGTCGGCGTGATCGCCGCCGTGTTCCTGATCGGAATCATCCAGAACGCGCTCACCCTCGCCGACGTGCCGAACGAGATTCTGACCATCGTCACCGGCCTCCTGCTGATCCTCTCGGTCCTCGGGCCGAACGTCGCCGCGCGCCTGCGGGCGGCCCGCCAGCGGCGGAGCAACCTTACCAGCCCGAAGGGAGGCGCGCCGTGAGCCCCTGACCTCGCCCGCGCACCGTCCACCCGCACCCCGCCCGCCCTTCCATCCACTCCCATTCACCCCGGAGGAACCCATGCACCACCGCAAGCTGATGCTCGCCGCCCTGACCCTGGCCCTGGGGGCCGCCGCCGCCCAGGGCACGATCAAGAAGGGCATCACCATCGCCTTCCTGCCCAAGCAGGTGAACAACCCCTACTTCACGACCGCGTGGAGGGGCGGTCAGGCCGCCATCAAGGAGTTCGCGGGCGTCGGCAAGCAGGTCGGCCCGTCGGACGCGGGCGCGAGCAGTCAGGTGAGCTACATCAACACCCTGCTCGCCCAGCGCCAGAACGCCATCGTGGTGTCCGCCAGCGACCAGAACGCGCTCGTGCCGTACCTGAAGCGCGCGATGCAGCAGGGCGTCAAGGTCGTGACCTACGACAGCGACGTGGCGGCGGGCGGGCGTAACCTCTTCGTCAGCCAGGCGAGCACGGACACCATCGGACGCGACCAGGTGAGGCTCCTCGCCAAGCAGATCGGGAACAAGGGCGAGATCGCCATCCTGTCCGCCACCCCGAACGCGACCAACCAGAACGCCTGGATCGCCGTGATGCAGGACGAGCTGAAAAAGCCCCAGTACAAGGACATAAAGCTCGTCAAGATCGCCTACGGCAACGACGACGACCAGAAGTCCTTTACCGAGATGCAGGGGCTGATGCAGGCCTACCCCAACCTCAGGGGCGTGATCTCCCCGACCACGGTGGGCATCAGCGCCGCCGCCCGCTACCTGTCGGGCAGCCCCTACAAGGGCAAGGTCGCGCTGACCGGGCTGGGCACCCCCAACCAGATGCGCGAGTTCGTGAAGAACGGGACCGTGCAGGGCTTCGCGCTGTGGAACCCGGAGGACCTCGGCTACCTCGCCTCCTACGCGGCGGCGGCCCTCGTGAGCGGGCAGATCGCGGGCAAGGAGGGCGAGAAGTTCGGCGCGGGCAAGCTCGGCCAGCGCACGGTCGGCAAGGACGGGGTGGTCATCCTGGGGCCGCTGACCGTGTTCGACAAGGGCAACATCGACAAGTTCAACTTCTGAACCCTCGCGCCCCCGCGCCCGCCGCCGTCCGGGAGTGGACGGCGGCGGCTTTCCTGCCCCCGGATGGGGAACGGGGGCCAGCGCGGCGGCACGGTCAGCCGGGCCACGAACGGCGGCGGCCCGGAGGGGTATCCCAGGGGGCCGGGAGGATGGGCCTCCCACGTACCGCCCCGACCCCTCCCCCCGAACGGAGCAAGGCCCCATGACCGTGAGCGAACCGCGTTACTCCCTCCTCGACCCCTTCCCCTGGTACGCGGCGATGCGCGAGCGTTCGCCCGTCGTGCGCGACCCCCAGAGCGGCATGTGGCTGGTCTTCCGCTACGCGGACGTGCAGCGCGTCCTGTCCGACTGGAAGAACTTCTCCTCCGAGCGGGGCCGCCCGCGCGGCGGGAATCCCGAGAGCGCGCTCTCGTCGAGCATCATCTCCACCGACCCGCCGAGGCACCGCGCCCTGCGGGCCCTGGTGGAGCAGGCCTTCACCCCGAGACAGGTGCGGGCGCTGGAGCCCCGCATCGCGGAGCTGGTGGACGAACTCCTGGGCAAGGTCGAGCGGACGGGCCGGATGGATTTCGTCCTCGACCTCGCCTATCCGCTTCCCGTCATCGTGATCGCGGAGATTCTGGGCATCCCCGCCTCCGACCGGGACGCCTTCAAACGCTGGTCGGACGCAGTGGTCACGGGCGACATGAGCGGCAGCCGCGAGATGGCGGCCTATTTCGGGCGGCTGATCGAGCGGCGGCGCGCCGACCCCGGCGAGGACCTGATCAGCGGACTGATCGCCGCGCAGGTCGAGGGCGAGCATCTCAGCACCCAGGAGTTGCTGGGCTTCTGCATCCTGCTCCTCGTGGCGGGGAACGAGACGACCACCAACCTCCTCGCCAACACCGTGCTGTGCTGGGAGGACGCGCCGGAGGCGTACGGGCGCGTCGTGGAGGACCAAAGTCTCCTTTCGACCACCATCGAGGAGTCCCTGCGTTTCCGCTCGCCGGTGCAGTCCATGTTCCGCGTGACGGCGCAGGAGGTGGACCTCGGCGGCCAGACGATCCCCGGGGGCAGCCCGGTCCTCGCCTGGATCGGTTCGGCCAACCGCGACGAGGGGCAGTTCGGGGACGCGGCCACCTTCGACCCTGCCCGCACCCAGGGCCGTCACCTCGCCTTCGGGCACGGGGTCCACTTCTGCCTGGGCGCCCCGCTCGCCCGGCTGGAGGCGAGCGTCGCGCTCTCCGCCGTGCTGGACCGCCTGCCGAACCTGCGGGTGGCGCCCGGCACCGTGCTCGACCCCATCCCCAGCCAGATCGTCTCGGGGGTCAAAAGGCTGCCGGTGACCTTCGGGTAGTCAGCCCGTCCGGTAGAGTTCCGCCGCGTTGTCGTGGAGGAGACGGCGGGCGGCCCAGCGCGCCTCCCCCGGGGAGAGGTCGCCCGCCTCCACCGTCTCCCCGAGGGCGCGGGTCAGGGTGGTTCGCCCCGCGCGGGCGGCGAGCCAGTACATCTCGGGCGTTCGCTGGGCGTCGGTGCTGAACAGCACCTTGGTCACAGGCGTGAGGTGCAGGCTCTCGTGCCAGGCGGTCACCATCCCGTGCGTGCTCGTGTAGGGGATGGTGAGCCCCACGTCCAGCCACGCCCCCGGGTACACGCTGGCGAGGTAGCCCGCCTCGCGGACGAATGGATAGCAGTGCAGCATGACGACGTTCAGGCCGCGCAACTCCGGGTCTTCGAGCAGGGCGCGCAGGTGCAGCGGGTTGGCGAGGCGCAGGTCGAGGTCGGGGTCGCCGTAGCCGGTGTGGAACTGGACGGGCAGGCCGTGCCGCAGCCCGGCGCGCAGGGCCGCGTGCAGCGTGGCGTCGAGGAGGGCCTTGCGGTTGAGGCGGGGCGTCCTGTCCGGCGGCGTCTCGCGCAGCAGGGCGTCGAGATCGCGCTGCACGTCGGGCCATTCCGGGCGTTTAACATCGAGCCCCGTGCGGTAGGCGGCGATGCTCTTGAGGGCGACGAGCCCCGGGGCCAGGGCGTCGAAGTGGGCCTCCACGCGCTTCAGGTAAGCCCTCGCGTCCGGCACCTCCCGCAGCAGCCCGGCGGCCTCGGTCTCGATGCGGGCGACCCGGCGGGTGGGAAGCAGGGTGTTCATCTGCCCCACCGTCAGCAGCCGATCCGGCCAGATGCCGTCGTCCATCAGCAGGAGGGTGATCCCAGTTTCCCGCATGAGCCGGGCGCAGAGGGCCGGGTAGTCCTGCGCCTGCCGCGCCTCACGCACGGCGTCCGGGGTGGGGTCGCAGCCGTACAACTCGGCGAGTTGCCGGATGGACCGGCGGAAGTACAGGTTGTGCGGGACGTGCCGGGCGAGGATGTCCGGGTCGGCGGACTCGGTGAAGTAAGGCTCGATGGGCTCCGCGCGCCACGGCGCCTCGGGAAACAGGCCGTGCGCGTGGTGATCGAGGATAGGGAGGCTGGCGACGTGCTCGCCCAGCGAGTCGGAGGGCATCAATACCGCTCCGCGAGGAGTTCGAGTTCCTCCCCGGGGGAGAGGGGGCTCAGCGCCTCGTGCTCCAGCCGCTTGACCGCCACGTAGGCCCGCAGCCGCGCTTCCCCGAAGGCGGCCCGCACTGCCCCGTCCGCCTCCAGCGCGTCCAGGCTCTCACTCAACGACGCGGGCAGAGGAAACATCCGGGCCGCCGCGCGCTCGGCCTCGCTCAGGAGGGCGGGGTCCACCGTCGCCTCGGGGGGCAGGGACAGGCCGCGCTCCAGGCCGTCGAGCCCCGCCGCCACCACGGCGCCGAGCGCGAGGTAGGGGTTCGCCGTGCCGTCCGCCGCCTTCACCTCGAAACGGGTGACCTGTCCTCCCTGGCGGGTCACCCGCAGGGCGGCCTCCCGGTTGCCCACCCCCCAGGCGCAGTACGCGCCCGCCCAGAAGTGGGGCTTCAAGCGGCGGTAGCCGCCCGGCAGCGGCACGGTCACGGCGGTCAGGGCCGGAAGGTGCACGAGGACGCCCGCCAGGAAGGCGCGGCCCTCGGGGCTCAGGCCGTCCGGGTCGTCCGGGTCCCCCAGCGCGTCCCCGCCCTCGGCGTCCCGCAGCCCCAGGTTGATGTGACACCCGCTTCCCGCCGCCCCCTCGGTGACCTTGGCGAGGAAACAGGCGACGAGGCCGTGCCTGTGCGCCGCCGCGCGGGCCGCCTCCCGGAAGAGAATCTGCCCGTCGGCGGCGTCCACCCCGACCCGGTAGCGCACGGTGAGTTCGATCTGGCCGGGGGCGCTCTCCGGGTAGAGGTGCTCCGGGGTCAGGCCCAGCTCCGTCAGGGCGGCGGTGAGGTCGTGCAGGAACGGGAGGTGCGCGTTGAAGGCCCCGGTCTGCGCGTACACGGTGCGGTCGGCGGGAACGAGGCGCCCCTCCGGGTCCCGGCGCAGCAGAAAGAACTCGTTCTCGAAGGCGGCGGTGAGGGTCAGGCCGTAGGCCTCCAGGCGGCCGAGTTGCCCTCGCAGGAAGTCGCGGGGGCAGTGTTCCCAGGCCCGGCCGTCCTCGCCGCGCAGGTCGCCCAGCACGAGGGCGTGCCCCGGCAGCAGGGCGGTCGTCCGCAGGGTGGTCCCGTCGGGCACGAGGCGCACCTCGCCGACCGGACTCAGGCCGCTGCCCGGCGCGAGCGCGTCGAACATCACGGGCAGGGCCATCTGCGCGGCGGCGAGGCCGATCCCGCCGGGCAGCCCCGCGTCGGGGTCCATCAACCCGACGTGTGCGGCCTTGGCGCGGATCACGTTCGCGTTGTCGCACCAGTGGACCCGCACCCACTGGACGCCCCCGGGGGCGAGGTCGGGCCAGTCGAGGTCGCGCACTCACACCTCCAGCGCCGCGCCCCGCCGCAGCACCCGGGTCAGGACGAGGTAGTAGACGATCCCGACCGCCAGCCAGCCCAGGCCGAGCAGCTTGGTCTCCGTGTTCATGGTGTACAGCACGTAGGCGATGATGACGAACCCGATACCGGGCAGCAGCAGGTGGCTGAAGTAATTCCGCGAGCCCCGCCGCACGAGGAAGTGGTAGATGACCGAGGCGTGCAGGAACAGGAAGCCCGTCAGCGCCCCGAAGTTCACGAGGTTCGTCAGCCGGGCCACGTCGTCGATAAAGGCCAGCGCGACGACGAGCGAGACGAGCACCACGATGAGGATGCTGACGTACGGCGTCTTGAAGGTCGGGTGGACCCGCGCGAGCGGCGCGGGAAGCTGGCGGTCGCGCGCCATCGCGTACAGGATGCGGCTGATCGCGGCCTGCGAGACGAGCGAGTTCGCGACTCCCCACGCGAGCGCGGTCGCCCCGGCCGTGAGCAGGGACAGCCAGCCCCCGCCCGCCACCGCCGCCGCCTCGTAAAAGGCCGTGTCGGGCGACTTGAAGGTCAGCCCCCGGCTCAGGTCGGCGGCCACCCAGGTTTGCAGGATGAAGAGGCCGCCCATCAGGAAGAGCGCGGCGAGCGTGGCGCGGCCCACCGTGTTCCGGCGGCGGTCTTTCACCTCCTCGCTGAGGGTGCTGATCGCGTCGAAGCCCAGAAAGCTCAGCGCGGCGACCGAGACGGCGGCCCCGACGAGCGCGGGCGTGACCACCCCCGGCTGGTACAGCGGCGCGAGCGTGAGGCGCCCGGCCCCCGCCCCGCTGTACAGGGCGATCAGCCCGACCAGCAGGAAGGCGAACAGCACCGTCAGCTCCAGCACCAGAAAGACCCGGTTGGTGCGGGCCGTCAGCTCCACCCCGCGCAGGTTGATGGCGGCCCCGATCAGGAGGAAGCCGACCACCCACGCCGCCCGGGGCACGCCGGGAAAGAGGGGCGAGAGGGCCGCCGCGCTCACGACGTACAGCAGGGCGGGAATCAGGATGTAGTCGAGCAGGATTAGCCACCCCGCGAAGAAGCCCGCCGCCTGCCCGATTCCGCGCTGGGCGTAGGCGTACACCGAGCCGCTCACCGGGAAGTCGCGCGACATCGCCCGGTAGCTCATCGCCGTGAAGAACATGGCGACCATGCCGATCAGGTAGGCGAGCGCCACCATCCCCTTGCTCGCGCCGAACACGTACCCGAAGATGCCGAAGGGGGCAATCGGCACCATGAAGATCATCCCGTAGACGAGCAGGTCCCAGAAGGACAGCGCCCGCCGGAGTTCCTGCCGGTACCCGAACTCCTCGACGCCCACCCGCTCGTCGGCCGGGAGGGGCGCCCCGCCCACGCCCTCGGTGCTCACGGCGTCCCCCAGATCGGCTCCACCCCGAGCTGCGCCAGAAGGTCCAGCCCCAGCTCGAAGCGGCAGGTCTTGAGGGGGTCCACGACCTGGCTGATCTGGAGGTTCCCGGCGGCGCTCAGCAGGCCGATGGCGTCCGCCCGGGAGAGGCCCGCCTCGGCCTGGAGGAACGCGCTCATATGCTTCGTCGCCAGGGTGGCGGCCTCGTCGAGCGTCAGGGCGCTGGCGACCGTGTAGAGGTGGGTGGCCGTCTGCACCATCGGCAGGGGCCAGGGGCAGGCGGGGACGACGCTTACCCGCAGGGTCACCTCGCCGGGCACCTCCAGCCCGCAGACGCTGACCTCGCCGTCACCCATCCCCGCGTGCAGGTCGCCGAGGGCCAGCAGGGCGCCCTCCACGTTCACCGGCAGGAAGAGGGTGCTCCCCGCCCGGATGACGGTGGTGTCCATGTTGCCGCCGTGGGGGCCGGGGGTGCCGTTGGGGACGGGCGTGTCTGCCGGAGCGGTTCCGATCACGCCGATCATCGGGCGTAGGGGCAGCCTCACCCCGCTCACGGTCACCTGCCCGTCCTCGACCGGGAAGACGCGGACGGTGGGGCGGTCGAGCGCGTCGCCCTCCACGCCGAGCCCCGGGCCCGTCACCATCACCGCCTGGGGACCGACCCGGATGTCGAGGATTTCGATGGCGAGGGCGTCGCCGGGCCGCGCGCCCTCCACGTAGACCGGGCCGGTCGCGGGGTTGATGCGGTTCCAGTCGAGCGCGGTGAACTCGGCCCCGGCGTCCTGAATCTGGTCCTCGAAGCAGTCGCGCGTCTGGAAGACCAGCAGACTGCCGCCCGGCACGCGCAGGGCGGGCGGGTTGGCGGGGTCCATCGCGTAGACGAGGTGGTCGCGTGGCACGGTATACGTCGTCATCCGTCTCTCCTGTCTGTGTAGAGGGAAAGGGGTGGGCCGCCGGGGTCTGCGCCGCAATATCCGCGCTCCGAATTTCGATGCGCCCTTATAGCACGTCTGCCGCGATGGAGGCCGCCTCCCGGGACCCCTGGCCCGACCTCTTCCCCGTTCATTTTTGAACTACCGATAATACCTCTTAAACCAAGAACAAACGGGGGAGAGCGGGCGGGAGCTTCGGGTATCCTGGCGACGGAGGCGAGGATGGCGACGAGGCGAGGGGGCAAGCGCGGGGGTCGAGGGCGGGGCGTGGGCGTGCCCGGGAGAAAGGGCCAGCGGCCGGACGAGCCCAGCCGTTCACCCGCGCCGAGCGAGAGTCTGGTGGGGGCCTTCGACGCCCTCGCCACGGTCGATGCCGACTTTCTCCCCGAGGGACGGCAGCAGGGCGAGGGGCAGGAGCGTGAGGCATTCTGAGTCGGCGGCGCGCGGCGGCGGGTCCCGGACCCGCCCGTGAGGAACTGGAGCCGGAGGTGTCGCTCGTTCCCCGGACCGACGCCACCGCCCCCGATCCCATCGGGCTCGTCCTCGACTCGGTCACCTCGCCGCTCACGAAGAAGGCCTACGGCAAGGCGCTCACCGACTTCCTCGCGTGGTGGGAGGCGCAGGGGCGCCCGCCGCTCTCGAAGGCGGTGGTTCAGCGGTACGTCGCGCTGCTGGTGGAGCGGGGGCTCTCGCCGTCGAGCGTGAACGTGCGGCTCGCGGCCATCCGCAAGCTCGTGCGCGAGGCGGCGGACAACGGGCTGCTGGGCGCCTTCGAGGCGGAGGCCATCGCGCGGGTGAAGGGGATCAAACGCCAGGGCCGTCGCTCGGGGACGTGGCTCAGTAAGAGCCAGGCACAGGAACTGCTGCTCGCCCCCGACGTGACGACCCTGCGCGGGCTGCGCGACCGGGCGCTGCTCGCCGTGCTGCTGGGGTGCGGGCTGCGGCGCTCGGAACTCGTGGGGTTGACCTTCGCCCACCTCGCGCGGCGCGAGGGGCGCTGGGTGGTGCTCGACCTGACGGGCAAGCACGAGCGCACCCGCACGGTGCCGATGCCGGGCTGGTGCAAGGCCGCCGTGGACGCCTGGACGCGGGCGGCCGGGCTCTCGACCGGGCACGTCTTCCGGCCGACCGCGCCGCGCGGGGAGAAGGTGCTCGCCCGCCAGCGGCTCTCGCACGAGGCCGTGGCGCTGATCGTGCGCAAGTACGGCCGCCTCCTCGGGCACGCGGACCTCACGCCCGAGGACCTGGAGGGGATCAGGCTCGCGCCCCACGACCTGCGGCGGACCTTCGCCAAGCTCGCGCACCGGGGGGGCGCCCCCATCGACCAGATTCAGCTCTCGCTGGGGCACGCGAGCGTCCAGACCACCGAGGTCTACCTGGGGGTCGAGCAGGATCTCGGCGAGGCGCCGGGGGACGTGCTGGGGCTGTCACTCAGGAGGGAGTGAGGGGCGGGTGGGAGAACCGGGGCGTCTCCCCCATTACCCCGCCCGCCGCGCGACGACCTTGAGGCCGACGACGCTGCCGGGCTGGGCCTCGCGCAGCAGCTCGGTAACCTCCCAGACCTCCTCGGCGGGGTCCTGCCAGCGCCAGAGAACCCGGTCGCCGACCCGCACCTGCCACCCGGCCCCGACGGTGATCGTGGCGAAGTGGGGGTCGTCGTGGAGCTTGCGGTGGGCGGCCTGTGGGGGCGGAGCGATTCCCGGCATGGTGGGGTCAGCCTAGGCCCGGGCCTGTCACCGCCGTGTCACATGCGGGGGCTCCCAGGCCCGCGCCCCGCCCGCCGGTCAGGCCGTCCCTGGCCCGCGCGGCTCGAAAGTCGCCCGCAGCCCGTGCCGGGGGCGCAGGGTGATCGCCGCCTCGATCTCGACCGGCGGCTCGGGCAGGACGCGCACCGCGTGGCGGCTGGCAATCGTCGCCAGGAGCAGCGGCGCCTCCATCCGGGCGAAGTTCTCGCCGATACACACGCGCGGGCCGCCGCCGAAGGGGAAAAAGGCGTAACGGGGATTGTGCTTCTCCAGGTCGCCCGCCCAGCGCTCGGGCTGGAACTCCTCCGGCACGTCGTACCACCGGGGGTCATGGTGGACGACCCACTGGCTCATGATCAGGGCGGTGCCCGCCGGGATGAAGAAGCCGCCGAGTTCCATGTCGGTCTTCGCACGGCGGCCCACCGTCCAGACGGGAGGAATCACCCGCATCGCCTCCTGGATGACCCGGTTCGTGTACGTCAGGCGGGGCAGGTCGGCCAGGGTGGGCACCCTCCCGCCGAGTTCGCGGCCCAGTTCCTCGTGCAGTCTCTTCTCGGCCTCGGGGTGGCGGGAGAGCAGCCACCACGCCCAGGTCAGGGTGTTGGCGGTCGTCTCGTGCCCGGCCATGATCAGGTTCTTGGCCTCGTCGAGGAGTTGCTGATCCGTCATCCCGCGCCGCTCGTCGTCCTGGGCGGCGAGCAGGGTCGAGAGGAGGTCGCCCCGGTCCTCCCCGCCCTGGGCCCGGCGCTCGCGGATGATGTCGGCGACGAAGCGGTCGATGCGCGAGGTGGCGTCCTGGAAGGCGGCGAAGGCCCCGGGGTTCTCCTCGCCCCCCCGCAGCGCGGTTCTGAGCACCACGTCCGCCTCGAACATGTCGTTCATCGCCCGCTCGAAGGGCTCGGCGCGCTCGCCCATCTCCAGGTCGAAGAGCGTCTTCGTGATGATGTCGAGGGTGAGGTGCATCATGTCCGAGTGCACGTCGCGCGTCTCACCGGGCCGCACGCCCTCCACGTACCTCCGCGCCGCGTCCACCATCACGGCCCCGTACGCCTGGATGCGCTCGCGGTGGAAGGCGGGCTGCACCATCCGGCGCTGCCGCAGCCAGAAGTCGCCCTCGCTGGTCACCAGGCCGTTGCCGAAGAGCAGCGTGTTGATGGGGACGTTCTGGTAGCCCTTGTCGAAGAGCCGCCCGGTCTGGACGTGGATGAACTCGATAAGTTTGGGGTCGCTCACCAGGCACATCGGGGCGCCCTGCTCGGTCCTGCCGATCAGCACCATGTCGCCGTACGCCCGGGCGAGCACGGGGAGGGTGTCGAGCGGACTCGCGGCCCCCTCGTCCCCGGGTCGGGCCTCGGGCCGGGGCGGGAGCGGCAGGGTGTGCGGGGCGGGGTGGGGCTGGGTCATGGGGCACCTCCGGGCGGCCGGGACCGCACGCCGCCTGACAGGGCCCAGTATCCGAGCCTTTGCTCGCGTTTGCAAGCGGGGCGGGAGGGCTCGGGTCGTGGGGGACGCTCCCGGTGCACGCCGGTCACGTACGGCGACGGGCACGAGCGGGGTACTCCCGGTTCCGGCTTCTGCGCCGACCTCACCATTCGGAGGGACGACCCGCTCCACACTGAGCCTCAAGACCTGCCGGAAATTCCGGTGCGTGGCGCCCTGCTGGCCCGGCCGGGCGTCCGCAGAAAGCGAGTGAGGATGACCACACTGCTCAATGATCCGGTGACCCGCAGCCGCGCGTACTTCGACAGCGAGTGGCGCTCCACCCCCAGGACCTTTTCAGTGATCCACCCCGGCACCCTGGAGAGCATCGGCGCGGTCGCCGACTGCACCCCCGAGGATGCCCGCCGCGCCATCGACGCCGCCGAGGTCGCGCTGAGGGAGTGGCGCCGGGTCAACCCGTACCAGCGCGGCAAGATCCTGCGCCGCTGGCACGACCTGATGTTCGAGCACAAGGAAGAACTCGCCCGCCTGATGACCCTGGAGATGGGCAAACCCATCACCGAGACGCGCGGCGAGGTCGGTTACGCGGCGAGCTTCGTGGAGTGGTGTGCGGAGGAGGCCGGGCGCGTCAGCGGCGAGCGGATCAGTATGCGCTTCGACCACAAGCGCGGCTTCTCGAACGCCGAGCCGGTGGGCATCGTCTACGCCGTGACCCCCTGGAACTTCCCGGCGGGCATGATCACCCGCAAGGCCGCGCCCGCCCTCGCCGCCGGGTGCGTGATGATCCTCAAGCCCGCCGAGCAGAGCCCGATGACGGCCCTGTACCTCGCCGAACTGTGGCTGGAGGCGGGCGGCCCGGCGAATACCTTCCAGGTCCTCCCCACGAGCGACGCCCCGGCCCTCACCGCCCCCTTCATGGAGGACGAACGGGTCCGCAAGCTGACCTTCACGGGCTCCACAGCGGTCGGGCGGCTGCTGTACGGGCAGGCGGCGCGGACCCTCAAGCGCGTCTCCCTCGAACTCGGCGGGCACGCGCCCTTCCTGATCTTCGCGGACGCGGACCTGGAGAGGGCCGCCCGCGAGGTGGTCGGCTCCAAGTTCCGCAACGCCGGGCAGACCTGCATCAGCACCAACCGGGTGTACGTCCAGCGCGAGGTCGCCGGGGAGTTCACCCGCATCCTGACCGAGAAGACGGCGGCCCTCAGGCTCGGCGATCCCTTGCAGGACGACACGGGCGTGGGGCCGGTCGTCGAGCAGGCGGGGCTGGACAAGGTGCGGGCGCACGTCGAGGACGCCCTGAGCCGGGGAGCGCGGGCGACGGTGGGCGGCAGCGTGAAGGAGGGCCTGTACTTCCAGCCCACCGTGCTCGCCGACGTGGCGCCGGGCAGCCTGATCCTGCGGGAGGAGACGTTCGGCCCGGTCGCGCCGGTCGTGGTCTTCGACACGGAGGAGGAGGGGCTGCGGCTGGCGAACGACTCGGAGTACGGGCTGGCCGCCTACGCCTACACCCGCGACCTCTCCCGCGCCTGGCGGGTGGCCGAGGCGCTGGAATACGGCATCGTCGGCATCAACGACGGGGTGCCGAGTGCGGCGAGCCCGCACGTCCCCTTCGGCGGGATGAAAAACAGCGGCGTGGGCCGCGAGGGCGGGCACTGGGGGCTGGAGGAGTACCTGGAGACGAAGTTCATCAGCATGGGGATTTGAGAGCGTCCCCGCAGGCCCTGCGTGAGGTGGGCGCGGGGCCTTCCTGCGGATGCCCGGGCTCAGCCCGCGACAGGGAAGGGGCGCGGCTCAACCAACGCTGTTCTGCCGGGTGCGGCGAGGCGTTCCTACCCGGTGCATGACACCCTTCGCCGCACTGAGGGTGACCATATCTCCTTTCGATCTCCTTTCGATCTCCTTTCGTCGACCGCCCGAACACCGCCGTTCCCTTCACGGAGTGTGCTGAGCTACAGGTTCAAGGAACCCGCAATTCACGCCCGCCTTCCCGGGTTGGCGCCTCCGGTACCGTCGGGCCATGAACGAGACCGTCGCGCTGTGGAACTGGATCGGGTTTGGGGGAATGCTGATCGGTGCGCTCCTGTTCTTTCCGCACACGCGCCGCCCCGTGAGCGAGTACGCGCGGCAGTCGTACCTCGGCCTGTTCCTCGTGCCCCTGATCGCGATGCTGCTGTACCTGATGCTCGCGCTGGGGCAGGGGCGCACGGAGGTCGAGGGGCGCACCGTGTCGTGGATTCGGTACGTCACGTGGATCCTCACGACGCCGCTGCTCCTCAACCAGCTCGCGCGCCTCGTGCGGGCGCCGGGCAGTTTCGTCGCGGCGCTGCTCGTGTCCAACACCCTGATGATCGGCACGGGGGCGCTGGCCGACCTGTCCCCCACTCCCCAGCGGTACGTGTGGTACGGCGTGAGCTGCGCGGCCTTCGTCGCCGTGTTCTTTCTGCTGTACTCCGACTTCACGCGCCGGGCCGGGCAGCACGGCGGCGAGGTCGAGCGGACCTTCCGGCGCCTGCGGGACGTGAACTTCATCCTGTGGCTTGGTTACCCGGTCGTGTGGATTCTGGGCACGTCCGGCGTGCGCGTGCTCGACTCGGGCCTTCAGGCGGCGCTGTACACGCTGCTCGACCTCGCCGCGAAGGTCGGCTTCGGTCTGCTGGTGCTGTCCGGCCGCGACCTCCTGGAGCGTGTCGGAACGGTCGCCACGCAGAACATGGAGTCGGGCCGCCTCGCCTCGTCGGGGGGCGGCAGCGCGTAGAAGGGTCGCCGCCCGGGGGAGGCCCTCGACCCGGAGGTTCCTCCAACCCTCCCCGAGACGCGCTGCCCCGCCGGGAAGTCTCTAGGATGTCGGCGTGACGACGACGTGGCGGGCCCATCGCCGGGTGCTGGGCGTGAGCGGCGACGTGGAGGTGCTCGCCTGCGGACACCGGGTCCCCAGGTACGAGGGGAGCGAGGGGTTCGCCCGCCTGACGGAGCGGGGGTGGCCCGCCTTCCCCCGGCTGAGGGTCTGCCCGGAGTGCCCCGCCGAGGAGACGGTGATCCCGGCGGCCTTCGCGGAGGTGCCCGCTCCCCCGGAGGCCGCCCTGTGGTGGGCGCGGCTGGGCCTGCCGGAGCGCGGCGCGTGGCTGGACCGCCTGGCTCCCGGGGAGGAGGTGCCCCTGCTGCGGTCTCGCGTGGGCCGCACTCCCCTGCCCGACCACGAGCGCGACCGGCTGGGGGAGGTGCTGCGGGCCGCCCAGGCCGAGGCGGCGGAGGTGGGGCTCACCCTGCGGGAACTGTCGAGCTGCTCGGCCGCGCCCCTCCCGGTCCTGGGCGGGTGGGCGCTGACCCGCGCCGCCGCCCGGCGCCACGAGGCCGGGCAGGCGGGGGAAGGGTGAGGGCTCAGCCCGCCTCCGCCCCCTCCCCGGCGGCCAGCACGCGCTCGAAGACGGCGACCACGCGCGGGTCGAACTGGCGCCCGGCCTGGGCGCGCAACTCGGCGAGGGCCTCCTGCGGGGTCCAGGGGGACTTGTAGGGCCGCTCGCTCGTCAGGGCGTCGTACACGTCGACCACCGTGAAGACCCGCGCGAGGAAGGGAATCGCCTCGCCCGCCAGGCCGTCTGGGTAGCCGCCGCCGTCCCAGCGCTCGTGGTGGGCGCGGATGACCTCCAGGGCGGCCTGGGGGAGGGTGCCGAGGCGGGTGGCGATCTCGAAGCCGCGCCGGGGGTGGGCCCGCATGACGGCCCACTCCTCGGGGGTGAGGCGGCCGGGCTTTTGCAAGACCGCGTCGGGCACCGCGAGCTTGCCGATGTCGTGGAGGTAGGCGCCCTGGCGCAGCTCGGCGAGCTGGCGCGGCGGGAGGTCGAGGGCGCGGCCGAGTTCGGTGGCGAGGGAGACGACCCGCTCGGTGTGGCCCGCCGTCTCCGCGTCGCGCGCCTCCAGCACGACGCCGAAGTTCAGCAGGCCCCCCTCGAAGGTGCGGCGGACCTCCTCGTCGCTCCGCTGCCGCAGCAGCAGGAAGCCCAGGTGCAGCGCCACGCCCTCCACCCCGCGCCGCACGTCCGGGGTGATCGCCCGCCACGCGGAGAAGTGGAGCAGCGCGAGCACCCCGACAGGCTGGCCGCCGTCTCCCACGGGCGTCACGACGGCGCTCCTCAGGCCCGACGCGACGAGGGCGGGCAGCGCGCGGGCGTCTCCCGGGTAGTCGGCGGTCCACACGGTCGCGCCCTGAGCGAGAGCCACCCCCGCCAGCCCCGCCCCGTACGGCACGGTGAGGTCGGGCCAGCCGGGGGGCCAACTCCACTCGCCGGGTCGGGCGTTCACGGCCTGCACCTGCAAACCCCCCGCCCCGCGCACGAGGTACACCGCCGCGTCGAAGCCCAGCCAGTCGAGCGCGAGGATAAGGCCCCCCTCCAGCACGGCCTCGGGGGTGGTGAATCTTCGCAGCACCCGGAAGAGGTCCTCGAAGCTGCCCTGCGCCGCGCCCGACGCCCGGGCCGCCGCCGCGTCCTGCTGGGCGCGCTTCTGGTCGTACATGCGCTCGTCGGCGACGGCGAGGGCACGCTCCAGCCCGTCGCCAGAGGCCAGGGGGGCGAGCCCCACCGCGAAGGGGGTGCCGTGCGGGTGGAGGTGGGCGCACGAGGCCGCCACGCGCTCGGCCACCTCGTGCCCGGCGGCCCCATTCAGCCCGGGCAGGATCGCCACGAACTCGTCGCCGCCCCAGCGGGACAGCGCGGCGCCGGGCGGCAGGCCGCGCGTCAGGGTCTGGGCGATCTCCTGGAGGAGGGCGTCCCCCGCCGAGTGGCCGCCCCGGTCGTTGGTAGCCTTGAGGCCGTTCACGTCGAACAGGAGCAGGGTGGCCTCCTGCGGCCCCACCCCCTCCCGCCAGCGCAGCAACCCGAAGCGGTTGAGCAGCCCGGTCAGGGTGTCGCGCTCGGCGGCCTGGGTGAGCGCGCCGGTTAGCCGCTCGGCCCCCCGCCGCGCCGCCGCGTTCCAGCCCAGGATCAGGGCGACGTTGAGGAACACGCACGCGAACTCCACCCACGCCTGCGCGGGCGCCCACCCGCGCCACAGCCCGGCCGCCTGCACGACGGTCAGCAGGGCGAAGGCCCCCACGGTCGTGACCTGCGCGGCCCCCACCCAGCGCGGCATGTACGCGCTGACGGCCGCCAGCCCGCCCACGAGCGCGACGAGCGGCAGCGCGAGCAGCACCCGCAACGCCGCGCCGAGGTGGTCCGGCGCCTCCCCGGCGGGCCGCAGCGCGAGGGTGAGCCCGCCCGAGAGCAGCAGCAGCGCGAGCAGCCCGCCCGCGACCCGCGCCCCCAGGCGAACATTGAGTCCCCCGCCCGGCCCGGCGGGGCCGGTTCGCAGCACGGGGTCGGAGGGGTCGATGATGGCGGGGGCAGGGGCGGAGTGGGTCATGGTGGGCGGGCGTGTTGCTCCCGACAGCGTAAGGGCGTCCCTCTCACACAAGACTGACCGCCCCGCGATGAAGACGGCCCCTGACTTGAGACGAGACGTGAGAGAAGACTATCTCCCGTGTCATCCCAACTCGACGGGCCCATCTTCCGGGCGGCGGAGAAGCTGTTGCGGGGCGCGGGTGTGGAGGAGGGGGAAGCTGCGCCCGCCTGACGGCGAGGGTCAGGTCGGTGCCGCCCCTTCAGCGGATGCTCTGCACCTCCACGCCGACGTTCAGGGCGGTCCAGGCACGGTCGGCGGTGAGGACGGGGGCGCCGAGACGCCGGGCAAGCGCGAGACAGGCCCGGTCCCCCAGGCTGAGCCCCTGGGGGCGTGTGCTGACGCGCAGTTCGGCAGTGATGAGCGCGTCCTCCTCCCCGTGGGGCTCGACGAGCAGGCCCTCGATCCGCAGGTCTCTCGCGGCGGCCCGCACGTCTCCCCCACGCTCGCCCACCTTGCTCAGCACCTCGGCGAAGTTCACGGCGCTGATCCAGGCCTCTCCCCGCAAGGCGGCGTCCACCTGGGCCGCGCCCGGCTCCTGCCTCAGCCACGCGATGACGGCGCTGGCGTCGAGGACGATCACTCCTCCGCCTCACGCCGAGCCGCCTCGCGCCTCTCCTGCAACAGCTCGTCCGTGAGGCTCACGTCCCCGGGCGCCAGCCGGGCACCCAGGGCCAGGAGGCGTGACCGCGCTTCCCCCTTGCGCTCCATGACGATGCGTTCACCGTCCAGGTACACGATGAACTCCCCGCCCTCCGCGCTGTTCAGCCTCTCCCGGATCGGCGCGGGCACAACGACACGTCCCTGGGCATTCATCCTGATGGTGTAGGCACGAGTGGCGCTCATGCTGCCACTCTAACAAGGATCGTGACACGCCCTCGCCAAACGAGGAATGAACGACAAAGGAGAGGTGGGCAGGCAGTCTCCCCTGCTCCCGGTCGAATTCCAACGCGCACGCTGCCCTTCTCCCTTCGGGAGGCGTCCGTCCTCACCCCACCCCGGTTGCCCGGTTCGCGGGGCGGCTCTCCTCGCATGGCCCGGTCCTGGACGCCCATGCGCCACCCGTCCCGGCGGGCTCAGCCCCGAGTTCGGGCCACATGCCAAGCGGCGGCCAGACGGCGGCGGCTCGGGATGTTGGTCACGAACCGCTCGCGGGCGGGCCCGTCCAACGTGCTCGCCTGACGTTCGAGCCACTGCCCGCCCTGCTCAAGCACCCCCGCCGCGCGGGCGTCACCACAGGCCCGCAAGACCTCATAACAGATCAGGTAGGCGGGAGACATGTCGTCGAGGATATTCGAGCCGCCCAGCAGGGGCAGGATGCCCTCGACCAGGGCCAGCGCCCGGCCCCGGTTGTCCCCGGCGAGCGCGACCTCTGCGAGTCCGATGTTCACGGTCAGCCGCTGCCACTCCCGGCTCTCCCGCCCGTCCCGGAGGAGCCCGTGGAGCGCCGCCTCGGCCTCCTCCAGACGGCCCAGGGCCAGCAGCGCCGAGGCTTCGGCGAAGCGGCCGGGCTCGCCTCCCCGCCGCGCCAGTTCCAGGGCCGCCGCCGGATTCCCCTCGTAGAGTTCGACCAGGGCCAACTGGGCGAACGCGTGGTGCTCATAGACCGTGTTCTGGGCGCTGCGGGCGACTTCCGCCGCCTCTTCCAGGTAGGCGCGGGCCCGGGGGTGGTTGCCCAGCATCCGCTCCAGCTCACCCAGGTTCTTGAGCACCGAGCTGGTGTTGAGGGCGCCGCCGAGCGCCCGGGAGATGTCGAGCGCCTGCCCGAAAAGCTCGCGGGCCTGGGCGAATTCCGCCTGCTCCAGGCGGATCGATCCCAGAATCAGCAGGGTCGCCGCCTCCTGAACGCGCTCCCCGATCTGCCGGTAGGCTTCCAGGGCGGCCTGAAGCGGCGCCTCGGCGGCGGCAGGACGACCCTGATTTTGCGCCAGCGCCCCCAGGGCGTAGTTGGCGTGGGCCTCACCCCAGCGGTCCCCCAGACGCCGCGCGCCCGCCAGGCCCTCTTCCAGCAACGCGGCCGCCCGGTCATCCTCCTGCAGGTTGATGGCGCACACCCCCAGGTAGCGGACGGCGATATTCTCCCCGCGCAGGTCGCCGATCTGCCGGTACAGGTCCAGGGCCTGCCGGTAGTAGTCCTGCGCCTGCCGCTTGTCCGCGCCCAGCGAGACCTGACCCAGGTGCCGCAGGGCGTCGGCCTGGGTCTGGCGGTCCCCCCCCGACTGGGCGAGTCGCAGGGCCAGCTCGTGGTGGGCTCTGGCCTCCTGACGTGAGCCCGAGCGGTACAGGGCGCGGCCCCAGGCCAGATGCGCCCCCGCCACCCGCCTCGTCAGGCCCGCCGCCCCGGCCAGGGCCACGGCCCGTTCGGCCGCCGCGACGGCGGCGGGGAAGTCGCCCGTCATATCCGCGTAGCCCGCCCTGCGCAGGGCCGCCTCACCGCGCCTGTCGTCGTCCAGCCCTGCGGCCAGCTCCTCAAACGCCTCCACGTCCCGGAGCTGGGCCTCACGCAGGCCCTGGAGGTCGAGGGTCTGCTCCCGAGCGAGCAGCAGATCGAATCGCCGCGCCGCGTCGGCCTCGGGGGTCAATTCCAGCGCCCGGGTCAGCAGGCGCTCGGCCTCGTGCGGCGCTCCCTGGCGAATCGCCTGCTCCCCGGCCTGCCGGTAGAACTCGGCGGCCCTCTCGTCCTCCCCCGCCCGGTCGTAGTGCCAGGCGAGCAGCACCGGGTCGGGGTGCTCGGCGTAAAGCTCCTCGATGGCCTGGGCCACCTCCCCGTGCAGCATCCGGCGCTCGCCCCTGCCCAGGCCGCCGTAGAGGTAATGCTGGAACAGGGCGTGGGCGAAGCGGTAGCCCGCCAGCACCCGCCGACCTGCCCGGAGGTCACCCCGCTCCTGCACCAGCCCGTGGCGCTGTTCGAGGTCCTGCGAGAGGTCGCGCAGGAGCTGACGGGGCTGCTGCCGCTGCACCCGGGCCACGACCTCGGCGGTAAAGGCCTCGCCCTCCACGCTCGCCACCCGCAGCAGCTCCTGCTGGGACGCCTCCAGGTGCCCCAGGCGCTGCTCGATGACCCCCTCCACCCGGGAGGGCAGGGTGCCGAAATCCAGGCGGGGGCCGGCCACCCAGCCCCCCGCCGGGTCCCGGATCAGGTCGCCCCGCTCCTGCAGGCTGCGCAGCAACTCGACGGTGAAGAGGGGATGCCCCTCGGTGTGCCGCAGCAGAGCCTCGCGGAAGCTGGCGCCGAGGCGGTTGGGCTCGGTGTCCAGCAGGCGGTTCACGAAGTCGCGCCCCTCGGCCTCGCCCGCCGGGAGCCGCACCCACACGTCCCCGGCGTAACGCTTGACCTCGGACAGCACCGGCTCCAGCGGGTGGCGCTCGGTCCCGCGCCGGTACAGTTCACCCTGCCGGTACGTCCCGACCAGCATCACCGAACTCGTCTCCAGACGGCGCGAGAGGTGAAAGAGGAGGTTCACGGAGGCGGCGTCCGCCCAGTGCAGGTCGTCCACCACCACCAGGAGGGGCCGCCCGGCCGCCAGCGCCCGCAGGACGTTGGCGTACTGTTCGAGGAGGTGGTCGGGCTGGACCGGGGCTTGGACGGCGAGCTTGCGCTTCGCCAGCTTCTCCAGCTCGTCGAGCCACCCCGCCTTCTGCGCCAGCGCCTTGCCCGCCTTGGCGACGAGCACGCCGCCCGGGATGATGGTCCCCACCAGGTCGGGCCCGACCTCGATCAGCACCTGGGTGGAGCGGACCAGCCAGTGACGCAGGCGTCCCCCGTCCCCGCGCTCCTCGTCCGCCGCGCGCCCGGCGACCCCGATGAGCGCGGCCAGAATCTCGCGGAAGGGCAGGTAGGGGTCGCCCGCCCCGCTCTGGGCGTTGCAGTTGCCGAAGGCCAGCACGAGGCGCTCGTCCCGGGCCTGCGCCCGGCGGGCGAACTCCTGCACCAGCATGGTCTTGCCGCTGCCCGCCTCGCCCGTGACGAAACACACCTGCCCCTGCCCCGTCAGGGCGCGGGCCAGGAAGCTCTCCAGACGCCCCACCTCGCGTTCCCGCCCCACGAACGGAGGCTCGCTCATGGCCCCGCCTTCCGGGGAACGGCCCGCGCCCGACCGCTTCCGATCCGGCTCGGACGGCTCATGCGGGACGCTCCCCCGACAGGTCCCGCTCGGAGGGAAGCAGCGAGGACCCGATGTCGTTTTCATCCAGGCAACGCTCGATGTCCTGGAGGGCCCCCAACAGGGAGACCCGGGGCTCGGAGGCGACGCGTTGGGGGCGGCGTTCCAGAAGGTACATGATCCGGTTGTGCAGCGACCACAGCAGCAGGACGAAGGGAAGCGCCCTGGGCCGGTACTCCCGCCAGGACTCGGCGTGCTCCTCCTCGTGGGGCATGAGCTGCCCCAGTTTCCTCCTGACGTTGTCCACCAGCGCCAGCCAGTCCTTGACCCGCCCGGGGTACGCCGAGCCGCGCGTGGCGGACTCCTGCGTCTTCACGCCAACCTGGGTGCGGTACTCCCGGATGAAGTCGTGGTAGCTCAGCAGGGCCGTCCTGAAGCGCTCGGGCGGCCAGGGCTCCTTCTTCGCGGTCCTCATCCCGCAGAGCCGGTCGGCGAGGATTCCCGCCACGCCGCCGCGAATGTCCCCGTCCAGGTCGGCCTTCTTCTCGCAGATCAGGGCGATGGACCGCTCGATCAGGTCGAGGGGCATCTCCAGGGTGGCATTGACGAAGTACGCCAGCACCGTCAGGTCGAAGGAGTCCACCTGGGCGGCGTCGAGGGGAACGTCGATCTTGAAGCGGCGGTTGTGTGACCGCAGGCTCTCGGCGCGCCGAACCGGGGGAGGGGGTGACGGAGCCTGCAGACCCTTCGGGCCTCCCAGGAGCTTCAGCCCTTGCAGCGTGAGGACGGCCCCGCTCTCGCCGTCCGACCGCCCGTCCGCCGTCACCTCCTCGCGGTACTCCACCCGCAGGGTGAGCAGCGCCGCCGCCTCGCCCTGGCCCAGCGTGATCGCCTCCGTCCCGCCGTGGGCGTCCCTCCAGAGGGCCACCGTGCGGTTCGGCGGGAACCCCGGGGCCCGGGACCGCTCGGCCATGCCGAGGGAGGTGACCGTCAGGACGGAGGTGCCCGGATCGTCGGCGAAGACGCTCACGTACCGCGCCGACCAGCGCTCGGCCAGTTGCGGCCCGTCCATCAGCAGCGCCACCATCAGGGTGGGTCCCACCCCGCGAATGACGTCGGAAACAGGCTCAATCTGCGCCAAGTCCTCGCAGATGAGCGGGCAGAGGGTCAGCCAACTGTTCGGGGTGAACAGGGTCAGGTGGCGCCCGGGGAGGTGGATGTCCTCCCACCAGAGCGTGGAGCCGTCGAGGACGGAGGCGAGGTTGTACTGCTTGATCTGGCGGGCGTCCAGGAGCCAGCGGTGATGTTTCGACTGGACCTGCCGGTACCAGCGCCCGAAGAAGTAGCCCGCCACATGCACTTCGTTCCTGTGCTCCCCGCGCACCCCGGCGATGACCGTCGGCACGTAGGCGTCGGCGAAATGGGTCGCCAGCTCCTCCTGGAGGGTGAGCAACTCCCCCAGGGTCAGCGCCAGCTCCGGAAACACCACCAGATGGACCCGCCGGACTTCCGCCAGCGCCTTCTCCACCAACGAGATCAGGAGCGTGGGATTGAAGGGCGTGCCGGGCTCGTACCCGAAGTGGCCGAACTTGGGGTGCAGGTGCCTCGCGCTGACGGTGCGGTCGTGCGCCCTGAAGTCGCAGGGCTCGACCTCGTAGGGCCAGGGCACCACCAGCACGTTGACGGTGTGGCGGTCCCGGCTCACCCACGGGAACGACCGCCACCGCACGTCCACCTCCGTGCGGTGGAAGGTCAGGTGGTGGGAAAACGACCGCAGGGTGAGCCCCCGCTGGGGCGTGCGGTTCTTGGGCAGCACGATGCCGAAGCGCCGGGGAAGGCGCGACAGGTTGCCCGTCGTCTCGAACAGCAGGTTGGCCGCGAGGTTCAGGGCACTTTTTCGGCCGTACCCGGCCCTGAGCGTTCCGAAAATCCGGCTCGCCTCGTCGGCGAGGGCGTGCAGCCGCAGGGTGGACCCGACCAGATGCTCCAGTTCCGCCGCCTGGGGATGAAGCCTGTCGCGTTCATGGCGCGGGTTCTCAAGCAGGACGTCGCTCTGGAGCAGTTCGAGCAGCAGCCCCCTGATCAGCGACACGGTGTCGCCACCTGACGAGTGGGGCGAACCGCCGTCTACGGGTGACGCCCTGAGACACAGCCAGTCTCCCCATTCGTGCGCTTCCTTCCAGAGCTGCCGCAGCTTCTTGGGGTCCCCGTAGTACGGGACCAGCGCGCCCCCGGATTTGGCGTCGCTGGCCTGAGGCGGGCCGACGTACTGCACGCCGTACCGGTAGTACCCGGTCGTGCCGAGAACCATCGAGGTCAGCGCGAAGACGTCCGGCGGCCAGCTCAGCCACCACTCCGCGTCACCCGGTGTTCCCAATTCCGAGACGATGTTTTTGACGGTAAACGCCGCCCGATGTTCACGTTGCCCGTACGACGAGGACTCCACGGTTTGGACTCTCCTCTGGTCATCTCCAGCACACGGGTGATCGCCACGCTTTTCTTGGGTCCTGCGAAGTGTGAGAAAGTATAACAAATTACGGTGACGTGGAGGTGACCCGTCTGGGGCAAGTCGGGCTTCCGACGCCACCGCTCCGAGCACGCTTTTCGCCGAGCGCCGTATCCCGCAACAGGCCTCTCAACCCTCGTGCTCGTTTCCCAGCGTCCTGAGCGGAGCACCGCTGGCCCAGCGGGGGTGAAGTACCCACCCCACACCCAGCAAAAGCCCCGCACCGGTCGGGCGCGGGGCAGCGACACATCCGGCTCGGTGTCAGACGCCTAAGTACGCCCGGATGATGTCGGGGTCGCCCATCAGCTCCCGGCTCGGTCCCTCCTTCACGAGGCGCCCGAGTTCGAGGACGTAGGTGCGGTCGGTGACCTTGAGGACCTGCCGCACGTTCTGCTCGACGAGGAGGACCGTCAGGCCGAGTTCGCGCAGCGAGCCGATCACGCGCATGACCTCGGACACGACGAGGGGGGCCAGACCCAGGCTCGGCTCGTCCATCAGCAGGACCTCGGGCTCGCTCATCAGGGCGCGGCCGATGGCAACCATCTGCTGCTCGCCCCCCGAGAGGGCGGCGGCGGGCGTGAGGCATTTTTCGGTCAGGCGCGGGAAGAAGTCGTAGACCTTCTGGAGGTTGGCCGCCCGGTTCGCCCGCGTGCGCGGGAGGTAGGCGCCCATCAGCAGGTTTTCCTCCACCGTCATCTGCCCGAAGAGTTGCCGCCCCATCGGCACGTGCGCCACGCCGAGGTCGGTGATCCGGTGGGGCGGCACCCCGTTGAGGTTGTGGCCCCGGTAGGTGGCCGTGCCCGCCCTGGCCCGCAGCATCCCCGACAGCACGCGCAGGATGGTGCTCTTGCCGCTGCCGTTGCCGCCCACCAGGCCGACGAGTTCGCCCTTGTCCACGTGCAGGCCGACCCCGAAGACGACCTGCACCTCGCCGTAGGCGACCTCCAGCCCCTCGGCGCTGAGCACGCGGTCACGGACGGGGGCGGGGACGGGCGCGGGCTGAACGCTAGTCATGGTCGTCTCCCAGGTACGCCCGCACCACGTCGGGGTGGGTAGCGACGGCCTGGGGGTGCCCCTCCGCCAGGAGTTCCCCGAAGGCCATGCAGATCACGTGGTCGGACAGCGACATGATCACGTGCATGATGTGCTCGACCATCACGACGCCGAGCCCGCCCTGCGCGAGCGTGCGGATCAGGGCCACCATCTCCTGCTGGGCGGGCGGGTTGAGGCCCGCGATGCTCTCGTCGAGAAAGAGCATCCGGGGCTCCAGCGCGAGCGCCTTGGCGAGTTCGAGGCGGCGGCGCCGGGCGAGGTTGAGCTGCGAGGCGGGCTGGGTCGCCCGGTCGGCGAGGCCCACCCGCTCCAGGACGGAATAGGCGCGGTCCTCCGCCACCCGCCCCCGGTGGCGCAGGAAGGCCGCCACGAGGACGTTTTCGAGCACGCTGAGGTCCTCGAAGGGCCGCTCGACCTGGAAGGTGCGGGCCATGCCCATCTTTGCCCGGGCCTGCGGCTGGACGTGGGTCACGTCGCGCCCGGCGAAGGTGACCCGCCCCGCGCTGGGGCGCACGAAGCCGGTCAGGGCGTTGAAGAGGGTAGTCTTCCCCGCCCCGTTCGGCCCGATCAGCCCCAGGATCTCGCCGGGCCGCACCGCGAGGCTGATGTTTTTCACCGCCGTCACGCCGCCGAAGCGCACGGTGACGCCCTCGGCGGTCAGGAGGGGCGCGGCGGCGGGGGCCGGATGCGGGATGAGGTCGGGGACCGTGGCCGTCATCGCGCCGTCCCCAGCTTGCGCCCGCCCCTGCGAAACAGGCCCAGGACGCCGTTCGGGGCGAAGAGCGTGACGGCGAGGATCAGCACCCCGTAGATCAGCAGGTTGGCGCTGGCGAACACGGTGCGGAAGACCTCCCCGAAGGTGGCGAGCAAGAGCGCCCCGATCACCGGCCCCTGGATGCTCGCCCGCCCGCCGATGATCGCCATCAGGGCGATCTGCACGGAGACGGGCAGTTCGAGCAGGGTGTGCGGCTCGAAGGCCTGCAGGTAGACCGCGTACAGGCTCCCGCCCAGCGCCGTGAGGGCGGCGCTGAGCATGAACGCCACGAGCTTCATCCGCGCCGGGTCGATCCCGAGCGCCCGCGCCCCGTCCTCGTCCTCGCGCACGGCCTGGAGGGCGTACCCCAGCCGCGAGCGCCGCAGGAGGTGGGTGACGAGCAGGGTGAGGGCCACGAAGGCGAGGGCGAGGCCGTACTCCACCCGGCGGTCGAAGAGGTCGAGCCCGAAGAGGGTGGGCAGCTCGGGCATGAACAGGCCCTCGGACCCGCCGGTAAATTCCTCGTTGATGGCGACGAGCCGCAGCACGAGCGCGACCGCGATGGAGGACAGCACGAAGTAGCTCCCCCGCAGCCGGAAGGTCAGCGCCCCCCACACGGCGGCGAGCAGGACGGCGAGGCCCATGCCGATCAGCGCACCCCACCACGGGGCGACCGGCCCGCCGAGGAAGGCTGGGACCCGCTCGGGCGTGGCGAGCAGCGTCATCGTGTACGCCCCCACCCCGACGAAGGCGGCGTGCCCGAGGCTGAGCTGACCGGCCCAGCCGCCGAGAATATTCCAGCTCATCGCCAGGCCCGCGAAGACCAGGGTCGAGACGCCGAAGTTCAGCGCCTTGCCGAACACGAAGGGGTAGAGCAGCATGACGGCGAGGAGGGCGAGGCTGAGCCACACGTTGCCGAAGGTCAGCGCCCGGGGCCGGGCGGCGGGCAGGGGGGCGGTGACCGTCATACGCGCTTCACCGTCCGTCCGAACAGCCCCTCGGGGCGCAGCAGCAGCACGAGCAGGAAGGCGACCAGCCCGTAGGCGTCGCGGTAGTTGTTGCTGATGTAAAAGGCTCCCAGCGACTCCACCACCCCGAGCACCAGCCCGCCCGCGATGGCGCCGGGCAGATTGCCCAGCCCGCCGAGGACGGTCACGATAAAGGCCTTCGTCGTGTAGTTCTCGCCCACGGTGGGAAAGGCGTAGAGCAGCGGCATCAGCAGCACGCCCGCGATGGCGGCGAAGGCCACCCCCAGCCCGAAGACGATGGCCTGGATGTTGGTGGTCTTGACCCCCTGCAACTCCGCCCCGAGCGGGTTCTGGGCCGTGGCGCGGATGGCGCGGCCCAGCTCGGTGCGGTAGAGCAGCAGGTTGAGCCCCGCGATGGCGAGCGCCGTCCCCAGCCCCGCGATGAGGAGGGGAATACTGACCTGCACGCCGCCGAGCTGGAAGGTGTTCGTGGCGTAGGGGACGTTGATGTTCTGCGGCTGCGCCCCGAAGGTCAGCAGCAGCGTGTTGCTGACGATCAGGCCGATGCCCAGGGTGGCGAGCATACTCCCCTCGCTCAGCCGGTCACCCAGCCGCGCCAGGACGAACCGCTGGATCACGAACCCCAGCGCGAAGCCCACGGGCGCGGCGACGAGCAGGCTGAGGTAGGGATCGAGGTTGAAGGCACGGAACAGCGCCAGCGTGATGAACATGCCGATGGCGAGAAAGTCGCCGTGCGCGAAGTTGATCACCCGCATCACCCCGAAGATCAGACTGAGGCCGGTGCCGATCAGCGCGTAGAGCCCCCCGGTGAGGAGGCCCTGCGCGAGCGTTTGCAGGAGTGCCGTGACGGCGGCTTGATCCATGTGGGCTCCAGGAGGAGGGGAGGCGAAAAAGAGGGAGGCCGACCCCCTCTTCTCCTTGCTATCGCGGCTTCGGGAACACGACCTTCCCGCGCGCCGCCGTCGCCGGGGCCACCGTGACGAACTGGCCCTTCTGAATCTGGGTGACGAGGCCGACCACGCTGTTCTGGTTCTGGTAGCCGCCGTAGGTGCGGAAGGAAACGGGGCCGAAGGCGGTGTTCAGTTTCGTCTGCGCCAGGGCCGCCCGCACCCCTTCCGGGTCGGTGCCCCCCCGCCGGATCGCGTCGGCGGCGGCGAGCATGGCGGCGTAGCTCTGAGCGGCGTGTTGAGAGGGCTCCTCGCCGTTCAGGGCCTTTTTGAGCCGGGTGTAGAGGTTCTGGGCGCCCGGGTACTTCACGTCCGGGTTCCAGACCATCGTGACGAGGTAGTTCTCGGCCGCCGCGCCCGCGCCCCTCAGGAACTCCGGCAGGGCGAAGCCGGTGGCGATGCCCGCGATCACCCTGGGGGCGAGGCCGACCTCCTTCACCTGCTTGGCGAGGGCCACGGCGTCCTCCTCGTAGGAGGCGAAGATCACCACGTCGGGATTCTGGGATTTATAGCGGTTCAGCAGCGGCCGGAAGTCGGCCAGCCCCTTGTCGTAGGTGTCCTGGGAGAGCACGGTGAAGCCGCCGCCGGGCAGGAGCTTCTTCGCGTCGCTGAGCACGCTCTTGCCGAAGGCGTCGTTGCTCGTCAGGATCACGGCCGTCCTCATGCCGCCCATCTTCCGGAGCTGCTCGATCAGGCTGCGGGTGTAGATGCTCGACTGGTTGTTGACCCGGAAGGTGTAGGCGTTGCCGGGCTTGGTGATCGTCTCGTCCACGGCCGTCGCCACGAGCAGGGGAACCTTGACCCGCGCCATGTACTGCGACAGGGGCTTGGTGATGCCCGAGGAATACGCGCCGATCACCACGGGCACGCCCGCGTTCACCAGCCGCTCAGCGGCGTTGAGCGCCTTGTTGGTGTCGCTGGCGTCGTCTTCGAGGAGGAGTTCGAGTTTCGAGCCGTTCACCCCACCCCTGGCGTTGATCTCGTCGAGGGCGACCTGAAAGCCCGCCCGCTGCATCTGCCCGAAGGTGGCGAAGCGTCCCGAGAGGCTGGTGACGGCCCCGACCTTGACCGTGCTCTGGGCCGAAGCGGCGGTCAGGGTGGCGAGGGCGACGAGGAGACTGGCGGTTTGGACTGCTCGCATGGGGACTCCTGGGGGAGGCTGGAGCGTTTGGAAGTGTCGCGGGGCGGCCGACCCACCCGCCCTCCCTTTACCGCTCGAACTTGATCTTGCGGGGCACGACCGTCTTGGGATACACGGGCACGAACGCCCCGCCCTGCACCTGCTGGGCGACCATCGCCAGCGGGTTCTGGTTGCGGAAGCCCTCGTAGTCCTTGAACTGGATCGGGCCGAAGGCGGTCTGCATGGTCAGGCCGTTGAGGGCCGCCTTCACCTTCTCGCGGTCGGTGCCCCCGGCGCGGCGGATCGCCTCGGCGGCGACGAGGACGCCCGCGTAGGCCTGGGCGGCGTGGTAGCTCGGGTCCTGACCGCCCAGCGCCTTTTTGAGTTCCACGTTGAGCTTCTGGGTGCCCGCGTAGCGCAGTTGCGGAATCCAGGCGGTCGCGGTGACGACACTCTCGGCGGCGCTCCCGGCGTCCTTCACGAACTCGGGCAGCGCGAAGCCCGCCGCGCCCCCGGCGAAGAGACGGGGCTTCACGCCGACCTCGCGGGCCTGGCGCATCAGGGCGACGGAGTCCTCGGCGTAGGAGACCATCAGGATGCCGTCGGGATTCTTGGCCTTGATGCGGTTGAGGACCGGGCGGAAGTCGGTGAGGCCCTTGTCGTACCGCTGGTCCTCAACGATGGTGATGCCGTAGCTTTTTGCGAGGTCCTGGGCGGCGTCGGCCACGCTCTTCTCGAAGGCGCCCGTCCCCGCGATGACCGCCATCGTCTTGAACTTGTTGTCACGGAAGATGTTGAGGATGACGCGGGCGTACTCGGTGGCGGGCTGGTTGAGGCGGAAGACGTAGTCGTTGCCGGGCTTGGTGATGTCGTCGCCGCTGCTCGTGACCACCAGGACGGGCACCTTCTGGCGGGCGAGGTACTGGGCCTGCGCCTTGACGAGGCTCGACGAGTACTCGTTGATCACGAGGGGCACGCCCGCGTTGACCAGCCGCTCGGCGGCGGCGAGGCCCTTGTTCACGTCCGAGGCGTTGTCCTCGATCACGAGTTCAACCTTGCGCCCGAGGATGCCGCCCTTGCGGTTGACCTCCTCGACGCCGACCTTGAAGCCCGCAAGCTGCATCTTGCCGAACTCGGCGAAGCGGCCCGTGACTGACGTGATCGCGCCGATCTTGATGGTGCCGCCGCCCTGGGCCTGGGCGGCACCGAGCAGGGTGAGGCTGAGGGTGAAGAGGGTCATTTTCCGCATGGGAACTCCTTGGGGAGAGAGTGTGTTCAGGAATGGGCGTGGTGGGTGCGGACAGCCTGCGCGACCCGGGTGAGGTGGGCCCGCATGGCGGCCTCGGCGCCGGGGCCGTCGCGCTGGCGCAGGGCGTGCTCGACGGCGCGGTGTTCCTCGTGGCTCCGGCGCAGGTGGTCGGGGTGATCGAGGAGGAGGGGCCCGGCCAGGCGCATCTCGCGGGCGAGGAGTTCGGCGTGGCGGGCCAGCCGACCGTTGCCGCAGGTCTGCACGATGATTCTGTGGAAGCGGGCGTCGAGATCCCGGAAACCCCGGGGGTCCGCCACCGCCGCCGCGCCCTGGGCGTCGAGCACCCCACGTAGAGCGGCGAGGTCGGTCCCCGTCATCCGCCCCGCCGCGAGGCAGGCCGCCAGTCCCTCGACCGCCGCGCGCAGGTCGTACAGTTCGAGCAGCCCCGGCACATCGAGCCGCGTGACCTCCACCCCCCGGCGCGAGTGCTCGACCGCCAGCCCCTCCCCCACCAGCAGCAGCACCGCCTCCCGCACAGGCGAGCGACTCACCCCGAGTTGCCGCGCGAGTTCGGGCACGCTCAGCCGGGTGCCCGGCGCGAGGTCCCCCGAGAGGATCGCGGCGCGCAGCCGCTCCCGCACGGCGTCCACGACCCGCGCGCTGGCGATGGGTTGAAGCAGCAGAGAAGGCACCTCCTCTCGCCGGGAGACCCGGCAGACGGTGGATGAAAAACTTGAGGAACGAATGAAGTGTTACATGTAACAGGCGGGCGCGCAAGGGGTGGGGGCCGGTTTCTTCCGCCTCGCCGACGATCCCCGGCTCTTGCGGGGTTGGTCCCGCTCACGTGGGGGGAGGGAAACGGAGAGGAGCCCCCCCTCGCGCCTCTGCCTCTCCCCTCCGAACCAGATTGATGACGCTCACGCCCAGGAGGCGCACGCCCTGGCCCGCCAGCAGGTCCGGGGTGAGGAGGCTCGCGGCGACCTCCGCAATCTCCCCAGCCTCGCCCAGGTGGCGGTCGACCGTCCTGCGGCGCGTGACCGGGGTCCAGTCCTCGTACCGCAGCTTCAGGACGACCGTGCGGCCCACGTAGCCGCGCTTGGAGAGGCGCGCCGCGACCTCCGCCGTAACGACCGGCAGTTCCGCCAGCAGCGCCCCCCGCGTCGTCCGGTCCTCGTCGAAGGTGTGTTCGACCCCGATGGACTGCGCCTCGCGGTGGGCCTCGACGGGCCGCTCGTCCACCCCACGCGCGAGGTCGTACAACCGGGGCGCGAGCTTGCCGCCTCCCAGCAGGGCCTGGAGGTCGGGGAGGGACCGGGCGCGCAACTCCGCCCCCGTCCCGATACCGCCCGCCCGCAGCTTCCCCGCGATCACTGGGCCGACCCCGTGGAACTCCTCGACGGGCAGGGCGGCGAGCAGGGCGTCCACCTCCCCGGGGCGGATGACCGTCAGCCCGGCGGGTTTGTGCATCCCGCTGGCGAGCTTGGCGAGGAACTTGTTCTCGGCGACTCCCGCCGAACAGGTCAGCCCCGTCTCGGCCAGGATGTCCGCCTGGATCAAGTGGGCCTTCTCTTCCGCGTCCGCCAGCGTCCGCCCCTCCCGGGTCACGTCGAGGTAGGCCTCGTCGAGCGCCAGGGGCTCGATCACGTCCGTGTAGCGCGCGAAGACCTCGTGGATTCGGACGGAGACGGCGCGGTACACCTCCATCCGCTGCGGGATGAGGACGAGCCCCGGGCAGCGGCGCAGGGCGAAGTGGACGGGCATGGCGCTCCGCACGCCGTACTTCCTCGCGACGTAGTTGGCGGTCATGACGGCCCCCTTGCGGGCGGTGGCGATCACGGCGACCGGCTCCTCCGTGAGTTCCGGCCGGTCGCGCACCTCGATGGAGGCGTAGAAGGCGTCCATGTCCACGTGCACGATCAGCCGCGTCATGGGGGCAGTGTGGCGCGGCGGGCGGGCCGGGGCGAGTGCGGGGGCTTACAGGTCTCGAGGCGGCACAATGGAGGAGATGACCCAGCCGCCGACCACGCAACCCAGAAACTGGGCCGGGAACTACACCTACCACGCGGCGAGCTGGCACCGCCCGCGAGGCGTGGAGGAGCTTCAGGCCCTCGTCGCCCGCGCGGGCCGGGTGAAGGTGTCGGGCACGCGCCACTCCTTCAACGCCGTGGCGGACACGACCGGGGCGATGCTCTCGTTGGAGCACCTGAACCGGGTCGTGGGTCTGGACACGGAGCGCGCCACGGTGACCGTGGAGGGCGGGGTGCGGTACGGGGAGCTGGGCCGCTTCCTGCACGCGCGGGGGTACGCCCTGCCCAACCTGGCCTCCCTGCCGCACATCTCGGTGGCGGGAGCCTGCGCGACGGCCACGCACGGCTCGGGCAGCCGCCTGGGCACCCTCGCCACGAGCGTCCGCGCCCTCGACGTGGTGACGGCGGACGGGAAGCTCGTCTCCCTCTCCCACGAGCGGCACGGGGAGGCGTTCGGGGGCATGGTCGTGGGGCTGGGCGGCCTCGGCGTCGTCACGGGGCTCACGCTGGAGGTCATTCCCACCTATCAGGTGCGCCAGGACCTGTACGAGGGGCTGACGTTGGAACAGGCCGAGGCCCACCTCGGGGAGATCATGTCGGCGGCGGGCAGCGTGAGCCTTTTCACCGATTGGGCGAGCGGACGCTTCCATCAGGTCTGGCTCAAGCGGCGGGTGGCGGAGGGGGACTCCCACGAACCCGGGCCCGAGTGGTTCGGCGCGACACTCGCCCCGGAGGACCGCCACCCCATCCCGGGTATTCCGGCGGTGAACTGCACGCCGCAGATGGGGGTGCCGGGGCCCTGGCACGAGCGGCTGCCGCACTTCCGGCTGGAGTACACGCCCAGCAGCGGCGAGGAACTCCAGAGCGAATATTTCGTGCCCCGCGAGCACGGTCCCGCCGCCCTGCGCGCCCTCCACGAGATCGGCGACCGTCTCGCCCCGCTCCTCCAGGTCTCCGAGGTCCGCACCGTCGCGGCGGACGAGTTGTGGATGAGCCCCTGTTTTGGGCAGGACTCCGTCGCCGTCCACTTCACCTGGCGCCCGGACGAGCGGGCGGTGAGGGACCTGCTGCCGACCCTCGAAGCCCGGCTCGCGCCGTTCGGCGTCCGCCCGCACTGGGGCAAGGTCTTCACCCTGTCGCCCGCCGACCTGCGAGCCTCGTACCCGAGGCTGCCCGACTTCCGGGACCTGCTCGCGGCGTACGACCCGCAGGGCAAGTTTCGCAACGCCTTTCTGGAGACGTACATCTTCGGCGAGTGAACGGGAGGCGGCACCCCGCCCCGAACAACCGAATCTGCCTCACCGCTCGGGCACGGGGGGAGGCGCATCATGGGGGCGATTCCACGCCCATCCTCCCTCCCTTTGCTCCCGGAGGTTCCATGCGCCACCTCGTCCTGGCCCTGTTGCTCGCCCTGTTCGCCTCGCTCGCCGCACCCGTGCAACTTCGGGCAGCCGACGGCCTCGTTCTGTACGGCGAGTTCGTCTCCCCCGCCCGGCCCCGGGGGGCGGTGCTCCTCCTGCACGCGGCGGGGCAGAACCTGCACGAGTTTGGCGGGGTCGCTCCCCGGCTCGCGCGGGAGGGGTACGCCTCGCTCGCGCTCGACGGGCGGTTCGGGGGTGAGTACGACGGGCACCGCAACCGCACGGTCGAGGGGCTGGGGGAGCGGATTCTGACCGAGGCGGACGCGCTGGGGGACCTCGACGTGGCGCTCGCCTGGCTGAGGGCGCGTTCCCCCGGGCAGCCGATCTTCGCGCTGGGCAGCGGCCAGGGCGGCGTCCTGCTCTTTCCCCTCGCGGCGCGGCACCCCGACCTCGCGGGGATTCTGGCGTTCAGCCCCCTCCCCGGCGACCTCTTCGAACTGGACGCCCTGGCGGAGGCCCGCCGGGTGCGGGTGCCCGTCTTCGTCACGAGCGGCAACGAGCCCTTCGAGATCGGGGGAGCGCGGGAACTCCTCGCGGCGGTCGGCTCGGCGCGCCGGGCGCAGTATGTCCCCCCGGGCTTCGGCCTGCGCGGGGCGGCGAACCTCGACCCGGCGAAGACGACGGAGGTGGCCGTGACCGAGGGGTACTGGGCGGCGGTGCTCCGCTTCCTGGGGTCACCGTAGGGACAGGGACATTGTTTGCGGGCACCCAGTCCTCACTTAAGTCACCCTGCGGGTAAGAGTTCTGCAAGCGTGGGGCTGTTCATTATTGAACGAGTTCTTCCGGGCGGCTGGAGTTCCAAACGGCGGCCCGGCTCCTCTCTCCCGCGTCTCTCTCCCTTCCCCAGGGGTGGCTATGTCCTCGGCACCGCACGACCTCTCCCTTCTCGGCACCCTTCCGGACACCGCCTTCGCGGCGCTGCTGGACCTCTACGTTCGCCTGACGGGAGCGCGGAGCGCGCTGCTCACGCTGACCGACGGCGAGACCTCCTGGCGGGGCGGCCAGCCACCCTGCCAGGAACCGGGCGACGGGGACCCCGGGGAGGGGACGACGCTCGCCTTCCGGCACGAGGGGCTGAGCGGGACCCTGACGCTCTGGGGAGTGGAGAACTCCCTGCCGGAGCACACGGGGACGGGGCCGCACCCCTTCGTCACCGCCCTGGGGCACGAGTGGGCGCTGTACGCGGGGCAGACGGCGCTGCAACAGGCGCACGACCAGCTCCAGGCGATGGTGCAGGCCGCACCCCTGGCCGTGTACTCTCTGACGCTGGAGGGGCTGGTCAAGCAGTGGAACGCGGCGGCGGCGCAGACCCTGGGGCTGCCGGGCGAGCGGGTGCTCGGGCGTGAGGTCGAGGACGACCGCCTGCGCAGCGCCTTCGCGGCCCTGCGGCGCAGTGTGGCGCGGGGGCAGCACCCCACCCCGCCGCAACACCTGCAACTGGAGCGCCCGGACGGCGGGCAGGTGGACGTGACGCTGACGGCCGCGCCCCTGCCCGGCGGGCTGGTGGGCACGGCGCAGGAGGTCACGCGCGAGGAGGGGCAACGGCACCAGGCCGCGCAGCAGCTCGCCCTGCTGGAATCGGTCCTCGCGCACGCGAACGATTCGGTCCTGATCACCGAGGCCGAGCCCCAGGATTTGCCGGGGCCGCGCATCGTGTACGCGAACGCGGCCTTCACCCGCACGACGGGCTACTCGCTGGAGGAGGTGCTCGGCCAGACGCCCCGCCTCCTGCACGGGCCGCGCACCGACCGCCGGGCGCTCGACAAGATCCGCGAGGCCCTGAAGAAGTGGAAGAGCGTGCAGGTCGAGGTCGTCAACTACCGCAAGGACGGCAGCGAGTTCTGGGTCGAGCTGTCCATCGCGCCCGTCGCCGACGAGACCGGCTGGTACACCCACTGGATTTCGATCCAGCGCGACATCTCCGAGCGCAAGCAGTTCGCCGAGCACCTCGACCGTGAGCGGGCCCGGGTCCTCGAACTCGCCGCGAAGAACGCGCCCCTCTCGCAGGTGCTCGCGCGGCTGGCGGGCACCCTGGAGCGGCAGTTCGAGGGGCGGCGGGCGGCGGTCGTGCTGCCCGGAGAACCGCCCGAGGTCTATACCGTCCACGGGGACGCCGAGCACGAGCGCGAGAGCTGGGGGCGGGTGGCGGCCCGCGCGGCGGAGGAGAGCTTCACCCTGCCTTTCGGCGCGGCCCCGAGGACCTGGCACGTCTGGCGGCACCCGGTTCGGAACGGCGAGGGCGAGGGGCTGGGCACCGTCCTGCTGCTCGGCAAGGACGCCGCGCCCCCCAACGCCGACGAGCGGGCCCAGCTCGACGCGGGCGCGGGGCTCGCCGCCCTGGTGATCGAGCGGTACCGGGCGAACTCGGCGCTGGAGCGGCAGGCCCTGTACGACCCGCTGACCAACCTGCCCAACCGGGTGCTGTTCGAGCGCGAACTCAAACGCACCCTGGCCGAGGCGCAGGCGGCGGGAAGACCCATCGCCGTCGGGCTGATGGACCTCGACCGCTTCAAGCTGATCAACGACACCCTGGGACACAGCGTCGGCGACGCCCTTCTCCAGCAGGTCGCCGCCCGGCTGCGGGGGGCGCTGGGGGGAGGCGACACCCTGGCGCGCATGGGCGGCGACGAGTTCCTGCTCGTGCTGGGGGGAAGCGCCACCCCGCCGGGCATCCAGGCGGCGGCCGAGAGGCTGCTCCACACCTTCACCCAGCCCTTTGGCCTCGCCGGGCACGAGGTCTTCGTGCGGCCCTCCATCGGGTTCACGGTCTTTCCCCACGCGGCGACGGCGGTCGAGCACCTGCTTCAGCAGGCCGATACCGCGATGTACCAGGCCAAGCGCCGGGGCGGCGGCTACGCCGTGTACACCCAGGGGGGCGAGGAGCGCCTGGCGGCGATCACGCTGGAAACCGCGCTCAACCGCGCCCTGGAGCGCCAGGAGTTCGTGCTGCACTACCAGCCGCAGTGGGAGGCGCGCACCGGGAGAATGGTGGGGGTCGAGGCCCTGCTGCGCTGGCAGCACCCCGAACTCGGCCTCGTGCCGCCCGCCGATTTCATTCCCCTCGCCGAGGTGACCGGGCTGATCGTGCCCATCGGGGCGTGGGTGCTGCGGCAGGCCTGCGAGCAGGCCGTGGCGTGGACCTCTTTGGCCCCCGAGTTGCGGATGTCGGTGAACCTCTCCGCCCGGCAGTTTCTGGAGCCCAACCTGATCGAGACGGTGACCTGGGCCCTCCAGACCTCGGGCCTGAGTCCGGAGCGGCTCGAACTCGAACTCACCGAGAGCATGCTGATGCAGGCGCTGGAGGCGCTGGGAACCCTGCACCGCCTCAAGGACCTGGGGGTGCGGGTGGTCGTGGACGACTTCGGCACCGGCTACTCCAACCTCGCCTACCTCAAGCAGTACCCCATCGACGGGCTCAAGATCGACCGCTCCTTCACGGCGGGCGTGGCGAGCGGCCTCCCGGCGGCCGGGCGCGACGAGGCCCTGGTGAAGGCGGTGATGAACCTCGCCGGGGCGCTCGGCCTGGAGGTCACCGTGGAGGGGGTGGAGACCCCCCCGCAGCTCGACTTCCTGCGCGAGCACGCCTGCGACTACGTGCAGGGCTACCTCACGGGACGGCCCCAGGACGCGCGGGCGCTCGGCGCCCTGCTGGAGGGGCGCCGGATCACCTCGGCCCGCTGAGGGCCACCCGGCTCCGAACGGCTCCACCTTTATCCTCGGAGGGGCCCCCGGAGTAAGCCTCCTGTGAGGCGGCCGCGCCTACCTTCACGGGGAAATACGTCCACAGTCCCAGCTTCCGCGCCCGAAAGGAAGGCATGTCCGCAGCCCACGTCTCCCCCGCCCGACCGTTCCGCCCCGCCGAGGGGCGTGGTCCCGTCCCGGTCCCCCGTGGCGACTGAGGCTGGAGTCACCCATCCCCTGCTGGAGCGGCAACTCCGGGCGCTGGGGCTGGACGAGGCCACGCCCCCGGACCCCGGGGTCTGGCGCCAGTTCCTCGCGCAGGTGGAGGGCGCCTACGCCGGGGCCGACGAGGACCGCGCTCAGGCCGCCACCGAGCGGCAGCGGGCGGCGCAGGCCGGGCAGGAGCAGAGGGCCTTTTACGAGGGCATCCTGGGGCGGCTGCCCGTGGAGGTCGCCGTGCTCGACCCCGGGGGGCGGTACCTCTTCTGCAACCGGGCGGCCATCCGCGACGACGCCATCCGGGCGTGGATCATCGGCCGCACCGACCGCGAGTACGTCGAGCACCGGGGCTTCGACCCGGGGGTGGCCCTTCGCCGCGAGGCCCGCTTCCGGGCGGCGGTCGAGGGGGGCCGTCCGGTCTCCTGGGAGGAGACGTTCACCACCCCCGGGGGCGAGCCGAGGCACCACCTGCGGCACTTCAACCCGGTGTTCGCCCCGGACGAGCGGCTGGAGATGGTCCTGGGGTACGGCCGCGACGTCACCGAGCGGCGGGCGGCGCAAGACGCCCTCCAGGCGCTGAACGGCGAACTGGAGCGGCGGGTGGGCGAGCGCACCGAGGAGCTGCGGCGGCTGAACGAGCAGCTTCAGCACGACGCCTTCCACGACGCGCTCACCGGCCTGCCGAACCGCGCGCTGCTGCGAGACCGGCTGGGGCAGGCCGTCGAGCGGTACCACCGTCGGCCGGGCAGCGGCTTCGCGGTGCTGCTCCTCGACTGCGACCGTTTCAAGGGGGTCAACGACTCGCTCGGGCACACGGCGGGGGACGCCCTGCTGGTCGAGATGGCGGGGCGGCTCAGGGAGTGTGTCCGGCCGCTCGACACGGTGGCGCGCATGGGCGGGGACGAGTTCGTGATCCTGCTGGAGGAGGTGGACCCGGGGCGGGCGCTGCGGGCCGCCGAGCGCGTTCAGCGGGCGCTGGGAACGCCGCTCTCCCTGGGAGGCCAGGACGTGCAGATGTCGGCGAGCATCGGGGTGGTCCTGGCCGACCCCGCGCACACCTGCCCGGAGGACGTGCTGCGCGACGCGGACATCGCCATGTACCGGGCCAAGGCGCGGGGCCGGGCCGGGCACCAGCTCTTCACCGCCCAGATGCGCGCCGAGGCGCTGAACCTGATTACCCTGGAGCGCGACTTGCGCCGCGCCGTGCGGGACGGGCAGCTCACGGTGGAGTACCAGCCTATCGTCGCCCTGAGCAGCGGCGAGCCGGAGGGCTTCGAGGCGCTCGTGCGCTGGTCGCACCCCACCCTGGGGCCGGTTTCCCCCGTCCAGTTCATCCCGGTCGCCGAGGAGAGCGGGCTGATCCTCGACCTCGACCGCTGGGTGCTGCGCGAGGCCTGCGTCCGGATGGAAGCCTGGCGGCGGGAGGTTCCGCACGCGGGCCCCCTCAGCCTCAGCGTGAACTTCTCCGGGCAGCAGTTCGCCCAGCCCGACCTGTGCGAGCGGGTCGAGGAGATCCTGCGCGAGACCGGCTTCGACCCACACCTGCTGCGCATCGAGATGACCGAGAGCGTCCTCGTGCAGGATTCGGAGGTCGCCCGCGCGAACTTTGGGCGCCTGCGGGCCCTGGGCATCGGGCTGCACATCGACGACTTCGGCACCGGCTACTCCTCGCTGGGCTACCTCCAGCACCACCCGGTCAACGTCATCAAGATCGACCGCTCCTTCATCACGCGCATGTCGGCCAGCGCCGAGAGCGCCGAACTCGTCCGCACGATGATCGGCATGGCCCGTCACCTCGGCCTGCGGGTGGTCGCCGAGGGCGTCGAGTCGCCGGGGCAGCTCGACGCCCTGCGCGGGCTGGGCTGCGACTACGGGCAGGGCTACCTCTTCTCCCGCCCGCTGAGCCCGGGGGCGGCCGCGCTCTTCTTGCAGGGCGCGCGTGGGCCCTCGTCCGGCCACGAGGTCACGAGTTGAGAACGCGCCGAACGCCGAAAGAAGAAAGAGGGGCGCGCTCCCCGTAAGGCTTTGGGGGGCGACAGGCCCTCGTCCTCGTCTTTGGAAACGCGGTTTCGCCCTCTCCTCGAGGGCAATTTCGGGACTGATTCCCTCTCCTCCTTTGGAGTCCCGCCGCCGCTGGGCGCGCCCATGTCTCCCGCCCTGTTCGGGAAGTTCAGCGGGGGGGGGACAGGTCGGGGGAAACTGGCTGGGAGAAGCGCGAACCGCCGGGCCACCCTGCCCGCCGGGGTCGGCCTCGGCCACGCCCCCAACCTGGGCCGGGCGAGGGATGCCTGCGGCGGCTGACGACGCGGGGAGGACGGACGCCGCGCCCGCGCATGTCGTGACGAGGCGGGCGGGTATCCCCCATGAACCCCCCTCAGGTCTTGTCCTCGCGGCGCAGGGGCGTTCGCCGCAGGGTCACCTCGCCGTCCACCAGATGCCAGTACAGCCCGCCCTCCGTCATACCCGATGCGGCGGGAGGCGGCGTCGGTGGCGGGGCGCAACCCCTCGATGAGGCGGGCCTTGTGGCGCCCGAAGCGGCGGGTGGCGCTCGACATGCTCATCGCGGCGATGGCCTCGCCGTTGAGGTCGCGGATGGGGGCGGCGACGCTTCACACGCCGGTCACCCGCTCCTCGATGGCGAGGGCGTAGCCCCGCTCGCGGGTGCGGGCGAGGTCGGAGAGGAGTTCGTCGCGGCTCGTGATCGTGTTCGGCGTGTACGCCCGCAGCGGCCCCGACGCGAAGGCGCGCTCGATGTCCGCCTGGGGCCGGTGCGCGAGGATGACCTTGCCGAGGGCGGTCGCGTGAGGGGGCAACGTGGCGCCGACGCGGGTCTCCGTCAGCGGCGGGTGGCCCTCCACCCTGTCGATGCAGATCACCTGCCCCCCGTCGAAGGCCGCCAGATGCACCGTCTCCCTCACGACCTCGGCGAGGTGCGTCATCTCCTCGCAGGCGACGGCGCGCCAGGGCGTGTGCGACATCAGCACGGCGTTGAGCGCCATCACCCGGAAGCCCAGCCGGTAGCGCCCGGTGACGAAGCGGTGCAGCAGCCCGATCTGCGTCAGCGTGGTGAGGAGCGCGTGGGCGCTCGACTTCGACATTCCCAGCGCGCGGGCGGCCTGGGTCACCCCCACCTCGGGGCTCTCGATTTTTCCAGGAGGCGTCCGGGCTCGGCCCGGTCCGTCCGGGGCAGCGTCAGGGTGGCGGTCGTGCCCTCGCCCACCCGGCTTTCCAGCGTCAGGGTGCCGCCGTGCGCCTCGGCCAGGGTGCGGGCGATACTCAGGCCGAGGCCGCTGCCGGGGGCGCTCCGGGCATCATCGACGCGGTGCAGGCGGTCGAAGACCCGCTCCAGATGTTCGGGGGGAATGCCCCGCCCCGTGTCCCGCACGGTGAGGCGCCAAGTCGCTGCCTCCGGTGCCTCGGCGCCAAGCGTCACCGTGCCCCCGGGCGGCGTGTGGTTGAGGGCGTTCTGAACGAGATTGTGCAGAACCTGGGTGACTCGCACCGGGTCGATCCAGGCAGGCGGCCCCCCGGCAGCCTGGACGGTGAGCGTCACACCCGCGTGCCCGGCTCGGTCCTCGAAGGCGGCCACCACCCCGGCGAGGAGCGCCCCGACGCTCACCTCCCGGCGGTGCAGGGTCAGGTCCCCCGCGTCGGCGAGCGACAGCAGGCGCAGGTCCCCGGTCAGGTGCAGCAGGTGCCCCGTCTGGGTGTGGAGGCGGGTCAATCTCTCGGGCGTGGGGCTCAGGGTGCCCTCCAGCATCGCCTCCAGCGTGGCGCGCATGACGCTCAGCGGCGTGGTGAGGTCGTGCGCGATGTCGGCGCTCAACTGCCGACTCGCCACCCGGCGCCTCTCCAGCTCCGCCGTCATGGCGTTGAAGGCGGCCAGCAGCTCGCCCAGCTCGTCCGGCGGACCTGCGGGAAGGGGCTGGGGCGCGCGGCCCACGGTCAGGGACCGGACTCCGCGTTGCAGGGCCCGCAGCGGCGCGAGGAGGTGGCGCGAGACGGCGGCCCCCAGCCCGGTGGCGAGCAGGGCCGCCAGTCCCACGGCCCCCAGCAGCAGCAGGGCGGTCTGCGTCAGGAACGTCTGGCTTTGCGCGTCGAGGGGTGGGAGCGTGCCCGTGGCGTACAGGTAGGCGACGGCCTTCCCGTTCACCCGGACCTCCCGCAGCCCGGCCCGCCGCGCGGCGGGGAGGACCGCCCCCGTCGGGTAACCGGGGACGCCACTCAGCACGCGAAACTCCGGGTCCAGCACCAGGAAGGGAGGCAGGGAGGTCGGCGGCGGCGGGCGACGCTCCGGCTCCAGGTTGCGCTCCTCGGGCGGCGGCTCCTGGGGTTGCAGCCCCGCCAGGGTGCCCCTCCAGCGGTAGTGTGCCCGAATGTTGTTGTCCAGTTCGCGCAGCACCTCCGCCTCCCGCAGGGCCAGGTAGGTGTGCCGGGCGTACCCGAAGGTCACCCCGGCCAGCAGCAGCAGGGCGGGCAGGCTCACCAGGGTGAAGGCGCGGACGAGCCGGGCGCGCAGGCTTCTCAAGGCCCCCTCCTCCTCACGGCACCTCCCGCAGGCGGTAGCCCACCCCGTAGACCGTCTCCAGCAACTCCGCGTCCTCACTCAACTTGGCGCGCAGGTTGCGGACGTGCACGTTGATGGTGCGCTCCGAGCCGCCCGCGTCCTCCTGGAGGTGCGTGAGCAGTTCCGCCCGGGTGAACACGCGCTGGGGACTCAGCAGCAGTAGGTGCAGCAGCTCGAACTCCACCCGGGTGAGGTGGACCACCTCGCCCCGGAGCCGGACCTCGCGGCTCCGGGCGTCGAGACTCAGCGCGCCGTGCCGGAGCGGGCCGCATTCTCCCACCGGTCGTGTGCGCCGCAGCAAGGCCTTGACCCGCGCGAGGAGTTCGGCGACCGAGAAGGGCTTGGTCACGTAGTCGTCGGCCCCCAGTTCCAGGGCGAGCACCTTGTCGGCCTCGCCCTCCCGCGCCGTCAGCATCAGGACGGGGGCGTCCGACTCGGCCCGCAGCCGCCGCAACACCTCCAGCCCGCCCAGGCCCGGCAGCATCACGTCGAGCACGATCAGGTCGGGCCCGGTGTGAAGCGCGGCCTGGAGTCCCGCGCGACCCTCCCGCGCCGACGTGACCCGGTAGCCCAACGCCCCGAAATACTCGTGCAGCAGGGCACTCATGTCCGGGTTGTCCTCGATGACGAGCAGGTGTGGCACGCGCTTCCTCCCCTTTCTGTAAGGCAGCTTACGGGGCCCTCCGGGGAGGAAGCCAGCTCACTACTCCAGTTCTGAACAAGTGTTCGGTACAACGGGGCTTCGGGACCCGACCTTCCTGGGGCCACGGTGGCCCACGCTCCCTTCTTCCCGGAGGCACCTTGAAACGTTCCCTCACCCTGGCACTCCTGATAGGAACGGCGGCGTTCGGCGGCCGCCTCGCCACCACCGCGCTCGCGGGCGGGGCCGGGCCGACCCCCCCGGCAACCGCCACCCTGCGCGCGGACGGCACGGTCGTCACCACGGGCCTGCGCCTCGGCGGCCAGAACGTCACCCTTCCGGCGCAGTGCGTGGGGCTCACCAACCAGACCGCCCGGGTGGTGTGCGCGGCCAATGCCTTCCTCGCCACGCTGAGCGCCGAGCAGCGGGCCAGGGTCCTCCTGCCCGCGTCGAAAGCGAACGCGGCTCGGTGGTCTAACCTCCCCGTCGCCATCGTGCCGCGTAACGGCGTCGCGCTCGGCACCCTGAACCCCACCCAGCTCGCCGCCGCGCTCGCGGTCGTGAAGACCGTGACGGGCTCTGCGGTGGACGAGGGCTACGACGAGGTGTTGCAGCTTCGCCTCGCCGACGACGTGCTCAACATCTCGGGCAACACGAACGGCGTGGGGGGCGGAGGAGCGCCTCCTGGCCCGCCCCCGAACGGAGCGCCTGCGGGTGGGACACCTCCCGGTGGAGCGCCAGGAGGCTCGCCGCCGACCGGAGGCTTCCCGGCGGGAGGTCTCACGGGGAACGATTACGGCAGCGGCCTGTACTCCCTGGCCTTTCTGGGCACCCCCAGCACGACGGGCACGTGGCAGCTCCAGTTCGGCGGGCACCACCTCGCGGTGAACACGACCTTCAGGGCCGGACAGGTCGTGGGCGCCACGCCGAAGTTCACCGGGGTGGAACCCAGGGTCTGGACGGCGAACGGCAAGACCTACGCGCCGCTCAGGACCGAACACGACACGATGGCCGCTATGCTCGCGGGGCTCAACGGCAAGCAGCTCGCCGCCGCCCGGCTCTCCCAGACCTTCAGCGACGTGCTGCTGGGACCGGGGAAGGACGGCCAGTTCCCCGCCACGAAGGCGGGCGTGCGGGTCGGCACGCTGGGCGCCGCGCAAAGAGCCCGGGTGCTCGCCGCCATCCGGCCCTGGGTGCAGGACGCCGACGACGCCACCGCCGCCCGGCTCCTGGCCGTGTACGGGCAGGAATTGAACGATACCTACATCGCCTACTCCGGCAACCCCACGCTGACGAAGAACGCCGATTACGTCCGCATCGACGGCCCCAGCGTGTGGATCGAGTTCGCGTGCCAGAACGGCGTCGTGTACCGCTCGCAGATTCACTACCACACCATCTGGCGCGACCACACCCGCGACTACGGCGGCGAGTACAGCTTCTAGACCCCTGCCCTTCCCCTCACCGGAAAGAGGTGCCGTATGAAGAAGAGTCTGCTCGCCCTCCCCCTCAGCCTCGCCCTGCTGCTCGCCGGGTGTGGCAGCACGACGACCGGGACCGACGACAGCACGGACACGGGCACGGGCGGCGACCCGATCAGCACCGGCACGACCGCCGAGGTGGTCGCCGCCGCAAACGCCTTCCTCGCCACCCTCTCGACGAGTCAGCAGTCGAGCGTGGTGCTGACCCGCACCCAGGCCGAGGCCATCCAGTGGTCAAACCTGCCCTGTGGGTCGAACTGCCGCAACGGCATCCAGTTCAGCACCCTGAGCGCGACTCAGCTCGCCGCCGCGCAAGCGGTCGTGAAGGCCGCGATGGGCACCACCACCAATGAGGGCTACGACGAGGCCATGCAAATTCGCGCCGCCGACGACGTGTTGGGCGCAGCGGGCAGCAGTGGCGGTGGACCGGGGGGCGGCGGGTACAGTTCCGGAACCTACTTCCTCGCCTTCCTGAACACGCCTAGCACGACCGGGCAGTGGCAGCTTCAGTTCGGCGGGCATCACCTCGCCGTCAACATCACCTACAACGCCGGAGCGGTGACCGGCACCACCCCGATGTTCGAGGGCGTGGAACCCAAGTGCTGGTCGGTCACGGGGGGCACCACGACGGCCAACAACTGCACGGCGCCGGGCACGAGCGGCAGCACGACGACCTACGCGCCGCTGTACCAGGAGCAGCAGGCGATGGCCGCTATGCTCGCGGGCCTGAGCAGCACTCAGCTTGCCAGCGCCAGACTGAGCACGACCTTCAGTGACGTGCTCCTGGGCCCGGGGGAGGACGGCCAGTTCCCCGCCACCAAGCAAGGGCTCGCGGTCAGCAGCCTCAGCACGGCACAGAAAGCGCTTGTGCTCGCGGCAATGAAGCCCTGGGTGCAGGACGTGGATGACACCACCGCCGCCGCGCTCCTCCAGATCTACCAGAACGAGCTGGACAGCACCTACATCGCTTACTCGGGCAATGCGACCCTGAACAACAATGCCGATTACGTGCGGATCGACGGGCCGAGCGCGTGGATCGAGTTCGTGTGTCAGACCGGAGTGGTGTACTCTAGCCAGATTCACTACCACTCGGTCTGGCGCGACCACACCCGCGACTACGGCGCGAGCTACTCCTTCTGAAGCCTGATCCGGAGGGCGGCAAGACCGTTTGACGTGTCCGTCTTCCCGCCCCTCTCGTCTCCCCGACCCCGAGGTGCCCGCCTTGACCCTCCCCGGAACGCCCCTTTTCACCTGGCTGCTGGCCCTGCTCCTCGCCCTGCTGCCGGGGCGGGTGTCGGCGCACCCCATGCCGACCACCACCCTGCAACTCGACCTCCACCCCACGTCCGTCACGGCGGAACTCGCGCTCCCCCTGAACGAACTGCAACTGGCAACGCGCTGGAATCTGCTCGGCAATCCCTCGGCCCTGGAACAGTACGGTTCGCAACTGAGAGCCTACCTGCTGGGGCACCTCGCCGCCACCACGCCCTCCGGGCAGGCCTGGACCGTCAGCGTGGGCGAACCGACGCTGACCCAGGCCGAGCAGACGATGACCGGCCCCTACCAGGAGTTCGTGGTGCCCGTGCAACTCACGCCCCCCGCCGGGGCGAGCACCCGCACCTTCACGCTGAAGTACGACGCCATCGTGCATCAGGTGGCGACCCACAACATCCTCGTCTCTCTGCGGCGTGACTGGGAGCGCGGATTGAACAACGAGGGCGGGAACGAGAACGTGGAGGTCGGCGTCATCCGCACCGACACGCGCACCGGGCTCGTGCCGCTCCTCCCCGTGAATCAGGAACAGGGCAGCGCGTGGCGGGGCTTCGTCGGCATCTTCAAGCTCGGGGTGCGCCACATCGCCGAGGGCACCGACCACCTCCTGTTCCTGCTGACCCTGCTGCTTCCCGCCCCGCTGCTGGCCGTGATGGGGCGCCGTCCGCACTGGGAAGGCTTCGGCGACACCCGGCGCTCGCTGCTGAACATCGTCAAGATCACCACGGCCTTCACGGTCGGCCACTCCCTGACCCTGTTGCTGGGCACCCTGCGGATCGTGAACGTCCCAGACCAGCCCATCGAGGCACTGATCGCCGTCTCGATCCTGGTCTCGGCCGTCCACGCCCTGCGGCCGATCTTTCCCGGGCGGGAGTTGGTCGTGGCCGGGGGCTTCGGGCTGATTCACGGGCTGGCCTTTTCCTACACCCTGGCGGAGTTGAACCTCAGTCCGTGGCAAACGGCGCTGAGCCTGCTCGGCTTCAACCTGGGGATCGAGGCGATGCAGCTCGTGGTGATCGCGGTGACGATGCCGTGGCTGATCCTGCTGGCCCAGACGAAGCTCTACCCCCCGGTGCGCGTGACCGGGGCCTCGCTCGCCGTGCTGGCCTCGCTGGGCTGGCTGGGGCAGCGGCTGGGCGTGGAGAACCCGCTGGGCACGCTGGCGGACAACCTGGGACTCGTCGGCCCGTGGGCCCTGCTCGCGCTGGCGGCCCTGGCCGTGGTGGGGTTCGTCCTCACGCGGCCGAGGAATACGCAGACCTCCCCGTCCTGAGGAGGGAGAGCCCCGTCAGTGTCTGGATGTGGGCTCCTCCGGGCAAGGAAGGGTCGGGGCCTCGGGGGGGGGCGTCACGTCAGGCTGGGTCGAGACGGCGGCCTGCCCGGCGGCGAGGACGGCCCCACTCCTGACCTCCCTCAGCAGGCAGTCGAGGTCGGGTTTGTAATAGCGGTCGTGTTCCAGCGGCGGGGTGAGGCGCCGGATGAACCGGTACGCGCCGTCCACGCCCGCGCCCGCCCGCAGGGGCTGGAAGTCGAGGGCCTGCGAGGCGCACAGGAGTTCGATGCTCAGGACGGTGGCCGTGTTCTCGAGCACCTGCCGCAGCTTGCGCCCGGCGTGGGCGCCCATCGAGACGTGGTCCTCCTGGTTGGCGCTGGTGGGGATGGAGTCCACGCTCGCCGGGTGTGAGAGGACCTTGTTCTCGCTGACGAGCGCGGCGGCGGTGTACTGGGCGATCATCAGGCCGCTGTTCAGGCCCCCGTGCGGGGTGAGAAAGCCCGGCAGGCCGCTGAGGGCCGGGTTCAGGAGTTGCTCGCAGCGCCGCTCGGAGATGCTGGCGAGTTCCGCCACGGCCACCGTGAGCGCGTCGGCGGTCAGCGCGAGGGGCTGGCCGTGGAAGTTCCCGCCGCTGACCACCTCGCCCGTCTCCGGGAAGATCAGGGGGTTGTCGGTCACGGAGGCGAACTCGGTGGCGAGGACCCGCTCCGCGTGGGCGATCACGTCGAGGGTCGCGCCGTGGACCTGGGGAACGGCCCGCAGGCTGTAGGCGTCCTGCACCCGCCCGCAGTCCGCGTGGGAGGGCGCGATCTCGCTCCCCGCCAGGAAGGCCCGCACCTCCGAGGCGGCCTCCAGCGCGCCGGGGTGCGGGCGCAGCCTCACCACGTCGTCCCGGAAGGGCCGGTGACTTCCCCGCAGGGCCTCGACCGTCAGCGCCGCCGCGAGGTTGGCGGTGCGCGCGAGCAGCCGGGCGTCGAGGACGCTCAGGGCGAGGAGGCTGCCCATGAGCTGCGTGCCGTTGATCAGGGCGAGCCCCTCCTTGGCCTGGAGTTCGAGCGGCGCGAGGCCGAGGTCGGCGAGGACCCCGGCGGCCGGTCGCGCGGCTCCCCCGTGGTCGACGCTGCCCTGGCCGATCAGGGCCAGCGCGAGGTGGGCCAGCGGGGCGAGGTCACCGCTCGCGCCCACCGAGCCCTGGGCGGGGATGACGGGGTGCGCCCCGGCGTTCAGCAGGGCGAGCAGCAATTCCACGACCTCCTCGCGCACGCCGGAGTGCCCCAGCGCGAGCGACTGGGCGCGCAGGAGCATCATGCCGCGCACGACCTCGGTGGGCAGCGGCTCCCCCACCCCGATGGCGTGCGAGACGATCAGGTTGTGCTGGAGGTGGGCCAGTTCCTCCCGGGGAATACGGACGGTGGCGAACTTCCCGAAGCCGGTGTTCACCCCGTAGACGGCCTCGTCCCCGTCCACGATGCGCTCGATGACGGCGCGGGCCCGGCGGAGCCGCTCACGAGCACCCGGCGCCAGCGTCACCGGCTCGCCGCCGCGCACGACGCGCCCGAAGTCGGAAAGGGTCAGGTGGCGATCCAGAATCATCTTGGGACCTCAGAGGGAGATGCGCTCCCCGCCCACGAACACGTCGCGGACGGGGGAGGCGCCGAGGGTATACACGAGGTCGCGCCAGTCGGGCGAGTGCAGCGCGAGAAAGTCGGCCCGCTGTCCCGCCGCCAGGGCGCCCCGGTCGCGCAGGCCCAGCGCGGCGGCGGCGTTGACCGTGCCCGCCGTCAGCGCCTCGGCGGGCGTGAGGCCGTTCAGGCGCACGGCCAGGGCCAGGGCGAGCCCGGCGTTGAAGAGGGGCGAGCTGCCCGGGTTCAGGTCGGTGCCGACGGCCACGCAGGCTCCGGCGTCGATCAGCGCGCGGGCGGGCGCGGCGGGCAGCCCCAGGTGGAGCGTCACGCCGGGAAGCACCGTCGCCACGGTCTCCGAGGCGGCCAGCGCCACGATCTGCGCCGGGCCGCTCGCCTCCAGGTGGTCCACGCTGAGCGCCCCGAGGTCGCAGGCGAGCTCTACCCCGCCGAGCGCGTGGAACTGGTCGGCGTGCAGCTTCACGCCCAGGTCATGCCCCCGCGCGGCGCTGAGGATCGCCCGCGTCTCCCCTACCGTGAAGGCCTCCCGCTCGCAGAACACGTCCACCGCGACGGCCAGCCCCTCGCCCGCCACTTGGGGAATGAGTTCGGCACAGACCGCCTGCACGTACGCCGCGCGGCCCGTCTCGGGGGGCACGTGGATCAGCAGGGTGGGGAGCAGCGTCACGGACAGAAGCGATTGCAACTCGCGCACCGCGCGGAGCATCCGCACCTCAGCCTCGAAGTCCAGCCCGTACCCGCTCTTGACCTCGACCGTGGTCGCGCCGGAACGCGCCAGGGCCTCCAGGCGGGGCCGGGCGAGTTGAACGAGTTCCTCCATCGGGGCCGCCGCCGTCGCCCGCACCGTGGAGCGGATGCCGCCCCCGCGCGCCAGCATCTCCTCGTACGGCACCCCCGCCAGACGGGCCTCGAAGTCGGCCAGGCGGTCCCCGGCCCAGACGGCGTGCGTGTGCGGGTCCACCAGGCCGGGCACGACCGCCACGCCTCCCAGGTCCCGCGTGCTCGGCGTTCGGGGAGCGTCCCGTCGCGGCCCCACCCAGGCGACGAGCCCGCCCTGGACGAGCAGGGCGGCGTCCTCCACCACGGTCAGCTCACGCATGGCCGGGCCACGCTGGGGACCGGGGGCGGGCGTCACCAGGTGCGAGATGCCCGTGAACAACGTCTCCCAGCTCTCAGGACCGGGGCTGTCACGACGAGGCATCGAACACCTCGCACAGCGTCTCCAGGATGAGCCGCGCCGCGATCAAGGCGCTACGGCCCGAGGGATCGAGGTTCGGCGCGAGTTCCACGAGGTCGAGGCCGACCAGCGTGTGCCGCCGCACGGTCTCACGGATGACCCTCAGGGCGAGCGCGTAGGTGAAGCCGTCCGGCTCGGGGCTGCTCGTGCCCGGCAGCACGGCGGGGTCGAAGGCGTCCGCGTCCACGCTGAGGTAGACCGGACGCCCGGCGGGGAGCGCCCCCAGCACATCCCGGAAGAGGGCTTCGACCTCCTCCATCGGCACCAGCGTGTGCCCGCGTTCCCCCGCCGCCGCCACCGCCTCCGGGTCGTGTCTCAGCCCGCGCAGCCCCAGCGTGGTGATGTGAACGAGGTTGGGGAGGGCCTCCGCCGCCCGTCGGAAGGGGCTGGAGTTGCTGTAGCGCGTGTCGTTGCGCACGTCCGTGAAGTCGAGGTGCGCGTCGAGTTGGACGACGTGGAGGTCGGGCACGTCCCGAAAGGCGCACAGCAGCGGGAAGGTGACACTGTGGTCCCCACCGAGGAAGACGGGGAGGCGGCAGCGTGACCGGACCCGCCGGGCCGCCTCCATGATGCGTTCCCGCGCGAGTTCCGGCTCCAGGCTGGGGAGAACCACGTCCCCCGCGTCGGCAAAAGTTACGCCCACCAGGCGGGTCCGGCCGGACAGGTCGGTGAAGGGCGGAACGTAGCGCAGGCTGGCCTCCCGTAGCGCGCGGGGGGCGAAACGGGCCCCAGGCCGGAAACCCAGCGCGAGATCGAAGGGGATGCCCAGGACCGCCACGTCTGCACTCCACTCATCCCCCGTCTCCACGGTGGGCGCGCGGGCAAAGGAGGCGATGCCGCCGTAGGGAAGGTGGGAGGGAGTGGTCACGGAACCCTCCGGTAAATCGGGAGGACGTGGGCGGCCCCGTTTGGAGGAGTGCTCCCGCCTTGACCCCCAAACCTCCTCCCGCCCGCCTGTACCATGTCCCCATGACGGACCCCGCGTTCCAGGCCATGAGCGTGGAGGAGTACCTGCGCTCGGAGGAGACGAGTCCCTACAAGCGCGAGTACGTGGGCGGCTTCGTGTACTCGCTGCACGGGCAGGCGGGGGTGAGCCAGCCGCACTCGCTGATCAGCATGAACATTGCCGGGACGCTCTTTCCCCAGGCTCGACGGCAGGGATGCCGCCTTCACCTGGCCGACATGCGCCTGCACGTGAATTCGACCATCGTCTACCCCGACGTGATGCTCGTCTGCGGCCAGGACATCCCGCACCCGCTGTACGAGACGGCCCCCTGCCTGCTGGTGGAGGTCCTCTCGCCGAGCACCGCCGCGAACGACCGGGTGGGCAAGTACGCGATGTACACGGGGCTGCCGGGCCTGCAAACGTACCTGATCGTGGAGCAGACCCAGCGGCGCGTCTACGAGTACCAGCGGGCGGGCGACGAGTGGCGGCTGCGCGAGGTGGCGGGGGCGGGTGAGGTGGGGGTGCCCTGCCTGGACCTGAGCCTGTCCCTCGACGACGTGTACGCTGGGGTGCTGGAGCCGCAGTAACGTCATGGCCTGTCCGTGATTCCCAGGCTGGGCAGGTCGAGGCCGCGTTCACGGGCCGTGTCGAGCGCGAGGTCGTATCCGGCGTCCGCGTGGCGGACTACGCCCATGCCGGGGTCGTTGACGAGGCAACGGCTGAGCCTCTGCGCGGCCTCCGGCGTGCCGTCCGCGACCGCCACCAGCCCCGCGTGCTGCGAGAAGCCCAGGCCCACGCCGCCCCCGTGGTGGAAGCTCATCCAGGCCGCGCCCGACGCGATGCCCACCCCGAAGTTCAGGAGCGCCCAGTCGGACACCGCGTCGGAGCCGTCCTTCATCGCCTCGGTCTCGCGGTAGGGGCTGGCGACGCTGCCCGCGTCGAGGTGGTCGCGCCCGATCACGACGGGGGCCTTTAGGCGGCCGTCCGCGACCATCTCGTTGAACAGCAGCGCGGCCCGGTCGCGTTCCTTGTAGCCCAGCCAGCAGATGCGCGCGGGGAGGCCCTGGAAGGCGATCTGATCGGCGGCGTAGGTCAGCCAGGATTGCAACCGCTCGTCCCCCGGGAAGAGGTCGAGCAGTGCCCGGTCGGTCGCGCGGATGTCCCCCGGGTCACCGCTGAGGGCCACCCAGCGGAAGGGGCCACGGCCCTCGCAGAAGGAGTCGCGGATGAAGGCGGGCACGAAGCCGGGGTAGTCGAAGGCGTTCTCCACGCCCGCCTCGAAGGCCCGCTGCCGCAGGTTGTTGCCGTAGTCGAAGGCGACCGCGCCCCGTTTCTGAAGTTCGAGGATGGCGCGGACATGCCCGGCCATCGCCGCGTAGGCCCGCTCGCGGTACACCTCCGGCCGCTCGGCGCGAAGTTTGCCCGCGTCCTCGTCGGGGGCGAGAATCGGAATGTAGCCCCACATCGGGTCGTGCGCGCTCGTCTGGTCGGTCACGAGGTCGGGCGTGTAGCCGATCTCCACCAGCCGGGGGACGAGTTCGGCGGCGTTGCCGAGCAGGCCGATGGAGCGGGCGACGCCCTCCGACTTGTACCGCTCAGCCCGCGCGATGGCGTCCTCCAGGCCGTCCGCCACCTCGTCGAGATACCGGGTGTCCAGGCGCTTCTGGATGCGGGTGGGGTCCACCTCGATGGTGATGCTCACGCCGCCCGCCAGCTTCACCGCGAGGGGCTGCGCGCCGCCCATGCCGCCCAGGCCCGCCGTGACGGTGACGGTGCCCTTCAGGCTGCCGCCGAAGTGCTTTTTCCCGGCGCTGGCAAACGTCTCGTAGGTGCCCTGCACGATGCCCTGGGTGCCGATGTAGATCCAGCTTCCGGCGGTCATCTGGCCGTACATCATCAGGCCCGCCCGGTCGAGCCGGTCGAAGGTCTCCCAGTTCGCCCAGTGCGGCACGAGGTTGGAGTTGGCGATCAAGACGCGCGGCGCCCACTCGTGCGTCTTCAAGACGGCGACGGGTTTGCCCGACTGGATCAGCAGCGTCTCGTCGTTCTCCAGCCGGTCGAGGGTCTCCACGATCCGGTGAAACGCCTCCCAGTTCCGGGCCGCCTTGCCGCGCCCGCCGTACACGACCAGTTCCCCGGGGTGTTCGGCCACCTCGGGGTCGAGGTTATTCATGAGCATGCGCTTGGCGGCTTCCTGAATCCAGCCCCTGGCGGTGCGCTGGGCGCCGCGCGGGGCGCGAACGACGGGGGCCGTCTCGGAGGTCGGGGACTGAGTCATGGGCGGTTCCTTTCGGGACGGGAAGGTTCTGAACTGCGCCCATCGTCCTCCAGTGACCCGACTCCCTCAACACACTTTTCCGGATATGTCGGAAAAGAGCTAGGCTCTCCCCGTGCCCAGAACCCTCTCCACCGTGGACGGTGCCGTGCGCGTACTGGAGGCCTTCGACGCCGACCACACGGAGTGGACGCTCTCCGGGCTGGCCGCCCACCTGGGAGAGCCGACCTCCACCCTGCATGAGCAACTCACGACGCTCGCGGCGAGCGGGTTGCTCGTGCGGGTCGGGCGGGGACGCTACCGGCTGGGGTGGCGGCTGCTGAAGCTCTCCAGCGCCCTGTACGGCAGCGTGCCGTGGTACGCGCCCGCCCACGACGCGATGAACGCACTGGCGCGCGGCACGCACCTGCTGGCCTTTCTGAGCGTGCTGGAGCGGGACCGGGGGGGCGGCGCCCGCGTTCTGTGCATCGCGCGCTCGGTGCAGGGCCGCGACGGGCCCCCGGTGGCGGGCGAGACGCAGTTCGAGCTGCCGCCCCACGCCAGCGCGAGCGGCAAGCTGCTGTATGCCCTGCACGGCCTGGACCCCCCCGGGGACGCCCCCCGCTTCACGCCCTTCACCCTCGGGACCTCCTGGGAGGCGGAGGCCGAGGGAATCCGCGCGGCAGGGCTCGCCGTCACGCGGGACGAGTGGGCCCTCGGCACCGGCGGGCTGGCCGTGCCCCTGCGGGGAGCGGGGGGTGAGGTGCTGGGGGCGCTGGGCGTCAGCTTTCCCAGCACCCGGCGGCGCGACCAGGAGGGCCTGATCCGCCGCCTCCGCGACGCCGCCGACGGGGTGGCCTGGACGCTCGGGCACCGCCCCAGGGGGTGAGGCATGAAGACCCCGAAGGACTCAGTGCGGCTCCTGAACATGGCAGGACACCGGGTCCTTCACGGGAGGTGGTGCCGACGGGTTCCGCTGCTCCGGGGAGGACGGCAGGAAGCCGTGGCAAAAGCCCGACTTCACCCTGCGGACGCCTACGAGGCCTGCGGGTTGACGACCTGCTCGGCGAGTTGGGTCATCTGCTGATCCTGCTCCTTGCGTTCGGCGAGCACCTGCCCCATCTGCTCGGCGGCTTCCTGGTTGCCCAGGGCCTGCGCGTAGGAGCGCAGGGTGCCGTAGGCGGCCATGTAGTAGTGCAGGGCGATCTGCCCCGACGCGATGATCCCCGCGTCGCGCGTGTCGGCGTCGGGAGCCTCACTCATGATGCGCTGACCGGCCTCCAGGATGCCGCGCATGATGGGGTTGTCGATGCCTTCTGTGGACGCGCCCGCCTGCCCCATGGCCTGTTCCAGGCGCTGAATCTGCCCCTGCGCCCGCTGCGTCTGGTCTTGCAGGAGCTGCTGGAGCTGGGGATCCGAAGCGTTCCGCGCGATCTCCTGCGCGGCCTGGAGGCCCTGCTGCTCGGCGCTGTACACCGCCTGCAACCCCTGAACGAACAATTGCTGGAGTCCCTGCCCTTGCATCGCCATAACTCCCGCCTCTCTGCGCCCCCTCGGGGACACCCGGCGAGCTTGCCGCCGATGGTCCGGGCCGTTTGCACGCCCGCGCGCAATCTTGCTGAAGGGTAAAGCGCTGGGGACGAGGCTGTCTCGGTCCCTGCCTGAACGCTCCGCCCCGTCAACAGCCAAGGTGGCTTCACGGCTTTCCGAACGTCCGGTCACGACAAGCGAGGATGGTCAGGGGGCTGGTTGCCGCGCCACACGGCCCCGTCACGAACCCCTTCATCAGGAGGCCCACCATGACCCAGCCCCAGGAAGACGACTCTCAACTCTCCGAAACGGCCCCCGGGGAGGACCAATCTTCGACAGACGACCCGACCTCCGCCGATGCCGACGAGCAGGGGGAGGGCGGCCAGCACGGCAGACCCTCGGACGACTCCGACCCGGGGCACAGTTGAGGAAAGAGGCGCCCCGCCCGCGTGAATTCCCACTCCCGGGGAGGAGCGGAAATTGCTCGCCTCAGTCGGCGGCGACGCAGGTTTCGGCGAACGCCCGTCCGGCCTCGAGTTGGCCCAGCACGTCGAGGGCGAGGCGCCAGAGGAGTTCGGGCACCGTCTGGAAGGCGTAGGGGGCGTGGATGCGCTCCAGCCGCTGGTGGTAGTCCCGCCCCCAGGGGCCGATGTTGACGACGGGGAACTCCAGGGCGTCCTCCGGCACGGGGTCCACGTGGGCGGGGTGCGGCGTGTGGGCCGCCACGCAGTCCCGCTCGCACGGGTCCGCCGCCTGCCCCAGGAAGCTCATGTCCGAAATTCCCGCGAAGTAGCCCCGCACGCGCAGGCTCTCGCCCGTATCGCGGGAGAGCCTGGCCGTGTGTCGCTCGACGGCTTCCCAAAGCACCCCATCGGCGAGACGTTCCGACAGGTGAGAGGCCGGGTAGTGCAGCGCCCCGAAGCCCAGGATGATCGCCGGACCCTCCAGCCCCGCCAGCCCCAGCAGCGCCACTGTGATCTCGCGGCTGGCGCGCAGGGGGTCGGGGCCGGGAGGACAGGCGGCGATGACGGCCCGCGTGGCCTCCACGCCCACACGCGCCTCCGCCCGACACCGCAGCTCGCCGAAGGTCAGCACGGGGGGGATTTGACACCCCAGGGACACGGCGTTGAGGCTCCCCGCCCGGGCAGCGCGGGTCCCGAAATCACGGGCGGCCTGTTTGGCCACGTCGCGCGCCACCTCGGTGAACAGGGCGAGCACCTCGCTGGGGGTGCGGCGCAGGGTCAGGACGTTGAAGGCGCACCACACCCAGGCCGGGGTGGTCACGTCGTAGCCGCTACGGCTGTCGCGCAGTTCCAGGCAGGCGGGCGCGGCGGCCCGCTCGTCTCCCACCTCCTCGGCGAGGTCGGGCGAGGCCTCCACCCGCCGCAGGAGTTCGGCGGCGAGCAGGGAAGCGCTCACCCCGTCAAAGGGGTAGGCCGCGTGGGTGGGCCGCCCCACCACGAGCGCCGAGAGCAACACCTTGCCCACCGTCCCCAGGTACGCCGCGCGCCCCTCCTCGCCGCTCCCCACGTCGGCGGTGGCGTCGAGGTTCAGGCCCGCCACGATCTCCAGCCCCAGCTCGCGGGCGAGCCCCGGCAGGTCGTGGGCCACCGCCCGCGCCCCGCTGGAGCGGCCCTCCTCGTCCGGGGTGGCGACGAGCAGGAGGTGGCCGGGCCGCTCGCCCAGGGGCAGGCGGCTGTAGCGCTCCAGCACCGCGAGCCCGGCGGCCAGCCCGCCCTTCATGTCGAGGAGGCCCCGCCCCGGCAGGAACTCCCCACCCGCCAGGTCCGCGAGCGCGAGCCGTTCGGCGGCCCCCAGCGTCTCTCCCTCCGACAGGCTGCGGGTGATCTGCTCGGCGAGCGCCCGGGCGTCCCCCGCAAGAGGCTGCCACTCCCCGTAGTCGTCGGTGCCCACGGTGTCGTAGTGCCCGGCAAGCAAGACGGTCCGCGCGCCCTGCCCCCGCACGAGCGCGTAGAGGTTCCATGCCCCGTGCCCCGACCGCGCCGGACTCAGCCACACGTCCTCCGGGTGATCCACAAACCCCGGCCAGCTCCGCACCTCGGCCAGCAGCCGCCCCGCGAACTCCGCCTCCCCCAGTGTCCCCGTCACGCTGGGCCAGCTCGTCAGCAGGAGAGCGAGGTCGCGGGTCCGGTCAAACCAGTCGGAGTGGACGGGGGCGGATTGGGTCATGGGGGGCTCCTGAGCGAAAATGAGAGAGATTAGGAAGAGGATACGTAGGCTTCATCAAGCCTCGACCCGAGCTTAATCCCTCTGCTCAGAACTGTGTGGACGAACACTTATCTGCGGAAGAGCTGCTATGAATAAAACTGATGGCCGACGGTGGTCCCACCCTGACGCATCTGCGCGTTTTCCTCGCCGTGGTGCGGACGGGGAGCTTCAGCACCGCCGCCGTGGAGCTGGACCTCACCCAATCGGGGGTAAGCCACAACGTCAAGCAGCTTGAGCAACTTCTAGGCGTGGCGCTGCTGCACCGGGGAGCCGGGGGCGCTCGGCCCACCTCCGGGGGCCTGCGGGTGGCCGAGCTGGCGCAGCAGATGCTGGAACTCGCGGGGCAACTGCCCGCCGCCGCGCGTGCCGAGGTGCCCCTCAACGGGCTGGTGCGGATCGCCAGTTTTCCCAGCCTGGCCGGGCAACTCCTGCCGGGCGTGGTGGCCCGGATGCGCGAACTGCACCCCGGGGTCGAGGTGCAGGTGCAAGACGCGTACCTGGAGCGCGACGCGGTGGACGCGGCGGTCCTCACCCTCCAGGCGGACGTGGGGCTCACCCAGCTTCCAGCGCACCCCCGCCTGCTGCCCACCCCCATCGGCGAGGACCCCTACGACCTGCTGCTCCCCCGGGGATGGGAGGAGGCGGGTGTCTGGAACCGCCCCTACATCCACCTCGGCTCGGCCCGGGAGGACTTCGTGCTCCGGGCGCTGGGGCGGGCGGGCGTCCAACTGCGGCCCGCCCTGACCCTGACGACCGAGGGCGCGATCCTGGCGATGGTGGCGCGTGGGCTGGGCTTCTCGGTCCTGCCGCGCCTCGCGCTCGGCGAGCTGCCCCCCGGGGTCAGGCGGGCGGCCCTCCCCTTGCCTCTCGCCCGCACCCTGGGCACGGTCCACCGTCCCGGCGCCCTCACCCCCGCGACCCGGGCCGTGCTGGGGTTGCTGTGGGAGTCCCGTCTGCTCTCCCAGGGTTGATTCCCTACTTGACCGCCCCCTCCAGCCCGCGCATGAAGAACCGCTGGGCGAAGAGGAAGAGCAGCAGGATGGGCACCATCATGATCACCGCCCCCGCCGCCGTGTTGAAGATGTTGTCGTTGAAGGCCCCCTTGAGCTTGAGCATCTCGACCGCGAGCGGGAACTTGTCCTGCGCCCCGGTGAGGGCGATGGACGGCCAGAAGTAGGAGTTCCAGGTGTTCACCAGCGTGAAGATCGAGAGAGCCGCGATGCTCGGCACCGCCAGAGGCAGCATGACCCGCCGGAAGATCAGCCCCTCCCCCGCCCCGTCGATGCGCGCCGCTTCCAGCAGGCTCTGCGGAATCGCCAGGAACGCCTGCCGCATCAGGAAGATGCCGAAGGCCGTGCTCACGGTGGGCAGCACCACGCCGAGGTACGAGCCCAGGCCGAGCAGGGGACCGATCACGGGGACCTGCCGCAGGTGCGCCAGGGTGAGCATGTTCACGAGGAAGCTCGTCTCGGTGGGCAGCACCATCGTCGCCAGGATGACCCCGAAGATGAGCGCCCTGCCCCGGAACTCGTGCCGGGCGAGGGGGTAGGCGGCGAGCGCGGAGACGATCACGGTCAGGACCACGCTCAGGCCGCTGATCAGCAGGGAGTTGAGAAAGGCGCGCCCAATCGCCGGATACGTCTGCACCACGTTGAAAAAGTTTGCCAACGTGATTCGCTGCGGGAAGAGGCTCGCCGGAAAGTCGTACACGGTGCGCCCGGTCGTCACGGCGTTGCTGTCGGTCACGCTGATCACGAAGGTCCAGATCAGCGGAAAGGCCGCGAAGAGGAAGATGGCGAACAGCACGAGGTAGGTCAGGGCCTGCCGCAGGACGGGACGGCCCCGTCGCCTCGTCACGGTGCGGGTGACCGGAGGAGCTGCCGGAACGGCCCGCGTCACGCCCGCACGCTCCCTTCGCGGAAGAGGCGGAAGTTCAGCACCGACAGCACGAGCGCGATGGCGGCCACGACGAGTCCGGCGGCGCTCGCCAGCCCGTAGTTGAAGTCCAGCCCGCCGAAGGACTTCTTGTAGACGTACAGCAGCGCGGTGTAGGTGGAGTTGAGCGGCCCGCCCGTCCCGTTCGTGAAGACCAGCACCTCCTCCAGCACCCGGATCGCCGAGAGGGTGCTCAGCAGCGTGCACAGCAGGATGGTGGGCTGCATGAGGGGCACCGTGATCCGCCAGAAGCTCTGCCAGGGCGAGGCGCCGTCGAGCCGGGCGGCCTCCTCCAGCTCGCCGGGGATGTTCTGGAGCCCCGCCATGTACAGCACCATGTAGTACCCGAAGCCGCGCCAGAAGGTGACGAGCATGATCGCCCAGAAGGCCGTGTTCGGGTCGAGCAGCCAGCTCAGGTTGCTGCCTGGGCTCATCAGGTGCAGCCCCTTGAGAAGCCAGTTGAGCACCCCGTCCTTGTTGTAAATCCAGTCCCACATCACGGCGGCGAGCGAGATGGAGGTGATCACGGGGACGTAGTACGCTGCCCGGAAGAAGGCGATGCCGGGCAGTTGCCGGTTCACCAGCACGGCGACCGCCAGCGAGGCGATCTGGAGGGCCGGGACGACGAGCAGGTACTTGACGCTGTTCAGGACGCTGATGTGAAACAGCTCATCCCCGGCCAGCGTGTGGAAGTTGCCCAGGCCGATCCACTTCGGCGGCGTGCGGGTGGCGAAGTTGGCGGCGGTGTACTCGGTGAAGCCCAGGTAAGAGCCGTACAGCACCGGGTACAGGGTGAACACCACGAGGAGCAGCAGGGCGGGCAGCAGGAACAGGTACGAGACGGGTGCGCCGCGCAGGACCTTGAGCATGGGAGCCTCCTTGGGGCCAAAGGCGAGGGGCCGGGGCAGAGGCCGTGACCTCCCTCCCCGGCCCCCGCCCCCGCGTGTTCACTTCATCATGGAATTCCAGGCGGTCGCCGCGTCGTTCAGTGCCTGCTGCGCGGTCTTGCGGCCCAGGAAGGCGGCCTCGATGTTGTCGTCGAAGGCCTTGAACATGTCGGTGGGGTTTTTCAGCGGGGGGATCGCGGTCTTGAGATTCGCCCCGTTCGCGCCGATCATGCCGGTCGCGCGCTCGATGGGGTCCTTGCTCGACCGGGCCTGGGCGAAGTAGGGGTCGCGGTCGGAGCCCGCAGCCGTGGGCACCACGGGCACGATCTTGGCGAAGGCGACCTGGTTGGCGCGGTTGGTCATGAATTTGGCGAAGAGGAGCGCCTCTTTCGGGTGGGGTGCGGCCTTGGGAATCACGAGCGCCATGCCGCCGCCCGCCTGGACCTTCCCGGCCCCGAGCGGCGCCATCGTCACCTGCGACGCCGCGTAGATCGCCTTGTTGTTGTCCTTGACGCGGTTGAGTGCCTGAGGGCCGCCGATGATGGTGGCGAGCTTGCCCTGGGTGTACAGCTCCTGGCTGAGCTGGAAGGCTTCTTTCCGCAACAGGTCCTGCGGAATCACGTCGGCCTTGTACAGGTCGATGTACGACTGGAGGACTCGGGCGTGCGCCGGGGAGTTGAAGACGGCCTGATTGCCCCGAATCAAGGGCAACCCCTCGTCCACGAAGACCCCCAGGAAGGTGCCGCCCTGGGGGTCCTTGATCGCGGGCGCCCAGCCGTAGGCTCCCGTCTTCGCCTTGACCTGTTTGGCGAAGGCGATCATCTGCGCCGTGGTCTTGGGGAGAGCCGTCACGCCCGCCTTCTTCACGAGGTCGTTGTTGTAGGCCATCACGCCCGTGTTGAAGGAGGCGTACCACGGCAGACCGTACACCTTGCCGTTCACCGTGAAGTTGCTCAGCGAGTTGGGGTAATAGAGCGTCTTCAGGCTGGGCCCGACCGCCGCGCCCAGATCGGTCAGGAAACCGCTGTCCGCCGCCTTCTGGGTGGACTCGACCCAGAGGTTCACCACGTCGGGCGGGGTGCCGAGCGAGACGGCGGTGATGAATTCCTGCTCCAGCGTCCCCTGCTTGTCGATGTAGTTGACCTTGATGCCCGGGTTCTGTTTCTCGAAGGCGGCGATCACACCCTTGATGTAGTCGTCGAACTTGGGGCTGAGGTAGTACGTCCAGAAGTTGAGCTGCACCGGCTGCTGGGCCTGAGCCGGGCTGAGGGCGGCGACACCGAGCGCCAGGGTGAGCATTCGCAGGGCGTGTTTCATGGGGGCCTCCTGGGGGGAGAGGGGGAGTGGGAAAGGGCTTTTTACTCGCCGCGCCGGGGCGGCGGGATGCACCGGGCAGGCGTGGACGACCGCCTTCGTTGCGCTCCTCCGGAGGGGGTCCGGGCACCCATGACGGCACCTGCACTTGTGATTTGGTGAACACTTCGATGGTAGGCCGGGGTCCGGGGCTTGTCAACGGCAGGCCCGACTCCTTCCCCCTCGATGTCCTGCCCCCGGGGTACGCGCTGACGAATATTGGCGTGAATGGGCAGTCCAGCGAGTCGTCGGACAGACGTACCGGGCGAGTTACCCCCGTCGCTCTCAGTTCTCCACGAGGAAACGCAGGGCCGCCTGGAGCGTGCCCACGTCTTGAACATCCACCGTGCCCCACTGGCGCACGATGCGGGCCGGGTCAATCGCGCGGGCATGCATCACGAGCGCCGTGGAGTCTGCGGGTAGCCCACCCGGGCGCGCCTTGAGTTGGGGGGCCAGCGGCCCGGTGAGTTTGTTCGCCGTGGTGAGCGGCACGACGAAGGAGAGCGGGCGGGAACCGGAGGCCCGAATCGTCTTCATGTCGCTGAGCACGATGCAGGGGCGTTTCCTGCCCTGCTCACTCCCCGTCGAGGGGTCAAGGTCGACGAGGATCACGGCGCCGCGTGCGTAAGCCTGACCTCTCGTCATGCAGGCTGACCCTCGAAGGCCGCAGTCCAGGCGTCCAATTCCGCGTCGGGCGTGTCGGCTTCCAGTTCCCGCAGTTGGGCCTTCAGCTCGCCCGCTCCACCGTCGAGCAGGTGAGCCGTATCCACCTCAGGGGCCTCCGGCGCGACCTCGCTGTATTGCAGGAGATCGCCGACCGTGTACTGCTGCCCGGTCAGTGCCCTCAGCCCGTCGAGCACTGCTGACAGGGTTTCAAAGTCCACACGCTCCGTCTTACCGTTGTAAAACGCATTTACTGTCGCGTAGCGCAGGCCCCCCGCCTGCGCCAGTTCGATCTGCTTGATGCGATGACGGCCCATGATCTCGGGCAGCGCGTTCCTGATCTCCCCCATACAGACTAGTTTATACATGATATGGTACGGCACATACCCTTCGACGTACATCCTCTGTCGGGAAAGGGGCGGTTGATGGGCGCCGTACCTCTGGAGAAGCCGACTTCTGCTCCCGCCGCGTCGTCTTCAGAAGCAAAACGTCTTCGCCCGGCTTGGAGAGCCGGATGGCGCCAAGGACCAACGGTTCATCTGGCGGGGCCTCACCACGAGTGCAGCCTCCGGTAAGGTTTCCTCATGACCCAGGGCGCCCGCACCCTCATCGTCGACGTGCCCGGCCCGGACCTCACCCCGGCGCAGGGCCGGTTCCTCCGGGCGCATGACTTCGGGGGGGTGTGCCTCTTCGCGCGCAACATCCGCACGCCGGAGCAAACCGCTCGGCTGATCCGCGACCTGCGGGACGCGCTGGGCGAGGGCGCCTGGATCGCCACCGACCAGGAGGGCGGGGCGGTGCTGCGCAGGCTGGACGTGCCGCCGCCCCCCGCTCCCCTGGCGCTGGGCGTCATCGGGAGCGAGGACGCCGCGCGGGAGGCGGGGGCGGTCGCGGCGCGGGGCCTGATCGAACTGGGGATCAACTGGGACTTCGCGCCCAGCCTGGACGTCAACGTCGATCCCCGCAATCCCGTGATCGGCGAGCGGGCCTTCGGGGACGACCCGGCCCTCGTCGCGCGGCTGGGCACCGCCTGGGCGCTGGGGCTGGAGGCGCAGGGGGTGATGGCGGCCGTGAAGCACTTCCCCGGCCACGGGGACACGCACCAGGACAGCCACCTCACCCTGCCGGTGGTGGACAAGCTCCCCTCGGCGCTGGAGGCGACCGAGTGGCCCCCCTTCCGCACGGCGGTGGCGGCGGGGGTAGGCAGCGTGATGACCGCCCACATCGTCTACCCGGCACTCGACCCCCATCGGCCCGCGACCCTCTCCCCCGCCCTGCTCACCGGGCTGCTGCGGGAGCGGTGGGGCTACGGCGGGGTGGTGGTGACGGACGCGACCGACATGCGCGCCATCGCCGACCGTTTCCCGCACGGCGCGGCGGCCCCCCTCGCGCTCGCCGCCGGGGCGGACGCGGTGCTGAGTTGCGGGCACGGCGAGATGGAGACGCACGCGGAGCACGCCCAGGCGCTGGATGCCGCGCTGAGGGAGGGCTCGCTGACCGAAGCGCGGGTGGAGGAGGCACGGGCCCGGCTGGAACACGCGGCGCGGCGTTTTCCGGGAACACCCCGCCCTTACCCGGCGGAGCGGCGGTCGACGGACGAGGCCAGCGTGGAGGGGTGGGCACGGGAGGCGCTGACCCTCACCGGGGACGTGCCGCGCCTGTCCCCGGACGAACCCGTGCTCCTCTACGCCCCGCGCACCGCGCCCGTCGGCGGGCCGTACGGGGACGCCCCGAGCGGCGAGGCGCTAGCGGACGCGCTGCGCGCCCGGCTTCCCCGCCTCCAGGTGGCCCTGCACGAGGAGGAGGCGCGGGAACCCGACTGGGCGCTGCTCCGGGCTTTCCCCGACGCACCCGTCATCCTCGCCACCCTCGACCGTTGGACGCCCCCCGGCTGGCAGGCCCGACTCGCGCGGGCCCTGCCAGGCCGAACAGCCGTCCATCTGGCCCTGTGGACGGTCCACGCCTTCGAGGGCGCCGCACTGCCCACGCTCGCCACCCACGGGTTCCGGGAGGTCAACCTGAGGGCGGCGGCGGCGGCGCTGATGCGGGGCTGAGGAAGAGGGGCTCGGAGAAGCCCCGAAACGCGGGCGCCCTGACCCCGCCGAATCCCGCACCCGGTTCTCCTGCGCGTGGCCGAACAGCCGTGCTAGGGTCGGCGCGGAGTGACGAGACGGCGGCGGCGACGGTTCGCGTTCGGGTGGTTCAGCGTCTTCCTGCGGGTGACGCTGCTCGTCCTGCTCGTGCTGTGGGGGCTGATCGTCTGGCAGTGGTTGGCCCGCTCGTGTGGAACGGGGTCAGGCGCTCACCTCGCTCAGCAGTTCCTCGGCACGCTCCCCCAGCCGCTGCATCCTGGGCTCGGCCTGGGTGGGGGCGAGCTTGCCCGACTGGGCCGCGCCCCGCACCTGAAGGAAGTCGTCGCGCAGCCGCTGGACGGCCCTCACGCGCTCGGGGGTGGGGCGGCGGGCGACCGCCGTGAGGGCCTGGGCGATGAGTTCTCGCGTCCGCTCCGTGGTATCGGCTTGGGCTTCCATCGTCAAGCTCCACAGTAGGACACGGCGCGGGCCATGTCAGCCCTCCCCCCCGGGTGGGCCGGGCCCGATGCTGAGGACGCCCTCCATCCGGCGTTGAGCATTGGCCGCGCCTTTCTTGAGGAAAAGGTTGCGCCTGCGGGGTGGCGGGTAGAGTGGGAGGGCCATGACGCGCCCCCTGCGCCTGCTGCTGATCGACGACAGCCTGGTGGATCGCCAGCTCGCCGAGGAGGTCTTCGCCGAGTACGGCGGGCTGTGCACCGTCACCACCTGCGCGAGCGGGGCCGCCGCCCTCGAACACCTGGGGGAGGCGAGGACCACCCTGCCCGACGTGATCCTGCTCGACATCAACATGCCCGGCATGAACGGCTTCGAGGTGCTGGCCGCCCTCAAGGCGCACCCGCGACTCGCCCAGATTCCGGTCGTCATGCTCACGACGTCGAGCCACGAGTCGGACGTCACCCGGGCGTACACCCTGCACGCGAGTTCCTACCTCGTCAAGTCGGTGAATTTCCGGGACTTCGTGACCCAGATCGAGAGCTTTCTGGAGTTCTGGAGGACCGCCCGCCTCACCACCTGGCCGGAGATGATCGCTCGCTGAAGGCCACGCCGGGGCTCCTCGGCTACCCTGGGGTGCATGGTCCTCAAGCGCGACAGCACCGGCCCGCGTCCCGAGGCGGCGCGTTCGGCGGTACGGCGCGTCCTGGTGATCGAGGACTCCGCCCAGGACGCCCTGCTGCTCGAACTCGCCTTCGAGGAGCTGGCGCCCTCCGTGCAGGTCCACCTCGCACACGACGGAGAGGAGGCGCTGCACGCCCTCGGCACGCTGCCCGCCCCCGACTTCGTCCTGCTGGACCTGCACCTGCCGGGCCGGGACGGGCTGGAACTCCTGGGCCTGGTGCGCGACCGGGTGGGAGAGGGCGTGCGGGTGGTGTGCTGGAGCAGCCGCGCCCAGCCCCGCGAGGTCGAGGCCACCTCCGCCCTGGGAGCCGCCTACGTGGAAAAGCCGCTCGGACACGACGACCTGCTCGTTCTCGTCGAGAGCTGGCTCGGCGGCTGAGAGCGCCGGACCATCCCCTCAGAAGGGGGGCGGGCCTGTTGCTGTCGCCGCAACCGCTCGGTCAGCGCCGCCACCTCGTTCAGGATGTGATCTTGCCGGAAAAGCGGCAGGGCCAGCGACTGGCGCCGCAACTCGGCCAACTGGTCTTGCGCCCCGGCGTCGTTCAGGTCGTCCGCCAGCGTCCAAGCCCGGGCGAAGACCTCGGAGATGAGCAGGGACATGGACATGCCCTCAGGCTACGGGAGGTCCGACGCCGCCCGACGAGGAAGCGTTTACTGTCCTGTTTGTAGTTTTCGGTACTCCTCTTCGATTTGGATGAAGGTCATTTGGTCTGATTCTTCCCCGGACCGCTCCCTCGTTCGAGGTCGATCCGGGCGTGTGCTGGAACAGCGGAGGTTTTCTGCGGGCGGTTGCCGAGAGGGCGGGTGGACCCCTAGAGTGCCCGGGCGGGCGCCCTCGGGAGAGGGGCTCGTGGGGAGGAGACCAACCATGAGGACCTTGAAGCTCGGCACCAGCGGCCTCGACGTACCGGTGATCGCGGTGGGCTGCATGCGGCTCGACACCCTGGAGAAGCCGGAGGCGGAGCGGTTCCTGCGGAGCGCGCTGGACGCGGGAGCGAACTTCTTCGACCACGCGGACATCTACGGCAGGGGCAGGTGCGAGGAAATCTTCGCGGACGCGCTGGGGATGAATCCTTCGGTCCGCGAGGGGCTGATCCTGCAATCCAAGTGCGGCATCCGGCAGGACAGGGGCACGTTCGACTTCTCCAGGGAGCACATCCTGGCTTCCGTGGACGGGATTCTCAGGCGCCTGAGGACCGACTACCTCGACGTCCTGCTGCTCCACCGCCCGGACGCCCTGGTCGAGCCGGAGGAGGTCGCCGAGGCCTTCGATCAGCTCGAAAGCTCGGGCAGGGTCCGTCATTTCGGCGTCTCCAACCAGCACCCGCGCCAGATCGAACTCCTGAAACGGTACGTGCGGCAGCCCATCGTGGCGAACCAGCTTCAGCTCAGCATCACGAACGCCACCATGATCAAGAGCGGGATCAACGTGAACATGGAAAACGACGCGGCGGTGGACCGCGACGGGTACGTCCTCGACTACTGCCGCCTGCACGACATCACCGTCCAGCCGTGGTCGCCCTTTCAGTACGGCTTTTTCGAGGGCGTGTTCCTCGACAACCCGAAGTTCCCGGAACTCAACGCGCAGATCGACGAGGTGGCGGCGGCGCATGGGGTGAGCAACACGACGGTCGCCATCGCGTGGCTGCTGCGTCACCCGGCGCGAATGCAGCCCGTCACCGGCACGATGAACGTGGAGCGCCTGAGGGACTGCATCCGGGCGAGCGAGGTCACCCTCACGCGCGAGGAGTGGTACGCCATCTACCGGGCGGCGGGCAACGTCCTGCCCTGAGCGGGGGTCGGCGGGCGTGAACGGCCCGGCTTCCCCGTCCCGCGTTCACGCGGAGGCGGGCGCCGGGAAGTCCTCCTCCCAGAATTCGAGGTCCCCGCGCACGCCGCTCTCCACCCCCTGCCTGGCATGCGCGCACAGCTCGACCCGGCGAATCTTGCCGCTGATCGTCTTCGGCAGCGGGGCGAACTCCAGGCGGCGAATCCGCAGGTGGGGCGAGAGACCCTCCCGCGCGAAGGCCAGCAGCTCGCGCGCCACCTCCGCCGACGGCTCGACGCCGGGCGCGAGCACCACGTAGGCCTTGGGGACGCACAGCCGCTCGGGGTGGGGGCTGGGCACCACGCCCGCCTCCGCGACCAGCGGGTGCGTGACGAGAAAGGACTCCAGCTCGAAGGGTGAGACCCGGTAGTCCGCGCTCTTGAACACGTCGTCCGAGCGGCCCACGTAGAAGAGGTAGCCGTCCTCGTCCCGGCGCACGATGTCCCCGGTGGGGTAGGTCGCGCCGCCCAGCACCGCCGCCGTGCGCTCCGGGTCGCCGTCGTAGCCCACCATCAGGCCCAGGGGCCGCGCCTCCCCCAGGCGCAGGTTCAGCTCGCCCTCGTCCGCCTCCCGGCCGTGCTCGTCGAGCAGGACCACCTCGTAGCCGGGCAGGGGGCGGCCCATGCTGCCGGGCTTGACGGGGGCGCCCGGGGGGTTGCCGACCTGGGCGGTCGTCTCGGTCTGCCCGTACCCGTCGCGGATGGTGACCCCCCAGGCCCGCCGGACCCGCTCGATCACCTCGGGGTTGAGGGGCTCGCCCGCGCCCACCGCCTCGCGAAGCCGCACGGGGTAGGGCGCGAGGTCCTGCTGGATCAGCATCCGCCACACCGTCGGCGGGGCGCAGAGGGTGGTGATGCGCTGCCGGACGAGCTTTTCGAGGGTGGCCCCCGGGTCGAAGCGGGCGTTGTCGAGGTACACGGCCGCGCCGCTCGTGAGGGGCACGAAGAAGCTGCTCCAGGCGTGCTTGGCCCAGCCCGGCGAGGAGACGTTCCAGTGACGGTCGCCCTCCCGCAGCCCGAGGTAATACCCGGTGGAGAGGTGCCCGGCCGGGTACGAGGCGTGCGTGTGGACGACGAGCTTCGGGCGGCTGGTGGTCCCGGAGGTGAAGTACAGCAGCACCGGGTCGCTGGCCCGCGTCTCCCCGTCCGGCACGAAGTCGGCGGGCGCCCGCCAAGCCTCATTGAGGGAATGCCAGCCCGGCCCCGCGCCATCGTCCACGCTCACCCGCAGAATCCCGTCCGGCAGCCCGGCGAGCTTCTCCGCGTTCGCGCCGTCGGTGAGGGCCGCGCGGACCCGGCCGCGCTCCACCCGGTCGGCCACGTCCGCCGGGGTCAGGAGCGTGGCGGCGGGCAGGATGGGGGCGCCCAGCTTGATGCAGGCGATCAGGACCGCCCACAGCTCGGGAACGTTCCCGAGCATCACCAACACCCGGTCCCCGCGCCCCACCCCGAGATGCCGCAGGTGGTTGGCAACCTGATTGGCGCGGGCGTCGAGACTGGCGTAGGACCACTCCCCCCCGTCCCAGAAGAGGGCGGGCGCTTCCCCGAGGCGGGCGGCCAGCGGCGCGAACACGTCGAGCGCCCAGTTGAAGGTGGTGAAGCTGGGCCAGCGGAAGGCGACGTGGGCGGCCCGGGGGTCGTGCGCGTGGTCGAGCAGCACCCGCCGCGCCGCCTGGAAGGCCCGGGCGCCGGGGCTCTGTGCGCCGTGCTGCGCTGCTGAACTGGTCATCTCACCCTCCTGGGAGCGGAATACGTTCTGATACCGGCTGATTCGTGGGGACTTCCCCGCCACCTTACCCGACGGAGCTTCCGGCCGTGTGGAGGACCACCCCCCCATTTCATGAAGGCGACCCCACCGCACGGCCCGGTACGCCCGGTGGACAAGACGACGTTCTGGACGACTTCATGCCCCGCCGAAGCCAGCCGGTCAGAAACGCGGAAAAACGTAAAGATTAAGAGAAACCCTCTTGTTAAAGTGACCTTCGCATGCAGACTCCCTCCCCCCGTGTCCAGAGCGCGGACCAGATCGACCTCCGGCAGGTGTTCGGCACGCTGCGGCGTTTCGCCCCCCTGCTGCTCCTGGCTCCGGCGCTGGTCGCCGGGGGCACCTACGCCCTGACGAAGCGCCAGCCGCCGACCTACGAGGCGAGCGCGAGCGTGATCGCCGTGGACAACGACGCCCAGAACTCCCTGATCAACAACACCCTGGTGACGGCGCCGCCGCTGCCCCAGGGCGCGGTCGAGCAGGTGATGCGCAGCCGGAGCCTGCTGGGCGACGTGGTGGGGCGCCTGGAAAAGACGGACCTCAGCCCCGCGCTCGTGGGCACCATCCGCCGGGACCTGGCGAACGAACTCGCCGAGCGCGACTTCACCCGCTTCAAGGTCAAGGCCCGCCTCGACCCCCAGCAGCGCGGGGTGTACGAGTTGCGGGCGCAGGCGGAGACGCCGGAAGCCGCCCAACTGCTCGCCGACGCGGGCGTGCGGGCCCTGATCGCCTGGGACAACAGCCGGGCCAAGCAGGGGGTGATCCGCTCCCGGCAGAGCCTCCAGGAGCAGCTCCGCAGCCTGACAGCGCGAATTGCGGCGACCCCGCCGGGCGACCTGGAGCGCCAGAGCCTCGTCGCGGCGCGCGGGCAACTCCTGCAAAACCTCTCGCAGATCGCGGTGCTGGAGACGGCGGCGAGCGGCACGCTCGTGCTCGTGTCGGAGCCGGTCGCACCCCTCACGCCGGTCTCGCCCCGGCCGCTGCGCAACGCCGCCCTGGCGGGGCTGCTCGCCCTCTTCCTGAGCGCGGCGGGGGCCCTGCTGAGTGACAGCCTGCGCCGCCGGGTGGAGGGCCCCGAGGACCTGCTCCCCCTCGGGCTGCCGCTGCTCGGGCAGTTGCCGCTGCTGCGCCGCCGGAGCCTGGGGGAGGGCTTTATCCAGGCCAGCCGCAGCGGACCGCTTTACGAGAGCGTGGGCTTCTTGCGGATCAACGTCCTGTCCCTGCTCCCGGAGGGGGGCCAGCGCCGTCTGGTCGTCTCCAGCGCCTACCCCAGCGAGGGCAAGAGTTCGGTCACGGCGGCCCTGGCGGAGAGCCTGGGGGCGAGCGGGTTGAGAGTCCTCGTGATCGACGCCGACCTGCGCCGCCCCACCCAGCTCAAGGTCTGGTCCCCCGACCGCCTCGCCACCCACCCCCTGCCGGGCACCCAGCCGGGGCTGCCCCCTGCCACGACGGTCCCCGACATGTTCCTGCACCCCGAGGCCGCCTTTGTGACCCGGGTGTCGCCGAACGTGGACCTGTTGCCCGCAGGCACGCCCCAGAGCGGCGGGGGCGGGACCGGCCTGCTCAGCCAGCCCGGCTTCCGCACCCACCTCGACCGCTGGTCACAGGGGTACGATTACGTTCTGATCGACACACCGCCCATGCTCTCCCTGTCCGACACGCTGGCGGTCGCCCCGTACACCGACGGCGTGCTCCTCGTCGTGGAGGGCGGCAAGACCCGCCTCGCCGACGTGGAGCGCACCCTGCAAAACGCCCGGGTGGCGAAGGTCAGGGTGCTGGGCCTCGTCCTGAACAAGCTCGCGCGGACGGGCGGCACCTACTACAGCTACGGCTACGACGCCGACAGCACCGAGTCACCCGTGCGCTCCTCCCGCAGCCCGGTGACCCAGATGTGAGCGGGCGGGGGCGCCGTGGCCCCCGGACCCCAGACCTCGGACCAGGCGGAGCTGGACGCGCGGGAGAACCGCCCCAGCTCCGCCGCCTTTTTCCCCGGCCTCCACACGCCACACGAACGCGCGGTCTTCCAGGCTGGGGGCGCGGACGCGCTCCGGGAAGCGGGGGGCGAACAGCGCGGCCGTCGCGGCGCCCGGGGAATGCCCGACCTGAGGGGCGTGGCCGAGCCCCGGCCCCTCAACCAGAGGCTGCCCTGCCGGAGAACCGTCATGCCGCCCCTTTCACGCCATTCCAGCCGCGTTCACCGTCGCGCTGGTCCGCCCCTGGTCGGGCAGGATTGCCGAGAACGTGTACTCGCCACTCCCGAAGGTCACGAACACCTCTCCCCCGCGTGTCTCGACGCCGGACACCCCTCGCCGGATTTCAGGGGTCGGCCGTCCGGCCTCACGCGCTCGGCGGGGCCGGGCAGGTGGACGGTGGCGCGGGTGCCGACGGGAACGCGGGACCACCGGATCGCCGCCGGGCCGTACCCGGTGTCGTGACTCGTCCGCACCGAGGTCAGCCCGCAGCCGAAGGCGTAATGGTTGTACGAGACGGGCTGAACCCGGCCGTCCGGCATGATCGCCCGCCAGTTTTCCCAGATCGTCGTCGCGCCGCGCTCCACCTCGTACAGCCACGGGGGGCACTCGGTCCGGAAGAGCAGCCGGTACGCCACGTCCGGGCAGCCGCCCTCGCAGGGCACGTCGAGCAGGAAGGGCACCGGGGCGAGCCGGGCGGCCACCTCGCGGAGGCTCCGATCACCCACCGGGGGCCCTTGGGGTGCAGTCGCCTGAACGCGGGTCGCCCTCACACCGCCACCGCATTTGCCCGCCGTCCGGGAAAGTGCTTTTGCTACGGTACAGGTCGTGAGTGCCCCGCCGAAGCCCTGGAAACTCATCGCCCGCGCCCACGTCCTCCCCTCCGGGAGGGCCCGAGCATGACCGGCTCTTTCGGTGCCCGGCACATCCGCCTGAGCACGGAGCCCCGCTTCCACACCCTGATGCGGGTGCTCATGCGGGAGCTGGGCTACGAGGGCCGCGTCCTGACGTTCCGCCGGGACGGCCACACCTACACCCTGCCGCTCTCCCCGGAGGCCTACACCTTCCAGGATCACGGCAGCGGCGGCCATCATGACTGCGTCGCCTGCCGGGTGGACCGCCCCCGCCGCTTCGCGCTCTTTGTCCACACCGCTCAGGGCGTGGTCGGGCCGCTGGGCAGCACCTGCCTCTTCGAGCGCGTCCTGGGGCTGCGCTCGCGTGAGGCCCAGCGCCTCTCCCGCGTTCTGGAGCAGATCGCGCGGGAAGCGTCACACCGCGAGGCCCACGCCCCGCTGCTGCGCGAGTCTGGCTCGCACCCCCTCTACCTGCGTGCGCTGGGGTTCGAATGGACCCGGGACGCCCGATTGCTGGCACGGGCACCCCTCACCCCTCCCCAGCGGGAAGCCCTGCGTCGCCCCGCTGGCACCGCTGCCGCTGCGGCTCTACGAGGCGCTGAGGGTCGCCACGCCCCCGGACACCCTTCCCCCTCCTCCCCTTCCGCCCTCGCCCCCTGCCTCCCCGGCCCCTCCCGTCCACCTCTCCAGGGGGCTGCGCTCGCGCGCCGAGCGGACCCGGCTCAGCGGCGAGCGGGAGCGGGAGAAGAAACAGGATCAGGCCCGGCGGCCGCGCCCCGGTGTTCAGGGGCCCGAGGAGTGCGTCCGTCTCAGCCGGGGTGACCGGGCGATTCTGGCGTTCGTGCTCGGGCAGCGGGAGCGGTTGGATGACGTCACCTCCGACACCTGCCAGGACGTCCTGGAGGCGGGGAGCACCACCGACGCCCAGTGGCAGGTGGTGCTGGAGGCGCAGCGCGTGCTGCTCGGCGGGCCGGACACCGGGCAGACGGGCGGGGAGCGCCTGCTGGCGGAACTCGGGGAGGTTCTGCCTCCCGCCTGGCATGCCCAGGTCGCCCGCCTGCGTGATCCCGGGGCCCCGGGGCTGAATCCCCGCCTGAAAGCTGGCCTGGACCTCGCGCGGTCCGTTCGGGCCGGGCAGCTTCCCCCGGTGGCAGACGAGGACCTTCCCCGGCGTGCGCGGCAACTCGCCGTCCTGGAACTGGGCTGGACCGACCCCGCGCCGATGCTGGAGTGCTGGCGCGAGTACCTCGAAGGCCACCTGCTCCGCGCGCCGCTCCCCCCGGCCGCTGCCGAACTGACGGGGCTGGACGGGGAAGCCCAGGCGTACTTCGGCCAGGACGCCGCCCGCCGTGACACTCTCCTCGTCCTCACCTTCAAATGGGCGTACCGGCTGCTCGGCCAGCCGCAGATGGAACGCTGGCTGATGTCGGACCCCGAGGGCGCCCTCTCCCGCTCGGTGTTCATCACCGAACGCTACCAGCGGACGGGAGAGCTTCACCCCCGCGCGTGGGCCTGGTTGCAAACCCTCGCCGAGCGGGACGAGGAGTAGCGGCGTGGCCACCCGGGCCAGCCGGAGGAGTCGTCACAGGTTCCGGGAGCGGCAGCCCTGGGGGTCCGGGGGGAGTGGAGGCGCGCCCGCAGCCCGACGGGCTGAAGAGTCCTGTCCTCGGGGTGCGGCTCCCGCTGGTCGTGACCTCCGTCGGCGAACTGATGGTCCGGGGCGCCCAGGTCAACCGGTTCACGGTCACCGGGCCCTTCGTGGGGCTGCTGTCCAGCGAGCCGGGGCGCCTGTCCGGGAGGCTCATCCGGTTCCTCTCCGAGCGGTACATGACGCACCTGCCTGGGGCGGGCCGGGACCCACGATCATCCCTGCCGATCCACGGCGGCCGTACCTCGCCGACCTGGAGTGACGTGACCTCCACTCCAGGGGCACGGGGCGCCCAGGCCGGGAAGGCGGCCTCCCTGCTTCTGGCCGGCTCCCCTCCAGCCGGGCCCGTCACCCGAACACCCGCGCGGGAAGGTCAGACCTGGATGTCATGGGCGGGCTGCACCCCGCCCGCAAAGCGCTCGTACCGCAGGGGGGCGATATCCACGAAGGGCACCTCGAAGCAGGCTTCCTGCGCGATCACCCGGGCGGTCGCGGCCGCCTGCATCACCCCGTGGCCCGAGAAGCCGCACGCGTTGAGCCAACCCTCCACCCCCGGCATCCGGCCCACGACCGGCTGGTGGTCCGGGGTGATCTCGTAGTACCCCCACCAACTCGCGCGGCGGTCCAGGGAGGCCGTCTCCAGCCAGGGAAAGCGTTCCAGCGCGCGCTCCAGGGTCGGCTCCAGCCACGCCCAGTCCATCCCTTCCCGCCACCCCACGTCCGCCTCGTCCGCGCGGCCGAGGATCAGGCGTTCCCCCTCGGACCGCAGCCACACGCCGCTCTCCAGATCGAACACCATCGGCAATCGGTGCGGCAGGCTCAGGGGGCCCGTGGTGAACACCATGCGCCGGGCGGGCCGAACAGGCACGTCCAGCCCGGCGAGCGCGGCCACCTCTCCCGACCATGCCCCGGCGGTGTTGAGCACCTGCTCTCCCTCGACGGCTCCGGCGGGCGTCGTCACGCGCCAGCGTCCCCCCCGGCGGGAGACCGCCGTCACGGGCGTGCCCAGGGAGAAGCGGACCCCGGCCTCCCGGGCGAGGCGGACGTACTCGAAGGTCAGCTCGTGCGGGTCCACGACCCCGTCCGTCGGGCAGAAGGTGCAGCCGCCCAACCCGCCCGTCTCGAAAGGTGCGTGCCGCTGGGCCTGGGCGGGCGTGAGGACCTCCGTGGGCACCCCGTGGACGTGCTGCCGCTCCACTCCGGCGAGATGCACTCCCCACTGCCTTTCCGGCACCAGCATCAGGTACCCGGCGGGCCGGTAACCGGAGGCGGGCATGCGGGCGTACTCCCCGATGCTGTGCTTCGAGAGCAGGATGTTGGTGTCGGACGTGAACTGCGCGCGCACCCCGGCGGCACTCTTGCCGCTGGAGCCGCCCGCAGGGTGGTCGCGTTCCAGCACCCGCACCCGCAGGCCGCGCTCCGCGAGCCGCCACGCGCACGCCGCGCCGATGATCCCCGCGCCGATCACCACGACGTCCCACCCGGCCTCCGCGCTCACGGCAGGTCCGCCTCGACCCGGGGAAAGCCCTCGACGGGGAACGTGTCGACATTGGCCGAGCGTTGCTGGACGAGCACCCCGCCGTCCACCACGATGAACTGCCCGGTGATGTACGCCGCGTCGTCGGACGCGAGGAACAGCGCCGCCCCGGTCATGTCCCCCGCCACCCCGTAGCGCCCCAGCGGCACCGTCTTCTCGCGCACGCGAAGCTGCTCCCCCGTCAGGCCGTAGGTGTTGATGAACCCCGGCACCACCCCGTTCACCCGCACCCCGTACGGCGCGAGGTCGAGGGCCATCGCGCGGGTCATCGCCTCGATGCCGCCCTTGGTCGCGTCGTAGGCGACATTGCCCCGGTGGGCCCGCGTCGCGCCGCCCGACGACGTGCTGATGATCACGCCGCGACGGCGCCGCACCATCACCCGCGCCGCCCGGTGCGAGCACAGGAACACGCTTTTCAGGTTCACCCGCACGATGCGGTCCCACCAGGCCTCGTCGGCCTCCAGGAAGTGCCGGGCCGTGTCGATCAGGCCCGCGTTGTTGTACAGCACGTCCACGTCTCCGAGTTCCGCCTCCACGCGGCCGAACATGGCGTCCACCTGCGCGGCGTCCGAGACGTCGGCGGGGACCGCCAGGGCCGTGCCGCCCGCCGAGGTGATGCCCTCCGCGACCGCCCGCGCGGCCCCCTCCTCCACGTCGTTCACGGCGACCCGCGCGCCCTCCCGGACGAAACGTTCGGCGACGGCGCGGCCGATGCCTCCGCCCGCGCCCGTCACGAGCACCACTCGGCCTTCGAATCGTCTGGACACAGGGTTCGTCATGGGGTCCTCCCTGAGGGTCTGGTGGGCATGAACCGGCGGCGGGGACGTGTCACTCGCCGGGGTCGGGCAGGGTCGAGATCAGGAACCCGTGCCCGTTGAGTTTGGCATCCGGGACTGCTGCCCCCATGAACCGGCGATTGCCCCGGACGCGGGCGGAGAGGTCGCGTCGGTCCGCGAGGAAGTTCTCTCTCCACCCGTTGCGGAAGGCATCGGTCAGGCGGGCTCCGAGCAGGCCAACCGTCACCAGGAGCGTCACCACCGCAGGATAAGCCGGGAGAGGCTCGTTCGGCATAGTTCGGGTCCCGCAGCACACCACCTTGATTCTTCCGGGAACATCCGCCGGCGCCTGGCGCGGGCAACGGCGATGAGGACCGCGCCGAGTTGCGCTCGCCCATCACGTCGCCTGTGGCGAACGTCGAGTGACAGGCACGTTCGCGCCCCGTGGGGGACACAGGAAGTCGAGACAGGGCCGGGTTCCGTTTCCGCTCAGCCTGTCGCTGGGGGCCCGTCAGCCCTCGTCCGGTCCCTTCCCGGTGCCCCCGGTGTGCTTGAATGGCCCGACCTCGTGCGACCCCTGCCGCTCACCGCTCTCGCCGCCGGAATGATCGCCGTCCTCGTCAGCGCGTCGAGCAACCTCCCGCTGTTCGTGCAGATGTTCCTCGCCCTGCGCCTCACCCCCGAGCAGGCGGTGAGCAGCCTCACCAGCATGTACCTCGCCCTCGCCGTCCTGGGGGCCGCGCTGTGCCTGGTCTACCGCGCTCCGATCATCCTGGGCTGGAACACCGCCGGTCTCGCCGTCCTCATCGCGGAGGGTCCCCGCTTCACCCCGGGCGAGGCCGTGGGCGCCCTGCTGCTCGCCGCCCTGACCCTGACCCTCCTCGGCCTGACCGGCCTGTTCGACCTCATCGCCCGTCACCTCCCCCCGCCGCTGGCCGCCGCGCTGCTGGCGGGCGTGCTCCTGCCCTTCGTCCTGCGCGGCATGACGGCCATCCCCGCCGCGCCCGTCCTGCTGCTCCCGATGCTCGGGGCGTACCTGCTGGGGCGCGCCCTCGTTCCCCGCTGGGCCGTGCCGCTGGCCCTGCTCGCGGGCCTGGGCGCGGCGGCCCTCACCGGCGCGCTGCACCCCGGCTCTCCCCAGCCGGCCGGGCACCTGAGTCTCATCCGCCCCACCTTCGGCGCGCCGGCCATCCTCGCCATCACCGTGCCCAGCGTGTTGCTGGCCGTCGCGTCCCAGCATCTGCCGGGGCTCGCCATCCTGAGCGCGAGCGGATACCGGCACGTGCCGCCCCGGCCCCTGGTCGCCCTGACCGGGCTGGCCGGCCTGCTCGCCGCGCCGTTCGGGAGCGTCACGCTGAACCTGGGCGCGATCACCGCCGCCCTCTGCACCGGGCCGGACGCCCACCCCGACCCCCGGAAGCGGTACATCGCCGGTCTGAGTTGCGCCGCCGGATACCTGGGATTGGGGCTCAACGCGGGCGCCCTCCTCGGGCTGGCGAGCGTCTTCCCGGCGCCGCTGCTTCAGGGCTTGGCCGGGCTCGCGCTGCTGGGGCCACTCCTGGTGGGGCGCGAGGGGACGCTGGTCGCAGAACCCCGCTGGCGCGAGGCGGCGCTGCTGACCCTGGTGCTCACCGCCTCCGGCTTCACCTGGCTGGGGTTGAGCGCGCCGCTGTGGGGGCTGGGGCTGGGGTGGGGTCTGGCATGGCTGCGCGGCTGGCGCGAACGCCCGGCCGGGTAAGGCGGGCCCCGGCTGGTGGTCGGCGTCGATGAGGCTCTGGAACCTGTCTCGCACCTCCCAGGGGTGAGGTCGGCTTCGTGAAGCGGGTGGCCTTGCCCGGCTTCCTGAACATGCCGCCCGAGCTGCGGGTGGTGGGCGGGCGAACTCGTCACGTTACCCCGCCGGAATGGTCCAGCAGGCGGAGGCGGGGCAGGCCAGGGTGAGGGGCTGCCCCACCGTGACCGCCTCGTGGGGCGGGGCGTGCCACACGAGACGCTGGAGTCCGGCCCTGAGCGTCACGCGCCGGTGGGTTCCCGCGAACTCGGAGGCGACCACCTCTCCGCGCACAGCATTCTCCTCGTCCGCCAGCCGCAGGGCTTCCGGCCTCACGGTGAGCGTGACCCGGCCCTCGCGCCGAACCGGCACCCGGAACACGCCCAGTTCGGTGCGCACCTCCCCGCCGCGCTGCTCGCCCGGGATGAAGTTCACACCGCCGAAAAAGGCCGCGACGGTCACGGACGCCGGGCGGGTGTAGAACGCCTGCCCCTCGCCGACCTGCGCGAGAGTGCCGTCCAGCAGTAGCCCGATCCGCTGCCCGACGTTCAGGGCCTCCTCCTGGTCGTGCGTGACGAACAGCATCGTCGTGCCGGTGGCCTCCTGGAGCGCCGTGAGCCATCCGCGCAGTTCGCGCCGCAGGGGCGTGTCGAGGGCGCTGAAGGGCTCGTCCAGCAGCAGCACCCGGGGCCGTGTGACCAGAGCACGGGCGAGCGCGACCCGCTGGGCCTGTCCCCCCGAGAGCCCGTGCGGTCGCCGCGCCGCATAGCCGCTCAGGCCGACCTGTTCCAGGACCTCCTCCACCCGTGCCCGCAGCGCCCGGCCCCGTTCCCCGCGCAGCCGCAGCGAGAAGCCCACGTTCTCCCCGACGGTGAGGTGCGGGAACAGCAGCGGGTCCTGAAAGACGACGCCCAGCCCCCGGCGCTCGGCGGGCACGCCCGCCAGAGACACCCCGCCGATCTGCACCTCGCCCGCGTCCGGGTGGTCGAGCCCGGCGACGATCCGCAGCAGGGTCGTCTTGCCGCTCCCGGAGGGACCCAGCAGCGCGAAGCGTTCCCCGGCCGGCACGTCGAGGCTGACCCCCCGCAGGACCGCCCGCCCGGCGTACCCCTTGCACAGGCCCCGCACCGAGAGGCCGTTCATGCCCGCCACCCCCGCAGCCTCCCCGCAACGAGCGTGAAGATCAGCAGGGCTGGGAGGACGTACACCAGGCTGAGGGCCGCCGTGAGCGCGTAGTCCCCGCCCTGCGCGGAGGCGAAGAGCAGCAGTGGCAGGGTGGACACCTGCCCGCCGCCCACGATCAGCGTCAGCAGGTACTCGCTCCAGGAGACCAGGAACGCGAGGAGGGCCGCGACGAGAACCCCGGGCAGCAGCAGGGGCAGCGTCACGCGCGTGAACACCTGGGCACGCCGGGCGCCCAGCGTGCGGGCCACCTCCTCGAACCGCGCGTCATACACCTCGAAGGTGCCGGTGAGCAGCACGGCGGCGTAAGGCGTCGCGGGGATCAGGTGCGCCGCGACCACTCCGGCGGGGGTATCCGCCAGCCCCAGCCGGATGAACGCCACCTGCACGCCCATCACGCCCGCGAAGGCGGGAAGGACGAGCGGCGCGAGGATCACTCCGCCCAGGACCGCGCGGGTCAGCGGGCGCTCCCGGGCGAGTTGCCGCGCGGCGGGAAGTGCAATGAGGGTCGCCAGCAGCGCCGTGACGCCCGCCACCCAGGTGCTTCCCCGCAGGGCGGGCGAGACCTGCCCGGACGGCGCGAGCAGTGCCTCCCAGGCCCTAGTGCTGAACTCCTGCGGCAGGAGCGCCGGGTAGTACCAGCGCAGGCTGAAGGACCAGACCAGCAGCAGCGCCAGCGGCAAGGCGGCACCCAGTATCAGGGCGGCGGTCAGCGTCCGGCGGGCCGCCCTCACCCGCGCTCCCGGCCGCGTAGACTCAGGAACGCCCAGGCCGCCACCACCAGGCCCGCCAGCCCCGCAGTGACCACGCTGAGCGCCATCGCCTCCTGCCGGGCGGCGAGGTCCGCGTCGGTAAAGGCCCGGTACGCGAGGACGGGCAGCGTGGCCGGGGAAGTGGGTCCCAGCAGGTACGGCACCTCGAAGGATGCGAAGGCGAAGGCGAACACCAGCACGCACGCGGAGAGGAGCGCCGGGCGCACCCCCGGCAGCACCACGTGCCAGAATCGGGTCCAGCGGGAGGCGCCCAGGCTGCGCGCCACCTCCAGCAGTCGCCCGTCAAAGCGCGCCAGCGCCGCGAGGACGGCCAGGCCCACGAAGGGCACCTCCTTCCAGGCGAGTTCCAGCAGCACCCCCAGCGCGAGCGGGTCGTTCACCAGGGCCGGGAAGTCCCCGGGGTTGCGGGAGAGGCCCGGGACATGCGCCAGGCGCGACCACAGCCCGCTCTGGGAGAACAGCAGCAGCGTCACCCAGGCGGCGACCACATGCGGCACGGGCAGGTTCCACGCGAACAGGAAGCGCAGCCCGGCCCCCGCCCGCAGCCGCCACAGGGCCAGGGCGGCGAGCGTCCCCAGGGCCGCCGCAATCAGCGTGCCCGCCCCCGCCACCCAGGCGCTCATGCCGAGGGCGGACCAGAAGGAGCGCGAGCTGAACAGTTCCCGGTACGCCGCCACGCCCCAGTCGGCTTTCCCAGTCACCGGCAACCCGCCCAGGCTCTGCACCCCGGCCAGCAGCAGCCCTGCCCCGAACAGCCCCACCGTGACGAGCAGCACCGGCAGGTACGCGAGCCGCCGCGTCACTTCAGGAAGCGTTCCTTGAAGCCCGCCTGCACCTGCCGGTCGTACTCGGCGGCCACGTCCCCCACGGCGTTTTTCGCCAGGAACGTCTGATCGAGCGTGTACGGCCCCGGGCGCAGCGCCTGCCCCACCCTCGCCTCGAACGCCTTGCCGACCCGAGCCGGATTCACTGCCAGCCCGTCGCCCCACACGTCCCCGGAGAGCTTCTTCAATTGCAGCTCCAGGTCGAGCAGCAGGTTGGCGAGGACCATCGCGCCCGCCTGGTGCGCGGCGTTGTAGGGGATGCCGACGTAGTGGGAGTCGGCGATGGTGCCCCCGCCAAACAGGTACACCCGCGCGGTCTTCGGCAGTTGCCCGCTCTTCACCTCCGCCGCGATCCCGGCCTTGTTCTGCACGAAGGCGAAGTCCACCTCTCCGTTCGCCAGGAGCTGATACTGCTGCGCGATGTCGGTCGGGAAGGTCTGCCCCCGCCGCCACAGGTTGGGCTGGAGGTCTTTCAGGTAATTCCACAGCAGCGGCGACCTGGCCTGCCAGACCTGTTCGTCGAAGCCCCCGGCGAAGGGTTCACGGCCCCCGCTCAACTCGAACAGCGCCATCCGCAGGAAGCGGTTGCCGTAGAAGGCGGGCGGCGCGGGGAAGGTGAAGCGCCCTGGGTGGGCCTTCGCCCAGGCGGCGAGCTGCCTGAAATTGCGCGGCAGGTCCTCCGGCTTCACCCGGGCGCTGTCGTACACGTACTGCCACTGGGTGCTGCCCCAGGGGGACTCGGCGCCGTTCACCGGGTAGCCGAAGTCGTTGCGGACCGCCGGGTTTTGCCAGTCGACATACTTCGCGTTCGGCAGCCGCTCGGCCCAGCCCTCCAGCAGCAGGTTCGCCTGCCGGGCGGTGCGGAAGTTCTCCCCGTTGATCCAGATGAGGTCCACGCTGCCCCCCTGGTTCTTCCCAGCCTGCTTCTCGCCCAGCACCTTGTTCACGGCCTGCACGGTGTCGGTGACCGGCACCCGGCGCAGCGTGACTCCGAGCTTTTGCAGGGCGGGCGCGACGACCGTATCCACGTAGGTGTTGATGTTGTCGGACCCACCCCACATGTAGAAGTTGACGGTCTGCCCGCGCGCTTGTTTGAGCACCTGGGGCCAGTTCGCAGGGTCGGGGGCGGCGAGGGACGTGCCCACGAGGGCGAGGGTCAGGGTCAGGATTGTTTTCATGCGGTCTCTCCAGGGAGGGCGTGGCGGTGGGCCGTGATGGGGGCGTCCACGTGGGGGAAGTCCGGATCGGTGGCGACGTGGAAGCTGGCTCCAGACCCTCCCGCCTCCCGCACCGCCTGCCGCAGCAGGGCGCCGCCCCACCCGTGAGGCGCAGCCAGTTCGCCGCCGAGCAGGGCCGGAAGTGGAGGGGGTGGGGGCGACGGGGTGGGATCAGAACACAACGGTGACCTCGAACGGCCCCCAGCATGCCGCATCCCCGACGGGCCATGCGTCAAATGGGCGACAGAGTGGGCGGGCTGGGGCCAGCCCTGCGACCGTCAGGAACAGGCCGCCGAAGATCAGCCCGCCCAGGGTAGCGACATCCGTGGTAAGGACCGCCAGGGGTCACGGGCCGGACCCGGCGTCACGTCGATTCGTCCCTGACCGATGCGAACCTCGAACGCCCCGCGCTCCAGTTGGAGGGCGAGGGTAGCGTCCAGGTCCCCGGCCCGCCCAGGGTCGAACATGGTCTTCAGCACCGTGACCAACGTGGCGAGGCTGATGGGGGCGCCGGCGGGCCGGGCGAGGTGCTCGCACCGCACCGGCCTCTTCCAGATCCTTGAGGCGTTGCGACAGCACGTTGGGGCCGATGTCGGGCAGATCGGCCTGCAGGTCGCCGAAGCGCCGGGGACCCAGCAGCAACTCCCGCACGACCAGCAGCGCCCAGCGTTCCCCGACCAGATCGAGGGCATGGCAGCGGCGCAAACGTCGTCGTGGACGGGCCTGGGCGGCAGTCCATCCTCAGCGCACTCAGTCCAATATTTACAACTGGGCTGAAGGTTGCAATTTGGGATCATTACGTTGTAGGCTAAACGAGCAAGGAGAAGTACGTATAGGCGCGGCTCGTCCAGAGACCCCATTTCACCGGAGGAGGACACCATGAGACAGAGCGTCGCGTTCATCGGCCTGGACCGCTTGACTTCACAGCTGCGCCGGTGAGCCGGGTCTTTCTCGACCTCGCCGTTTCGCTCGACGGCTTCGTCGCCGGGCCAGACGGGGAGGACGGCGGCCTGCACGACTGGTACTTCGCCGAGCAAGGAGCCGCCGAGGGCATCAAGCGGGAGTTGCTCGGCCGCATGGGGGCGATGGTCCTGGGCCGAACGGCCTTCGGCACGGCACCGGACGGGTTCGACACCGAGTACCGGGTGCCCCATTTCATCCTGACCCACCGGCCACAGCCGACGGTGGAACGGGGCGGTGCCACCTTCATTTTCGTGACAGACGGCCCCGAGCGTGCCCTGGCACGGGCCCGGGAGGCGGCCGGAGCCCGCGACGTGTGCGTGGCGGGCGGTGCCCAGACGGCTCAGCAATTTCTGAACGCCGGGCTGCTGGACGAGCTGCAACTCCATGTCGCGCCGGTGCTGCTGGGCGGCGGCCTCCGACTCTTTCCTGCTGGCGGCCCGCGACTCCCCTTGGAACGCCTGCGGACGGTGGAATCCGCGCACGCCACACACCTGACCTACCAGGTGGGGAGGAACGGACGGCGCCAGCCTCGTCGTGTCTGAACTCCTCTTCTCCGCGCCCGTCCCGAAGTGAACCCACTCATCCCGTCATCCCAGGAGGAGTTATGGCTCAGATTCAGGTGTATCTCGGCTTCACGGACAACTGCAAGGAAGCGATGACGTTCTACCAGCGGTGCCCGGGCGGCACGCTGGAGGTGCAGACCGTGGGCGAGTCCCCGGTGGCCGCCGACCTGCCGCCGGAGGCACAGGAGCGGGTGCTGCACTCGGTCCTCACGCTGGGCGACCTCACGCTGATGAGCTCGGACCTGGGGACGGACGTGCGCCCGAACGGGGCCGTCTCGCTGATGCTGGGCTGTACCAGCCGCGAGGAGACCGAGACGTACTTCCAGAGGCTCTCGGAGGGCGGACAGGTGACGCACCCCCTCAGCCCCTCGTTCTGGGGCTCGACCTTCGGGCACCTGACCGACCGCTACGGCTTCCAGTGGATGCTGAACTACACGCACTGACCTCCTCACCCGGCGACTTGCAGGAGCCCTCATGGTTCATCTCCAGGCGTCTTCCAGCCCCACCGGGAGCGGTGACCTCCCCCGACTCGGCGCCCCCGCTCAGCGTGCCCTCTCCCGTGCCGGGATCACCACGCTGGCGGACCTCGCCCGGCACACCGAGGCCGAGGTGGCACGGCTCCATGGCATGGGTCCGAAGGCGCTGGGGGTCTTGCGGGCGGCACTGGCCGACCGGGGCCTGGCGTTCATCAGCCCACCACCGTGACCGTCCACCCGCCTCTCCCCTGCGACATGACGCGAGGCCCCAAGACCGCGCGCTGGACCCCACCTGCCCTCACCCCGAACTCCGCTCGCGAGAGGACGTGTTATGACCGACATGGATACCGGGCCACTGAGCCCGCCACTGGGCTCCACGCAGAACCCCGACCTCCGCACGCTGGCGCGGCTGGTGGGCACCTGGCAGGTGTCCGGGGAGGCCACCGGGCAGGTCAGGTACGAGTGGACGGAGGGCGGCTTCTTCCTGATCCAGCAGTTCGACCTGCTCCACGGCGACCGAGCCATCCGGGGAATCGAGGTCATCGGACACCTCCACCCCTTCGGCGGGGAGCCGAGCGCGGACATCCACACCCGGGTCTACTCCTTCACCGACGGTCTGACACTTGATTACGTCTATGACCTGACGGGCGACACGCTGACGATCTGGGCCGGGCACCGGGGCTCTCCCAGCTTCTACCGGGGAACGTTCGGCGAGGGCGATCAGACCGTGACGGGCGGCTGGACGTGGCCCGGCGGCGGCTACCGGACGGACATGACCCGCGTGGAGTCACCGTGACAGGGGGTGGGGGCGGCCCCACCCACGCCGGAACCCGGGCCCCTCGTCCCCGTTTTGTTTTCCCGACCTTGGAGGTCCGCCCATGAGTCCCCCCGCCGAACCCCTCGCCCCGCGCGACCGCGCCGTCATCGTCATCCTGTTGATCGCCAGTTTCGTGGTCATCCTCAACGAGACGATCATGAACGTCGCCCTGCCCCGCCTGATGGCCGACCTGGGGATCACCGCGAGCACGGCGCAGTGGCTCTCGACCGCGTTCATGCTGACGATGGCGGTCGTGATTCCCGTGACCGGCTTCCTACTCCAACGCCTGAGCACCCGTGCGGTGTTCCTGACCGCCATGACGCTGTTCAGCGCGGGCACCCTGCTCGCGGCCATCTCCCCGGATTTCGTGCCGCTGCTGCTGGCGCGGGTCGTGCAGGCGAGCGGTACGGCGATCATGTTGCCGCTGCTGATCACCACCGTGCTGACCCTGGTGCCTGAACGAATGCGCGGGGCCGTGATGGGTCAGATCAGCATCGTGATTTCGGTGGCGCCCGCCGTCGGTCCGACGATCTCCGGGCTGATCCTCCAGGCACTGTCGTGGCGCTTTATGTTCCTGTTCGTGCTGCCCATCGCGCTCGCCGCGCTGGTCTACGGGACGCGCACCCTGAGGAACGTGGGCACCCCGCAGCGTCTGGCCCTGGACGTGATCTCGGTGCCCCTGTCCGCGCTGGGCTTCGGCGGTCTGGTCTATGCCCTGAGCCGTTTTGGGGAGACGCCCGGCGGCCTGGGGAACCCCGCCGTGAGCGTGCCGCTGCTGGTGGGCGGCGTGTCGCTGGCCGCCTTCCTGTGGCGCCAGGTGGTGCTGGGACGGCGGGGGGCCCCGCTGCTCGACCTGCGGGCCTTCCGCTTCCCGATGTTCACGCTGGGCGTGGGCCTGATGGTGATCGCCATGATGGCCCTGTTCGGCGGCGCGATCCTGCTGCCGCTGTACCTCCAGAATCTGCGGGGCCTGAACACCCTGCAGACCGGCCTGCTGCTGCTGCCCGGCGGCCTGCTGATGGGCCTGCTCGCTCCCTGGGTCGGCCGGCTGTATGACCGCGTGGGACCGCGCCCGCTGGTGTTGCCCGGCACGCTCCTGATGGCGCTGGTGCTGTTCGGGCTGGGGCGAATCGACACATCCACGTCCGTCTGGACGCTGCTGGGCCTGCACCTGACCCTCAGCGTGGGGCTGGCGCTGCTGTTCACGCCGGTGTTCACCTCCGCCCTGGGGCCGCTGCCGCCGCAGCTCTACTCGCACGGCAGCGCCATCCTCAGCACCCTGCAACAGGTCGCGGGCGCGGCGGGAACGGCCCTGCTGGTCACGCTGATGGCGGGCCGCGCGGGCCGTCTGGTGCAGGAGGGAACCGCCCCGACACTGGCCCAGGTGGAGGGCCTGCATCTGGCCTTTGGTGTCTCGGCCGCCATCGCCGTGCTGGCGGTGCTGCTGGCGCTGTTCCTGAAGCGGGCCCCGCAACCACAGCACGCCCCCGAACCCGACGGGGAGGCGGTTCTGGCCCAGCCTGGAGACTGAACTCCCCACCGCACGGAAGACGATCTAAACCCGGCCCTGCCATACGGTCAGGGCCATTTCACCGCCGATGAGAGGTGGTGTGCCGAGGGGCCCGGGCCTGGGCACCCCGGACGGGAGGCGGTCGGCCAGATTGCAGCAGGTATGGCCGCTCAGAGACATGACGGTGGCGCTCCCCCGACCCCATGCGTTTACTCACGCCTGAGCCCGTGTAAGGCGGAAAGACAGAACTTATTGCCGGCAGTTGCAAACGAAAGACGTTGTGCTGTTCTCCTCACCTCCCGTACGGTCCGCCTTCCTGACCCATTTGTGACGTGTAAAAAATTTGTGAGCGGCGTGAGGCGAGACTTCATAGGATAAGTGAGGGCGCCCCTCGCTTTTCCCAAGGAGTCGCATGAAAAAGCTTTCCCTCTTCACCGCCGTCTTCATCCTCGCCACCTCCGCCGCCGCCCAGACCTCCCAGGTGAGCGGGTACGCCACCCTGATCGCCATCGGCCAGGTCCGGGGCATCCAGCCGCCCCTCACCGTCGCCCGGTTGCAGAAGGTGCAGCCGAACTCCGCCGCCGCCAGGGCCATCAGCGAGAAGCTGCGGGTTTCCCCGGCCGCCCTCGCGAGCCTGCTGAAGTACGGCAACACCCTCGCCCCCACCTCGCTCGTCACCCAGGCCGTGCTGGAGTCGGCGACGGGCAAGACCCTCTTCCAGAATGCCGTCGCCGGGCTGATTCAGCAAAACCCCACCCTCGCCGTCAACACCCAGCAGAGCCTCAGCAGCCTCCTGAGTGACCCGGCGGCCCTCGCGGCGGCCAACCAGGCGGCGGCGGCTGCCGGGCAGCCCGTCACCCCGCGCGGCGGTGGGAACTGACCCTCACGGTCACCGGACAGCCAGCAAGCAGCGGGGAGGGGACGCAGCCGACGCGTCCCCTCCCCCGTTGAGGTCCGGCGTTACTTCGCCAGTGCGCGCTCCAGCACGGCCCGCACTTCACCGCCCGGCGCGACCCTCTGCGCGCCCAGGGCGCGGCCCTGCGCCAATCCCTGCGCGGTGAGCATGGCCTGCGCCCGGGCCGCCTGGGTGCCCAGCTTGGACTCGGTGCTCACCTGCACGAACGCGAAGACGGCCGTCTGCGCGTTGCCCGCCGCATCGACCCAGCTCCCCTGGCCCTTGATCGTCGCGTGATCCTGTTCCTTCTCCACCCGGCCGTCCACGTCGGCCATTTCGAAGCGGGTCGTCTTGGTGCCCTTGGGCACCATGCCGATGACAAGCTGCACGCTCCCCGAGATGCTCGCCGAACCGATCAGGCCGTTCCCCTGCTCGTCGTACTGCTTGCAGTCCAACTGCACACACCAGGACATGAAGCCGCCGCCCGCGTTCTTCAGGTCGTTGTCCGAGTACTTGGTGGTGATGCTCGCCAAGCCGTACCGCTGGCTGCCGTCGGCGAGTTTCGCCACGAACACCCAGTCACCCCGGTAGGGAACGCGGGCGTCGCTCGACTGCGTCACGCTGGCACTGGGGTTGTAGGGGTAGGACGTGTCGGGCGTGACGGTTCCGCCCCCACCGCCACAGGCCGTCAAACCCAGCAGCAGGGTTCCCAGCAGAAGAACTCTTTTCATCTCTTTTCCTCCTCAAGCAAAACGTGGGCCTGATAAGCAAAGCGGGGCGCCCTCACATCCGTCTCGAGCCGAGACAGAGCGTGAGTGGACGGAGTTAGGTTCTGAAACGTCGTCCGTCTTGGAGGCCAGAGGGCGTGCGCTACCTCATAAATATCATCGTCGAGACTCAGCCTTTTCTCCGTCAAAAATTTCTCTCTGCCTTTTGACTCCGCTCTTTACAATGACGGCACGCTGACCGCCTCTCTCGATCATGCGTCTTCATTTATGACCAGAACCTTACGCTTTCCCTGGTATCTCTGCGTACCTCTGCTGCTACCGCTCGCCTTTCCCATCCGGGGGGCCGTCACCGACCTGCGGGCCTGGCAGCTCTCCCGCCAGGCGGAGACGCGTCAGAACCTCGCGCTGTTCGACGAGGCGCTGGCGTTGCGGCGGCAGGCAGTCCTCGCCCGGCCCGGGGACGCGAGGGCGCAACTGGCGCTGGCCGAGCGGGCGCGGGGCCTGTGGTACTTCCGCGACACAGAGACGCTGCGGCGGGAGGCCGACGTCGCCTTCGGACGAGCCACCGAGTTGAGTCCCCACTGGCCGGTGCCCCACTACGAGCACGCCCGCATGTACGCCTTCAAGGCCCAGCACGCCCGCGCCCTGAGCCTGCTGGCCCCGGCCCTCGACCTCGACCCGAACAATGCCGGGTACTGGCTGGAGCGGGCGCGGCTCCTGGGGGCGCTCGGCCGGGCCACGGAGGCGCGGGCGGCCTACGGGCGGTGCCTCGGGCTGAAGTGGAGCCGCGAGTGCGAGCGGGGGGCGCGATGACGACGGCGAGCCGCGTCCTCTCCCCCACCGCCCGCCCGGCGCGGCTTCTGGAGCGCGCCGCGCTCGGCACGGCCCTGGTCACGCTCCTGTGGGGTCCCCTGGCCCAGGGCAGCACCTTCGGGTGGGGCTTTTCCGGGCTCACGCTGCTCGGCGGCCTGACGTGCCTCCTGACCCTGCTCGCCGTCGCCGCGCGAGGGCGAGTTCAGGTGGCCCAGCCCCTCTGGGTGGTGTCCGCCCTGGCGCTGCTGGCCTGGATCTGGGCCAGCGTCACCTGGGCGCCGTACACCCTGGAGGCGCAGCGGTGGGCGGGCGTGTGGACCGCCGTCCTGGGCGCGAGCCTGAGCCTGCACCTGCTGTGCCGGACGCGGGCGCGGCAGACGGCCGCCGTCGCCACGCTGCTGCTCGGCGGCGGCGCGGCCGTGGTCGTGGCCGTCTTGCAGGCACGCGGCTTCACGCTGCCGGGCTACGAGGCCCTCCCCGGCACCCCCCGGGAGTACCTCACCGGGCCGTACTTCCACCCCAGCCACTTCAGCGGCTACCTCATCCCGGTCGCGGCGCTCACCTCGACGGCGCTGCTGTGTTCGCGCCCGTCGTGGTCCACCCCCGCGCTCCTCCTGTTGCAGGTCGGGGTGCAGGTGATGAACCTGAGGACGGACGGCAGCAGCATCCCCGCCGTCATCCTCGCCGGGGTGCTGCCCATCGTGGTCTGGGCCTGGACGAAGCGCGCGTGGCTCGGCGCCGCGCTCACGGTCCTGGCGCTGGGGGGGGTGGGGGCGGCGCTGTTCGTCACGACCACCCCCACGGGCACGGCCCTCTTCAACGCCCACAAGGCCGAACTCGGCATCCACAGCCAGGACATGGAGGGCTTTCTGGCGGTCCGGCGCTCCATCCACCACTTCGGCGGGCAGATGTGGGCGGAGCACCCGGCGACGGGTGTCGGCGTCGGCCAGTTCGTCACCGAGTTTCAGAAGTACCGCCTCCCCGCCTCCGACACGCCGGGCAGTGTGGACCAGGCCTTCGTCAACTACGCCCACAGCGACTACCTCCAGATGCTCTCGGAACTGGGCACGCCCGGTCTCGCCCTCTTCCTGCTCTTCCTGCTCACCAGCGTCCTGCGCAAGCCGCGCGGTCTGGCGCCCCTGGCGTGGATCAGCGCCCTCGCCACCCTGCTGCTCACCGGCCTGTACGACAGCCACCTCACCGCGATTCCGGGGACGATGCTCGTCGCCTTCGCCCTCGCGGGCCTGCCGTCCGTGCCGGTGGAAGAGGAGACTCCAGGGGGCGGCTGAGCCGTGCCCTCCACCCGCCCGCCCCGAGCCTTTCTCGGGGTCTTTCGTGTTTCCCATTCGCTTGAGCGGGCCCCCTCCGCCTCCTGCCGTGACGATGGGCGGTCCGCCGGACAACTCCCGAACCCGTCGCCGGACCGGCGCAAGCTCCCCCAAAAGCCGCCTCACCCCGGGCATGCCGATGGGCAGTCCGGGGTGAGGCGCAGGGTCAATGTGGAAGTTGGCGGGGATGAGCGGGAACGAGAGGGTGAGGCGATCTTCCCTCCCCCTCAGTACGCCCCGGAACCCAGCAGCACGACCCGCACGGTGCGCATCAGGATCACGAGGTCGAGCCACACGCTCCAGTTGCGCACGTAGTAGGCGTCCCAGCGCTCCATCCCCGCCGTCCCGCTGTCGGAGCGGCCCGACACTTGCCACAGGCCGGTCATTCCGGGGCGGGCCGCCCAGCGCAGGTCGCGCACAAGCTGAGGCAGCTTCTGCTCGTGGTAGGCGGGCAGCGGCCGTGGGCCCACCAGGCTCATCTCGCCGCGCAGCACGTTCACGAGTTGCGGCAACTCGTCGAGGCTGGTCTTGCGCAGCAGGGCGCCGATGCGGGTGATGCGCGGGTCGCGCCGCAGCTTGAAGTGCGCCTCCCACTCCTCGCGCAGGGCGGGGTCCTCGGCCAGCTTGCGTTGCAGGACTTCCTCGGCGTTCGGGAGCATGGTGCGGAACTTCCAGGTGCGGAAGGGCCGCTCGCCCTCGCCCACGCGCTCCTGCAAGAAGAGCGGGCTGGCCCGGTCCTCCAGCCAGATCAGGAGGCCCAGCAGCAGGCACACGGGCACCCAGACCACGCTCGTCAGGCCCACCGCGAGCACGTCGAGGGCCCGCTTGGTCGCGCGCGCGAGCGGGTCGCTCAGGTTGCGCGACAGTTCCAGGCCCAGCACGCCGCCCAGGTCCCGCGTCTGGGCCCACAGCGACTGCACCCCGAAGAGGTCCGGCACGATCACCACCCGCCGGTACGAGCGCAGCAACTGCTCCAGCAGGGTGATGAGTTCCGAGCGCGACAATCCGGGCAGCGCGACAATCGCCAGGGGGGCCGAGGGCGTCACGTCCCGCCGACCGCCCCACACCGGCACCCCCAGAATCTCCCGCTCCTGCGAGAAGGCGCCGTCGTCGAACACCCCGACTGGCAGGTAGCCGAAGCTCGGGTTGGTCTTGAGGGTCTCGACGAGCATACGGCTGGTCGTCGCGTCGCCGTAGACGACGGCGGGCAGCCCCCAGGCTTTGAAATGCAGCAACAGGTGTTTCGTCAGGGACCGGGCCAGCGGGATGAGCACCGCCGCCGCCAGGAAGCCCAGCAGATGCGCGGGCAGTTCGGCCCACGAGCCTCCCTCCACGAGGTCCACCGCCAGGCCGCGCGCCGTGAACAGCAGGGCCAGGAGGGTCACGGTCAGCCGCAGCTCCTCGGGTGTGCCCAGGCCCCAACTGGGCAGCAGGCGCCGCGAAAGCGCCCCGAGCGGCCACAGGAGCAGCATGAACATGTCCCAGTGCGGGTGGGGTGGCAGATGCAGCACGCCCACGCGCAGCCACGTCACGAACCACAGGGCGAGCATGAGTGCCCCCAGGTCGCCCAGCAGCATTAAGAAACCGTTGAGAAGGCGGCAGCGCAGGTAAGGGAAGTAGGACAGCTCTCGCTTGGATGTTCTCTGGAAAGATGCGGCAATACTCATAACAGCACCTTTCTTCGCTCAGCCAATCTCACGTTATAAGCACAGGAGCGCAGCACTGGACTTACCCAAAGCTCTCTATGGGTTCGTACCCATCAGGCATAAACGGAGTGAAGGATCGTACTCGTGATCGCTGCAACCCGATGTTGCAAAGATACTTAGGGTTCAAGACGATATAACGCTGCCAAAGCCGTTTTGGTTCTTGCACAAGACGAAACAACCATTCAAGCCCGCGATCTTGCATCCAACGTGGTGCTTGCGGGAGCGTTCCGGCATGAAAGTCAAATGCAGCACCCACGGCTAGCACTGGAATGCTCAACGCTTCGCGGTACTCGTACGCCCATACCTCTTGGCGCGGGCAACCCAACCCCACAAATACTACGCCAGCCCCCGATTCATGGATACGTTGCACGATCTGCGCCTTCTCTTCCGCATTGATGCGGCGGAACTTCGATGGCTCCATACCAGCGATACGCAAACCGGGATACTTCCTTTGAAGGTTGTGTGCAAATTTCTGCAACACGTCGGTCTTGCTACCATAGAGGTAGACCGAAATACCCTCGTGGGCACATGCCTCCGCCGAGCGAAGCGTCAGTTCTGGACCATACACGCGGTCAGGAAGCTTTACGTCATGCAACCATCCCAAAGCCCAACGAACGGGTTGTCCATCGGGCACCACCAAGTCCAGTCCGTTGAGACGCCGTTGATGAATTGGGTCCAGCACACCCGTCATCACCCCGTGTACGGCGAGGGCACTTACTGCAAGGGGCAAGCGTAGCTTCGCGTTGCGCACTATACGTGCGACAGCAGTTTCATAGTCCACACCGTGAACATTGATGCCCAGCACGGAGTGTTTACCGAAGTCAAGCATGCGCTGCCCACCGCTCCAGGTTGTACTCGTACATCTCGCGCAGAATGCGCGGTACATCGTATGTAATGCTCCACTCCGGGTAATGCTGCTCAAACTTCGCCAAATCGCTGATGTACCAGATATGGTCACCGCTACGGTTGTCGTCGGTGTAGGTATACTTCAAATCGCGGCCCGTGATCTCTTGGGACATTTGAATGGCCTCTAACATAGAACAATTGCTTTCGCGTCCACCACCAATATTGTACACCTCTGCTATGCGTGGGTTCTGGGAAAAGTGGTAGAACGCTTGAATCAAATCGTGCGAATGAATGTTGTCCCTCACTTGCTTGCCCCTGTAACCGAACACCGTGTAAGGCGTACCAGTCATAGTACATTTCATTAAGTAAGCCAGGAAGCCGTGAAGCTGCGTGCCAGAATGGTTGGGCCCAGTCAGGCAGCCGCCACGAAAGATGCCCGTGTGCATGCCAAAGTACCGCCCGTACTCTTGCACCAGCACGTCTGCCGCCACCTTGGAAGCGCCGAACAGCGAGTGCTTGCTCTGGTCGATAGTCATGTCCTCGGCGATGCCCGACCAGTAGCGGTGACTCGGGTCGATTTCCCAACGCGTTTCCAGTTCTAGCAGCGGCAGGAAGTTGGGCGTATCGCCGTACACCTTATTGGTGGATGTGAAAATGAACGTTGCATCCGGTGCATAGCGACGAGTCGCCTCCAACATGTTGAGCGTTCCGTTCGCATTCACGCTGAAATCTAAGAAGGGATCGCGTGCAGCCCAATCATGCGACGGCTGAGCCGCCGTATGAATGATCAGAGTGATATCCGAGCCGTACGCCTTGTATATCTTCTCGATTGCCTCAAAATCACGGATGTCCACGTTATAATGCCTATAACTAGGTATTTCCAATTCCAAGCGGCGGCGGTTCCATTCTGTGGAAGCTTCGTCACCAAAGAAGAATTTGCGCATGTCATTGTCGAGCCCAACAACGTTCATCCCGATGGATGCAAAAAAGCGGACGGCTTCAGAACCGATAAGGCCAGCGGAACCAGTGATGATGACAGTACTCATATACTCCTCCTCTGTGTCGTTACTTGAACGACGGATTGTGATGTTTCTTGAAGGCTGATGTCGTAGGTCTTGTGGCAAAGTGATGCTGGGGCACTATTTTCTACGCTCCTTGTTGCGCTCAATGGCCAGTTGGTAGATGTCCATCAGCATTTGGTAATTCCGTTCGGCGGTGTACTTGGCTTCGTACTCTCGTCGTGCTTCGTAACGCATGGCGGCAAGAGATTCTGGATGATTGCACAGCCACTCTACCTGCTGCACCAGTGCTGCGGCATCACCAGGGGGGTACAGTAGGCCAGTACGTCCATGCTCTACTAATTCGGTAATACCGCCTGTAGATGTCGCAATCACAGGTGTTCCTTTGGCAAAAGCTTCCACCACAACACGTCCGAACGGTTCGTACCACTCAGACGGCACGACGACGACGCTCGCTTGGCCCATCAGGTCATACACTTCTTGAGGGGATTTGCGTCCTAACCACTCAATGGATGACTGCTTGGTTGCTTCTTGAACTGCTGGCTCTAAAGGACCATCACCAACGATCCGAAGCGGCAAATGTCGACCAACTGTTGCCCAAGCACGAAGAAGCGTTGCCACTCCCTTTTCCTCAGACAGCCGTCCTACAAACAATGCGTATTGCCCAGACCCCTGTCCCATGCCAGGGTCCGGCGTCACGAAGTTTGGTTTTACAACGATTTGTTCAGGGTTGAAGCCTGCCTGCACGTACTTCTGCTTCACAAACTCCGAAACAGCGATATAGATGTCCACCTGCTGCTGGTAAGTACCAAGCAAACGGTGCGAGCTTAGCATTGTTCCAACAACAGCGGAGCCGGCACGGCTACCCCGGTAACAAGCTTTTTGAATACCTGCCCACGGCACGGCACGTCCAACACAAGATTCACAAATCTGACCCTGCCGAAACAGCAAGGCATTGGCACAAATAAGGCGGTAGTTTCGAAGCGATTGAATCACAGTCGCCCCCTTTCGTTGTGCGGCATAGTAAGCCGCAGGCGAAATTAAGGGGAAAGTGTTTTGGAAGTGGGCAATATTTACTTTGTTGCGTTCAATCAGCCGAGCTATTGTGCGAGCCGAAGAGCTGTTCCAAACTGTAAACATTGCTGCTTGTGCCGACCCGATCCGCTCAATCACCTCATTGTGCACAGTGTGACGGATAACTTGGTGACCATTTGACTCTATTACGCCTGCCTCAGCACCAAAGCTTTGGTCCTCACCGCCCGGCTGCTGGTAAAAATTATGTGCCATCAGTATATTCACTTAGTAACTCCATACCCTAATGGGCGAGCACCAAGCAACCCGGTAATCATTCCTGCACCACGAGCCAAAGAAAAGAGCGCGTGTGTTGTGTAACGTGTACCAAGAGCAGCGTCTATAATGGTTGCAGCAGGAAGTAGTGCACTGCTTATGGTAATACGGGAGGTAGCATTTGCTAAGCGGCGTGGCATAGCGGGAAAAATAGGAAGAAGGTCACGTTCAACGCGCGCGATTATACTGCCGCTGCGAAATGCGCGCCGTAGTAACCAGCGTAAGGTTAGACGATCATTATTCATGTGTTCATGAATCACAGCTTCGTCCGCCCAAATCATCTTCAATCCTGCTAGGTAACAGCGAGTAGAGAAATCCGTATCCTCCCCACCTGTGCGAGAATAACGTTCATCGAAAAGGCCAACTTTTTGAAATACTTCGCGCCGCAATAACACATTGCCCGCTCCGAAAGCCTTAATGACTGTTCCTGTCGTATGTCGTTTCCTTGAGAAGAACGGTGCAATTGCCTGTACGGCTTGATCTTCCTGTGGAATGATGGCGATTACGGGACCAGCAACAGCATCCGCATTGAAGATGCGTTGTGTCTCCAGCAGAACATGCAACCACTGAGATTCAGGCACTTCGTCATCATCAATAAAAGCAATATATTCAACGTCTGCATCGATTTCCTGAATTGCTCGGTTGCGAGCTTGTGCTAAACCTGGCTGTGGCTCGTGGACATAGCGTAAGGGAAGGTGCTTTGAGTACTCCACGCACACGTCTTTAGCGCTCGCACTCGGGTCATTATCAACAACAAGAAATGTTACTCGCGCAGAAGCAGGCGCATTCAATTCTAGAAGTCCTTTAAGTAGTTTGACTAACATACTTGGACGGCGGAACGTGCATACACAAACGGCAACATATCTCATGCGGCAACTCTCGCTAAACGGAGGTGTGATGGGACTTGTCTCGAAACGAGCTTAGTTAGGCTCAAAACAAATAGAACGTGCAATATAGAATTACCAAGTACTATAGAGGATTCTGTGAGGTTATATAGTGCAAAGATAAAGGTGTACAGAAGTGGCCATAATACGTCGTTGTAACCCTCGCGCCAACTACGCAGACCCTCCGTTAAAGGTAAGCTCACACAGATTACAAATAACAGAACGCCAATGTATCCAAGGGCAAGCCATATATCAAGAAAGCCATTATGAGCATGAGGTACGGTCCAGCCAACCAAGCTCCATACTTCCGGTGCCCAGCCATCCTTCGCAGTCCAAAAGGCAGCATATCCATAGCCAATCCAGGGTTGTCGAAGAGCGTATTCTACAACTGCCGTCCAGAGCGGGAATCGACCTGTTAATGTTACATCACGACCGAACGCATCCAATAACAATTCATAGTTTTCGCTTAACCAAATTAAGGCGCCACCCCCACAAGAGATTAGCAGCACAAGTGTGAGGGAAAGCAACTGAAGGCGCTGCCGTAATAAGCGTAAAATGATCCACCAGAAGATTGTGGCTCCCAGTACAAATAAACCGGTTGCTGATGATGCCATACCTAACAATCCGAGGCTCAGCAACACCGCAAGCCACCAGTGCCGGGAGTTTTGAAGAGAGAGCAGGGCAAAAGTTATGGTTGAAATGACCGAGATACGTCCCAACATATTCTTATGCCAATAGATACCTCGCCACGCACTTCCCCTTCCATCAGGTGTGTGAGTTCCGAGTTCAGGTATAAATATAACGAATATTACACTAAGGATGGCGCCGAGTAGCAATGTTCGGCCTAACAAAATCAAAAAAGCAGACATACTAAAACGATCAGCAAGGTAGAGGCCGAAAATCGTTGTGCCAAGCAAAGCAAAGACACGTCTTATGGAAAGACTAGGGTCAATAGACCATGCACAAGATAGTAAGACCCAAACGAAGAGAGGCCAAAACCAACGTCCAGCATATAAAATTTTTGATATAGCGCTGCGTCTTAGTATTAGTAGTAGCGCAGTGATTACGTAAATACCCATTGAAATACCTTGTTGAAGGCTATCCCCACCGCCAGGTCCATCTGCTCCAGCGCTGTTGCGTAGGAGTGTTATGATTCCTCCCGACAAAAAGAGTAGAGACAGCATCACAAAAAGGTATTCACACGATTGCGCTAGCTTGCGCATCCGCTTCCTCCTTTGCAATAACGAGAACTGTGCTCCAAAGTGCAACCACTAGCACACCATCAGATGCTAGTGATGCCCAGGCAGCGCCAAGCCAACCGAAGCCGGGAAGCAGCCACAGGTTCAAGCAAATGTTCAAAGCCGCAACTCCTAATTGAATGCGACTTCGTGCACTTTGAAGACCCGCTCCGGTAAGGGTGTCGGCGGCAAAGTAATGCAATGCTTTAAGCAAGATCAGTGGGGCGAGCCACTGCAAGGTAGTTCCTGTTTCACGGAAGCTCTCCCCGAACACCAGTGACATCAACGGCGCAACCAGCCATAACCCCGCAGCAGTCAGTAAGCCATAGGCGGCAGTCCAGGGCACAAGCTTGACCGCCCATTGCAAACTGCCCCGGACGCCAATCTGCCCGCTCTTGAAAAAGCGGGCGTACGCGGCGAACAGCAGCGCACGAACAGGGGAGAAAGCAGCATCTACGATGCGGTACGCAGCGGCGTAAATCCCGGCGGCTTCCAGGCCAACGAAGCGCGAAAGCATGGTTTTGTCGATGTCGTTGTAGACCGACTGGGAACCCAAGCTGAGGGCGAAGTGAAAGCCTTCGCGCAGCTCTGAGCGCAGGGGCCTTGGGTCCAGCTTGCCCCACCCGAGTTCCCGGCGTACCCAGAACAGGGCGACGAGCGCGGTAATGACGGTGGTCAGCAAGTACAGGGTAGACCACGTAAGGGCGCTGGCGGTAATGGGGGCGACGAACAACAGCGCGGCAGCCACCAAGCGAATCACACTGAGGAGGGCTTGAATTTGCGCGGTGCGCGAAAGCTTCTCGACGGCCTGAAACGCTTGGCTGCTCACGTCCGCGAAGCGGGCAAATATCAAATCCGCCACCGCGACGGCCAGCACGAGCAGCAGCGGCAAGGTGGCGGGCAGAAACAGGCGGTACACGCCCAGCACGAGCAGCGTGAGCAGCGAGCCGGAAATCGACATCATGGCAAGGGCAGCGCCCCAGTACGTGCTGAACGCTTCACGTCGACGGGCGACGTGCTTAATCAGCAGGTTGCCGCTGCCCCAACTGGCGAACGGGGCGAGAATGGCAACCAGGGCGGTGACGGCAACAAACGCCCCGTACTCGCTGGCGCCCAGGCTGCGGGCGATGAGCAGAAAGTACAGGGCTTGCAGAACGGTACGGGCACTGAAACCGCCCATCATCCAGATCGTGTTCTTGATGAGGGGATGTTGGAAGTTCATGCGCTTAACGGGTTAACGAGGGCTGAAAGTAGGCGATGGTGGCGGTGATACCCGTGCTCAAGTCGGTTTGAGGCTGCCATTCCAACAATTCCCGTGCAATGGTAATGTCCGGCTTTCTTTGCTTGGGGTCGTCTTGCGGCATGGGCTCGAACACGATGTTCAGCGTGGGGTTAATACGGTCACGGATGATCTGGGCGAATTGCAGAATGCTGTACTCGTCAGGGTTGCCCAGATTCACCGGCTGGTGGTACGTCACCTGCATCAGACGCACGATGCCTTCCACGAGGTCGTCCACGAATTGAAAGCTGCGCGTTTGGCTGCCGTCGCCGTACACCGTGAGCGGTTTGCCCTCCAGCGCTTGATTAATGAAGTTCGTCACCACGCGCCCGTCGTCGGCGCGCATCCTCGGACCGTACGTGTTGAAAATGCGGATGATGCGGGTGTCGAGGCCCTTGTGGTGGTGGTACGCCATCGTGATGGCCTCCGCGTAGCGTTTGGCCTCGTCGTAGCAGGAGCGCGGGCCGTTGGGGTTCACATTTCCCCAGTACGTCTCAGGCTGCGGGTGGACGTGCGGGTCGCCGTACACCTCGCTGGTGCTGGCGAGCATGAACTTCGCGCCGTGCCGGTGGGCGAGGTCCAGCGCGTGCTGGGTGCCCTGCGCGCCCACCATCAGGGTTTCGATGGGGTGCTGCTGGTAGTGGGGCGGGCTGGCGGGCGAGGCGAAGTGCAGCACCCAGTCGAGCCCCGGTCCCCCGTAGGGAAGGCCGTGGCTCACGTCCGCCTGGATGAAGCGGAAGCCGGGGTGCGCCAGGAACAGTTCGGTGTTGCGCCTCTGCCCGCTGATGTAATTGTCGACGCCGACGAGTGTGTGCCCCTCCGCCAGGAAACGCTCGACGAGGTGGCTGCCGATAAAGCCCGCGCTACCCGTGATCAGGAGATTCAAACCAGCACCGCTTCCTTCTGAACCTGGACAGACTCACGGCCGATCTGCTCGACCTGGGCGGGCAGGGTCTCCCGCAGCATGTTGCGGGCGTCCACGACGAGGGGCTGCCGCATGGTGCCCACGAGGTCGCGCCAGTTGAGCAGGGCGTACTCCTCCCACTCGGTGGCGATGATGGCCGCGTCCGCACGGCGCAGGGCGGTCGCCGGGTCCGGGGCGGCAGTGTAGGTGAGGTGGCTCCACTCCCTCTCGGCGCGGGGCATCGCCACGGGGTCGTGGGCCAGGACGGTCGCGCCGAGCTGGTGCAGGCGCGCGATCAGGTCGTGGGCGGGCGCGTCGCGCAGGTCGTCCGTGTTCGGCTTGAAGGCCATGCCGAGCACCGCGATGCGCTTGCCCTTGAGGGACTTGAGGTGCCGCAGCAGCTTCTCGACCACGACGTTGCGCTGACGGTAGTTCACGTCGATGGCCGCCTGGAGGATCGGCATGGGGTAGGCGTGCTCCCGCCCGGCGCTGATCAGGCCCTGGGTGTCCTTGCCGAAGCAACTGCCACCCCAGCCCAGGCCCGCCTGGAGGAAGCGGTGGCCGATCCGCCCGTCGAGGCCGATCCCCGTCGTGACCTCTTGGATATCCGCCCCGACCCGCTCGCACAGGCCCGCGATCTCGTTGGCGAAGCTGATCTTGAGGGCCAGGAAGGCGTTGGCGGCGTACTTGATCATCTCGGCGCTTTGCAGAGTCGTCCTGACCACGGCGGGCCGGGAGTAGCTGTCCGGGCGCCCGATGCCCTGGGGGGCAGTGAAGGACTGCTCGATCAGCGGACCGTACAGCCGGGCCAGGACCTCGACCGCCTCTGGATGGCCGCCCAGCACGATGCGGTCCGGGTAGAGGCTGTCGGCGAGGGCCGTGCCCTCCCGCAGGAACTCCGGGTTGCTCGCGACCCGGTGGCGGGTCTCGTCGAACTGGGGGGCGTGGTCTTCGAGCAGGCGCTGGAGGAAGTCGCCGGTGCCGATGGGAACGGTGCTCTTGTTGACGATCACCTGGGGGCGGTCTCCCAGGTAGGCCGCGATGCTGCGCGCCGCGCCGGTGACGTAGCGCAGGTCGGGCGTGCCGTCGGGTCCGGGGGGCGTGCCGACACAGATGAAAATGACGTCGGCCTCGGCGACGGCCTGGTAATCCGTCGTCCAGGTGATCCGGTCCTCCTGGCTCGCCAGCAGCAGGTCCAGCCCCGGCTCGTGGATGGGAACCACGCCCCGCTGCAACTGGGCGATCTTGTCGGGATCGATGTCGATTCCCGTGACCCGGTAACCAAGGTGGGCGAGCAGCCCGGCCGTCCCCAGACCCACGTACCCGGTGCCCACGACAGCAATACGACTGGGAACATGACTTCTCATTCAAAAGCCTCCTCTTCACCCGTCCCTTCGGGCCGCTGGACGACCGGAGGGGGACGTGTGCCTGTGCGTGCTGCCGTCGCCATCACCCCTGACGGAGGGTGAGTCGTCGGGTTTCGACGAAAATCGAATTTCAGAGCCTAGCGTTGTCGGAAGGGGTGCCGGGGTGAGATAGGTGAAAACTCCTTAAGGAGTACCAACGTTCCAACCACCGCAAAAGGAGTCTAAATACGACCTTAAAGTTTCGCTAACGGATACTTCACAAGAGGTGATGGGGGTATTCCCGGGGCCCAACGGGGGTATTCGGTGGCTGCTTGGGGGAGTGTGAGCGCTTCGCCTCAAACCAACGCCCCCTGAGTTGTGTGTTCCAACAACCGCGCACGGCTTGAAGGTGAGGGGGCACCAAGACTCAGTGTGAGGACTTGGTGTGAGGCCGCCCCCTTAATGTGCTTGAACGAACGACGGAAACGGGTCGACCAGGCGAGAGAGCGTTCCACTTGCCCACGTACACGTTCCCCTCGCGGCTGCCACGACCATACCCGCGAGAGCAACTCCTCCCGCGAGCAGTCCCGTTCCGGCCGAAGGTCGAAGCCTTCCAACAACTCGAACTCCCCGGCGTGAGGGGGACGCTCGCTCCGGCGGCGCCCGTTAGCTGACGCCACAGCAGGGGCCGCCGGAAGCCACCCGGCAGGGAGACCACGTTGCTGGGCCGTCCCGCCGAGCGGTGAGTCAGAGCTGAGAGGCGCGAGCGCCCCTTGCGGGAATCGAAGGGAAGACTCCCTGAGTCGTCCCCGCCGACATAGCGCTCAGGCTGGCGTGACCTCCTCGACGCTGTGCCCGGATTCTCGAAGGCCAGCGGTGATCAGTGGCCATGAACGCTGGTCGTCTTCCGCAGACAGGAGGCGCATGACAGCAGTGGGGAAAGCGCACGGGGGTGACCCCGTTCCCGCCATCCTCGACAGCCCTCCAGGTGGGGTCCTTGTGCACACCCAGGCAGGGGCGGGCTCCTGTCCTGCCTCGCGCCGTGGCGCCTCATGGCCGCGACCCTCACTCTGGGCCTCACAGACGTCCCCGGGCGCCGGGGGCCAGGACGCGTGCTGGGAACGTGGGCAGTCCCGACGGCTCCGGCCTGACCCGTTCATCCTTCAGCGGCCCTACCGCCGCTCGCCGTGACCCAGGAGGGCGGCGAGCGGGCGGGTCACCGGGAACTCGGCGAGCAGCAGCGCGATCCCCGCCGTGAGCGGCACTGCGATGAGGGCACCACCTACTCCCCACAGCCAGCCCCAGAACACCACCGAGACGGCCACCACGGTCGTCGAGAGCCCCAGTTGCCCGCCCTGGAGCAGCGGGTTCACGAAGCTGCCGATCCCGATCTGGATCACGCCGAGGCCGATCAGGACGAGCACGCCCTGCGCGGCGCTCCCGAACACGAACGCGAACAGGGTCGGCGGCAGGACCGCCAGGATCGAGCCGACGGTCGGGAAGAACTCCAGCACGAGGGTCAGCACGCCCCACACGAACGCGAGGGGCACCCCGACGATGAGGAGGAACAGCCAGGACAGCACGGCGGCGAGGGCTCCCGTCAGGGCCTGCACCCACACGAAGCGCTCGAACTCGCCCGACATCCGGTGAAAGGCGTCCGCGACCCGCGAGCCGTCCTGCACCCCGAAGGCGCGGGTGACCCGGGCGCGGATAGCGTCCGCCTCCAGCAGCAGCAGCGCGAGGAACACCACGATCAGCAGCAGGAGACTGCCCGCCGAGAACAGCGCGCCCACTCCCTGGAAGGCCGCGCTCAGCAGACTGGACGAGGAGGGGGTACCCGAGGAGAGGTGCTCGGGCAGCCGGACGCCCAGCCCTTGCAGGTGGTCACGGTAGCGGGGCCACTCGTCCGCGACCGCCGAGGCGCCGTAGCCGACCCCGGCGGCGAGCAGCCCCAGGAACAGCAGGAAGACCAAGACCACGAGCGTAACGCCCGCCCACCTGGGCACGAGAACCTCCAGGCGCCGTTGCAGGGGCCGGAACAGCACGGCGAGCACGCCGGCGAAGGCGACCGGCAGGGTCACGGGTTGCGAGACGTGTAAAGCTCCCAGGACGGCGACGACTGCGATCAGGGCGAGCAGGGGGCGCAGGGCAGCGGTATTCATACACCTCCTGGAAGCATGACAGTTCCGTGGTGGGGAGGTTCAGGGCGCACCAACTTCACCGCCCGTTGCTGCCCGGTCGCCCCGGCACATGGTCCTCGAGACGGGCCTGGCTGCCGCGAGCCAATTCAGCGCGCGGCAGCCTGAGAGGGAAGCTGGCGGTTTTGCGAGGACGAGTTGCCTATCCTGACGGCAGGATGGGCGGCGATCACCTCCATGCCGTCCTGCCCCGTCGTGCTCGCGCTGCAGGCGGAGCTGGTTATGCACCTGCACCTCGATATCGCTGGCGTCCGCCCCGTGCTCGTCTTCCAGGGCGGTACCGACCTCCTCGCGGATGCGGTCGTCGCTGCGCCGGTCCCCCTTGGGGCCCTTGCCCCGGGAGCCCGTCACGCCCGACCGGCCGGAGCCCGCGTGCTCAGGGAGGGGTGAGGTCCCCGGGCAGCAGGACGGTGTCGATGACGTAAATCAGCCCGTTGCACGCCCTGAGGGCCTGGTCCCCGGCATGTGCGTTGTTGACGACGACGTGTGACCCCAGCGGCCGCACGTCGAGCGGGACGCCCGCGAGGGTGGTGGGCGTCCGGATCACGTCCAGTTCCTGCAAGTTCACACGGCCCTTGACGATGTGATAACTCAGCAGCCGCGAGAGGGCGACCCGGTCGTTGCGGAGAAGTTGCTGGCGCCCTGCGGGAACGCGGGCGAAAGCGTTGTTGGTGGGCGCGAAGAGGGTGTAGACCGCCGGTCCGTTCACCACCGTGATCAGCCCGGAGGTGCGCAGGGCCTCCTGGAAGCGGCTGAGCTGCGGGTTGTTCGTCAGCAGGACACCCAGCGGCTGGCAGGCCACCGGGGCCGCCCCACCACCGGCGAGGGCTACCTGGGCACCGCCCAGCGCGAGGCTGAGGCTCAGGGCACGGAGAATAGAATTCATCAGGGCTCCTTTCCCGGCTGATGGGTGGCCCTTCGGCGTCCCGGTCAGCCTGTTCGGGTCTCTCCCGACATGGCCGGTTTCCCCGGCGGGGCGCCGGAGAGGCCGTGAGGGGCGGCGGGCGATTCAGTCCGGCGAGTCAGTACGGCGGAGGAGGGAGGTACCCGGCCACCCAGAAGGGCGGGGTCCCGTAGTAGCCGTAGTACGGCTCCCAGAAGTCGCGGTTCGGCCGCACGATCAGGTCAGGGTCGTACCTGGGCGAGTTCACCACGCGCTCGCGGGTCTGGTCGACGTGGACCTCGTCCCGGGTCACCCGGGTGACGGCCTCCACCGGAAGCAGGAAGTGCCGCTCGCCCAGGCCCAGGAAGCCGCCCGCGCCGACTTGCAGCATCCGAACCCTTTTCTCGCGCGGATCGACGAACAGCGCGCTCACGTGGCCGATCTCGTCGCCGTGCCGGTCGACCACCTTGCGGTCGCGGATGTCCTCCCCCTGCTGGGAGAGCGTGAGGTCGGTGTCGCTCAGCCGTATGAGCACGTGGTCCCCGGTGTCCTGCGTCATGGCTGCCTCCTTGACCGGGCATGGGGGGAGCGGCGGGCGGCCTGCCCAGGGTGGGCGTGGACGGGCCGGTACGACGGAGCCCGGTCCGGCATGAAGAGCGGCACGTCGGGGGCCTCCCCCACCCGCGCGAGCGCCCGGACGAGCCGGAAGAGGGTCTGGCGGAAGGAAAGCCCGGTCACGGCGGTCTCCTTTCTGCCCACCGGGACGGCGGGGCGGAGGCTGAAGGGTGAGGGGCGTGCCTGTGGCCGGTTCCGGGGCGGCCCGCCTGTTCGGCCACCGGGGCGCATCTCACCCCAGGTCGCCCGGGGACGCCCGCGCCATGTGGGCGAAGAACACGTCCGCCCGCGCCGAGACGTGCAGGGCCTCGTCCCCCTGAAAGGACGCGTGTTCCGCCGGGACGTAGACGAGTCGCGTCGGGGCGTCGCTCGACGCCACCTCGTATCCGGCCACCCGGGTGGAGTCCGGGTCGTAGTGCAGGTCGTGGATGACGCCGAGCGGGACGCCGTCGCTGCTGACGAGAGGGGTTCGGCCCAGGTGCGGGCCGTGCTTGTGCGCGAACCTGACCCTCGGCAACCGGCCGATGGGGGCCAGGTCGTCGCGGGCAGTCACGACCACCTCGGCGGACCTCAGCTCGAAGACCGACTCGAAGGGCAGCACGAGGTCATCGGCTGCGGGCGGAGCCGGGCGGACGAGGAGCGCGAGCACCTTGACCTCGGCCGGATCGATGATGACGTCTTTCACCTGCCCGAGCCGCCCGTCGCCGCGCTCGACGACGGCCTTGCCGATCAGTTCCAGGGTGGTAGGCACGTGGCCCTCCGAAGGAAGATTCCGCGAGCCGCGAAGGTCCAAACCGGCGACACGGCGAAGTGGGGGCGCCGGGCATCACCCGGTCCGTCCACCCCGACGGTACGCGGGGAAACTGTGGCCCACCTGTTCCGAAACTGAGCCAGAGCTGAGGCCTGCCGTGCCGTCCTCCCGGTGCGGCCACGACGCGGCGCGGGAGGGTCTTGCCGGGCAGCTTGAGGTGACGGGCAGATCGAGGCGCTTCCCGGCAGAGAGGCGCGATCAGGGAGGGGACGAAGGGCCCACTCACACAGGTTCCCGGACGCGCGTCCTCCGGGTGAAGGGGTGCCTGTGCCGGAGCGGGGCGTTCCTCGCCGGACCACGCCTGTCTTCCTCCCGCGTGCCCGGGGAGAACCGGCCCTGTCGGGCGGTCTTGCCCGCGTCCGCCGCCGTGGAGGTCACGGCCGGGCAGGTGAAGCAACGCGAGACGGGGCCGACGGACCCACGGTCATCCACGGGGCTGGGGGCCGGTTGAGGGCCGCCTCGCCTTCTCCGGGGTGGAGACTGCGACGACACATGGCGGTGGAGGACGACAACTCGGGTGTGACCGCGCCGCGGCGCGGCTTCACGCAGGGGGACGGCGGCCCCGTCTCGCCGGGGCCAGGGCACCCGACCTGTCGATTCCGCCGATGTCCTTGCCGGAAGTCCCGGCCCGGACACAACGGCTCGCCGGAAGACACGTGACGCCACCGGACCCCCGCCACTGGCTTCCTTTCCCCGGCGAAGGTGGGGCGGACCCCGGCCTATTGTCTTTGCCCGTGGAGGTGCCCCGGAGTCCCGGAGACGTGAATCGGTGCCAGCGCGCCGCCATCCCCCCAGGAGCGTGACCTGTCGCCAGTCGCACCCACACGAGCAGGGGTTGGTCGGCTCGCGGACCTCCAGGGTCCGATGAGCCTCAGCCGGGGCTCAGCCTGCCGACAGTCCCAACTCAGCCTGACCGCCTAGCGTAAGCACGGGTTGTTGCGGGAGCGTACGTGGTGATCCTTCTTCTCCCTGCCCCGGAGGTCCCCATGCTGACCCTTCAGGAGGTGGACGGTCCGCCCGTCATTCGGCGCGGCGGCACTCCGTCCCGGAAAATCGCCGAGACGGTCGTCGTGCCCCAGCGGGGAGAAGTGCTCGGCCTGTCGCCCGGCGAGGCATCCTGCGGGGCACGACCTTTCACGGTGCCCCCTGAGGTGGTGTTCGGCCTCCTCACTGTTCGGAAGAGGGCCACCGCAAGGCCGGGCGGTCTGACTCTGGATGAGTCCACCCCCAGAGTTCACCCGAGAAAATCGGTCCTGCCGACGCTTCCTCCCGCTCTCCGCCGCGCAGTCCGTGGGGGTGGAAGTCCTCTGCCCCTCCCAGTCGAGGCGGGTGCCTGCTCAACCTCTCCACGAATCAAGCCAGTCTCGTTCCGGGCAAGGTCGCGCGCTGCGAGAAGGGTGGCCCTTTCCCCGACGGGTGACCGTCCCTCACCCCGGGTTCGGCCGGACAGGAACGGGTGGACCTGTCGCCGGGGCTCGGTTCGTGCCCGACCTTCCCCGGGCCGAGCCCACAGCCTGAACGGTCAGAGGAGACCCGTGCTGCTCACGCACCCCACAGGACAGAGCCCCGGCTGCCGCGAACCGCTGGAGCCGGAAATTCCGGCTCACCCCGGACACCGACTCCCTTGCCACCCCACGGAGCGTCCCCACCTCACCCCCAGGAGCATGAAGATGAGCGACACCGAGCCCCTAAATTCCGTCCAGCCGATCAAGTCCCTCGACCAAATCGAACGGGAGACGGGCGGCGCCGCGACCCCCGTCACACCCGTCGATACCCGGGAGGGTGAGGACCGGTCGTTCCTCGGGGCGCTCGTTGCCCCGTTCATCGGGACGGCGGAAGGCGACAGGCCCGACCCGACGACCGCGCCACCCAGCGAGACCACGGAGAACTCGGAGGGTTGAGGCTTCCCCACGTCGTCGAAGCGGACGGAGGCCACGGCCGCGAGACAACGGGAACCCGGGCTCCGTGCCTCACCCGCGCCCGGGTTCCCGGAGGTTTTTCTTGGGGCCGAAGGGACGGTCGATTGCCCGCGCGGCTTGGTGCAGTCATCCGCCCCTGCGCCCTGACCGGCGGCAGATGGGAGACCAGCGTCCGGCTCTCGGGGAACGGTGTGGGTCCCCCGCTCCTGACGGACTGGAAGAGACGCCGCCTCGCGGCCCAGGGTCCAGCTTCTCCCACCTGCCGTCCTCCCGCCATCCACCTCGGAGGTTTCCCCATGCGTTTCCTGCCCCTCGCCGCCCTGCTGCTGCTGGCGCCCGTCGCCGCCCAGACGACCGGGGAGCGCCTGCTCTCCGGCACGACCTTCGAATTGCCCTGGGGGATCTACCAGGGCGGCCTGACCAACCTCTACGACGGCGAGACCCGCCTGCGCCTGAGTGCCCCGCAGGGCGTCCGCGTCCTGGGCACCCGCTACAACCCGGAAACCCACGGGGCGCTGGTCGCGTACCGTGGCACCCTGTCTCCCCGCGAGGCGCTGGCCTTCGCGGTGAATCAACTTCAGCGTCAGGGCTTCGAGCTGACCATCCGCGCCTACCCCGACCCCGGACAGGCCCGGGCCCTGCTGCGCCGCAACGAGCTCCTGATGGAGGTGAGGATCACGCGGGGCGACCAGGGGGTGACCCGGGCGCTGTACCTCTTCCGCAACGGAGAACTCCCCGAGCGCCTGCTCGTCGACCAGGCCCCGGACTTCCTGCGGGTGTATGCCGCCCCGGTCGATCTCCAGACGGTGCAGGTCGAGCGAGGGCGCGTCATCCTGACCCCGCCCGGGGACGTGCTGATCGACGTGACCAGTTACCGGGATGGGGTCGCCAGCCTGCAGTTCTACGGTAACTTCTCCCTGGAGCAGCTCAAGGACTTCTACCTGCCCTTCTTCAAGGCCCAGGGGTTTGTGGAGATCGGAACGGTTCGGGAGGACGACCGGGAAGTTTCCTTCCAGTTCGGGCGGGGCGACGAGCGGCTGACAGTGGAACTTGAGGCGGAGACGACCGACGCGGCCCGCGTGGACCTGCGTTACGGGCGCTGAGCCCAGGGCCGCCGGCCCGGCCTGTCAGCGAGGACCCGGCTCGTGGCGCAGCACCTGCCCGCGCGCCAGCCGCCCGGCGTCATGCCGCCTGAGCAGCAGCAGGTCGGCGACGGCGGCCCGACTGGGGCCGCGCCAGTGGTCCCGGACCTCCTCCCCGTCAACATCGCCATCTTGCTCCTCGCCGTGTGGTGATTCGTCTCGATTCGGTATGAACAGCGCGTTTACGACCAGAACAAGCCCTGACCTTCCCGAAATCGGCAGGGCGCTCCGTCCGTTTGCCACGGCTGAGGGTTGGAAAGGCATTTCGTTGGCGTGGCCCCTGCTCCCCCACGCGGGCGGGCTACATTCCGTGTCCACGCCGTTCCTTCTCCTTCTCACCCGCCTGCCTGGCGACCGCAAAGGCGTGGCGCCCGTTCCTCCCATCCTCCTCCTCCTGCAGGGCACGGTTGAACGTCTTTAACAACGCCTCGTTCTGACCGTCGTTGGACTGACCCACCCGCGACTACGGTAGATCAGCCATGCACTCCTCCGGCTTCCAGGCTTTGTGCGCTTCATCCTGGGTCGCGTTCGCAGGGGAACAGCACGTTCACTTGCGAACGCTCCGTGGAGGAGCACTTCGACGGGTCGCCTCGCCTCAGCCCCCCCTCAGCTTCGGGACAGGGAGGCCACAGCTTCTCCACGTACCCTCTCAAGCAGAGGGCGCTGGAAGTCTGCCCCATTGCGCCCCTGAGTCTTGAGAGGCACCCCAGGAGGACCTATGAATTCCAGAATCCAGAAGATCGCTCTCACCCTGGCCCTGGTCTCCCTGCCGGTGACGGCAACCGCTCAGACGGACGCGACCCCCAACGTCGAGAACAACGCCGTCACCACGCCAGCGGAGAGTGACAACGTCCCCGGCAACGAGGGTGGGGTGTTGACCGATCCCGACCGCATCGAGAACAACGCGACCACCACGCCGGCCGAGAACGACGGCATCCCGGGGAATGAAGACGACACCGTGGCGGGGAACGCCGTTGTCGTTAGGGCCGAGGAGGACAACCGTTTCCCCTGGGGACTGCTCGGCCTGATCGGTCTGGCGGGTCTGGCGGGCCGCAGCGGTGGTGCGCGGCGGGAGGTCAAGCTGGGCGGGCCGGTGGACGGCGCACGCCATTGACAGTTCTGGCAACTTAACCTCAGCGAAGCGGAGTAGCTCAGCAGGCGGCTTGAGAATCAAGCCGCCTGCTGAATCGCCTCGCTCCAGAGGAGCAGTGCTGCGGTCTGGTTGCTTCGTCGGAGGGCAGCGGGGACGGTCGTTCGGGTCTGGCGGTGAAGGTTCGAGATTCGGGCGTGCAGCGCGAGGAATTCCTGTGTTCGAAGCCGAGTTGGCTCCGTTCCTGCTGTCGTGCCCTGCGATGCGATTGTTCCACGAGGTTGTTGCAGCGGGCGGACTTGGCTGCCTCGGTGTCGCGGTGTTCCTGAAGCAGGATGTCCAGCACGTCTGTGTGTTCGTTGACCGCCCGCCACAACCCATGCCCTACCCCACCGACCTTGACGCACACCTCGTCCAGAGGCCACCGAGAACCCCGCTGGGATTCTCGGTGGCGCAGTTCCTCGGTGAGGAGCGGCGCGAATGGGATGTTCCACTGTCGCAAGGTCTCATGGCTGACCTGAACCCCGCGCTCGTGAAGCAGTTCCTGCACGTCCCGCTGGCTGAGGGGGAAGCGGTGAGAGAGCCGCAGAGCGTCGCCGATGACGCTCAGGGGAAAACGGTGGCGGTAGGGCTTCCGGTCAGTCACCGCTCACCACCCTACCGGCGTTTAGTTGCCAGAACCCACGCCCATGCGTTCGCGCAGCACGCCTCCGCCTCCGCCTGGATGCGCCAGCACCACCCGGCAGCGTTCCTGGCGGGCGTGCTCGCTGAAGCGCCGGGGATGTGGCCCGCGAGCACCCTGGGTCACGAGGCGCGGCGCTGGGGAGTGAAGCTCGCCCCCATGTGCATCAACCGGAGTGGGATCAGCTACCGGGCCGAATCGGCGCAAGTTGTCCGTGCCCCACTGACAGCGGTGGACGGGCTGAGCCCCGACGCGGCGCGGGGGATCGTGCAGGAACGCCTGACCGGGGGGAAGTTCGTGGGCGTTGAGGACTTCTACGACCGGGTCGATCTGAGCCGGGACACGTTGGAGACGCTGGTGAAGGCCGGGGCGTTTGACGTCCAGGGTCCGCGACCGAACCGCCTCCAGGTCTTCTACGCCTTGCAGACCGTCGCCCACGCGCGGAAGCCAGGCACCCGTGCCCTGCTCGGTCCCCAGGTTCAGGCCCCGGACCTGCCCGACCTCTGCGCGGACGAAACCTTGTGGCTGGACCTGGAGACCAAGGGGGTCTCGGAGTCGGGACGGCACCCCCTGGACGCCCACCGCACCCGGCTGCGGGACGTGGGGTGCAAGCCGCCGGAAGCGCTGCGGCACGGGGAGCAGGCCTGGACGGCGGGGCTGATCGTGGCGAGGCAGAAACCGCCTACGGCCGGGGGCTTCGCCTTCTATGTCTTGGAGGACGGCGCCTCGCGAGCCCAGGCCGTCATCTCCCCGGACCTGTGGGAGGCGCACCGGGTCCTGCTGCGCGATGCCCAGGCGCTGATCGTGTGCGGGGAGGCGACGGTGCGGGGCCGGGCGGTGACCCTGCGGGTCCTGCGGCTGTCGGAACTGCCGCTCAGCCACGTGCGGCAGGCGGCCGATTAAGCGGGCCCGCCTCATGCGGGGGGCAGGGGCATTCCGCGTCTACTCGGCCGCGCACCCCTGCCCGTCCAGTGGCCGCCGGGCACCCGACTTCCGGGCGGCTGAGCCCCCTGCGTGGGCCACGTCTCTCGGCGGCCCCTGGCCCTGGTGCCCCAGCCTGGACCACGGGGATCAGCGCCGTCAACCCACCTGGAGGCCGGGTCGCTCACACGCACGGGCGCACCCAAAGGCCAAGAAGTAAGCCCCGGGGCCTACACGGCGCCCAGGAGCAAAGGGACCGACTTCACCCGGCCAGTTGTGTGGGACACCCCAACCTTAAAACCCCAGCATCAAGGTGGGATGCAAACCCAAGGAAGAGGCCTTCACCGCTCAGGCGCAGCGGTCGGCGGTGAGCCAGCGCCGACCAAGCTGGTTGATGGTGGTGACGAACTCGGCGAACCCCTCGGGCTTGAGCAGGTAGTCGTCCGCGCCGCAGGCCAGGCACGCCTCGCGGTCCTGGGACAGGTTCGAGGTGGTGAAGATCACCACCGGCACCTCCCGGAGCGCGGCGTCCCCCTTGATGGCGCACAACACCTGGTGGCCGTTCACCCGGGGCATGTTCAGGTCGAGCAGAATCAGGTCCGGTTGTCCCGCCGGGCGCCCGGCGTAGGCTCCGCGGCGGGAGAGGAAGTCCAGCGCCTCGGCCCCGTCGCGCGCCACGCTGACCTTACACTGCACGTTGCTGAGTTCCAGCGCCGCGCACGCCAGCTCGACGTCGTGTGCGTTGTCCTCGACGATCAGCAGGTGCCTGGACAGGCGGACTCCTTTCAGGAAGCAGGGCGCCCGGTGGCGCCCCTCGCGCTTCAGAATACCTTGACGTGTGAAAAAGGACACGTCCGCTGTATTCCTACCCGTGGGATGCAGACTCAACGGCGCAGTCCAGCGCCTTCCTCCAGCACGGAGAGGATCGCCTCCGTCAAGCCCCGGGCATCTGCCCGCGCCTCCTCGGCCTGGTTGAAGCGGAAGGCGTGGGCCGTCTCGTAGGATGTTTTGCGAACGCAGTATCCGAGCACTGCCCAATGCGGGGCGTCGAAAGCCTCGGGATGGAAGAGGTGGACGACCGCCTGGGACCCTTGCTCCTCGCCTCCCGCCAGCTCGACGTGGGCCAGGCCGAACGCCGTGGCATGGTTCTGCGGCTCCTCCTGCTCGGGGAGTCCCTCGACTGGCACGAACGAGGCCCCGACGACCGGCGGAACATCACATTCCTGGTGCCAGAGCACCGTCAGTCCTCAATCCCCGGGTGCAGGGCGGTCGACTGGAGCGCCGCTCGGGCTTGGCACAGGGCGCTCCCGCGCCCGGAGGCGTTGGCGTCCTCGGGCGGCCAGGATGTCCTAAGCGGCTCTCCCCGTGGAGGGGCTGGGCGGTGGGCCGCGCTACACGTTCATCCCGTAGGCCGTCCCGCCGAACTTCATGAAGGCTAGGGGCCTTCCTGTGTTGCGCCTCACGGTGGGGCTTCCCCCGACACTGGGCCCGGTTGACGGCTGTCTCAGGCTCGGGGGCCGGGAGGCACCGTGGTGGCCCGCACGAGGAGGTGCGGTTGAAAGACGTGATGCGACGCCCCCAGCCGCTGGCCCTGAATCCGCCGGATCAGTTCCTCCAGGCTCTTGCGCCCGAGCTGGGCGAAATTCTGCTGGACCGTGGTGAGCGGCGGCTGGTAGAAGGCCGATTCGGGCGTGCCGTCGAAGCCGACCACCGAGACGTCCTCCGGCACCCGCCGCCCTGCCCGCGCGAGGGCGGACATCGCGCCCAGCGCCATCTGGTCGTTCCCCGCAAAGACCGCCGTGAAGGTCAGGCCGCCCGCGAGCGCCGCTTCAAGCACGTTGAAACCGCTCTGCGCACTCCAGTCCCCGTTCAGCCGGGGAAGCTCGGGCAGGCGGTGTGCCGCGAGGGCGGCGCAGTACCCTCGGTAGCGCAGGTCCGCGTCGCTCCACTCCACTGGACCGCCGAGGTGCAGAATCTGGCGGTGGCCCAGCTCGATCAGGTGCTCGGTGGCGATCCGCCCACCCTCGAACTGGTCCACGCTCACGCTGGGACCGTCCACCTCGGTGGTCGCGTCAATCAGGATGAACGGCACCTGCGCGCCGATCACCGGCACGACCTCGTGCGCGTCATAGGGGGTCAGCAGCACCAGGCCGTCCACCCCGAACTGCTGGAGGCGGGCGACGGCCTGCACCATCTCCGCCGCCTCGAAACGGCGTAGCGTGGTGAGCATGCTGTCGTACCCGCAGAGGCGGGCCGACTGCTCGACATGCTGGACGATCTGGGCCGGGCCGTACTGGTCGGTCGCGGAGGCGACGATGCCGATGAGGTGCGAGCGGCGCGTCACCAACCCCTTGGCGATCAGGCTGGGCTTGTACTTCAGTTCCTCGATGGCGTGGAGCACCCGTTGGCGGGTGGCGGGTGCCACGCTGACGTGGTTGTTGATGACCCGGGAGACCGTCTGATAGGAGACGCCCGCCCGTTTGGCGACGTCGTGAATGGTGGCGTTGCGGGGGACTACCTTCGACATGCTCGTCCTCTCACGCTGCTTCGGGGCGTCCAGCGGGGGTGGAGGGTGGGGTGGGGGGAGTTCAGGGGGGCTCTGTCACGGCGCATGTGGGGGTGTCACGGTCCGGGTTCGGGCGACCCGTCATCCTACCTGCGGCGGAGGGCCCGGGCGCCGTGCCTCAACTCCCGTTCAAGGAGGGGGGCAGAACGCGGTCACCCGGTCGTTCTGCCCCCCCTGCACCCCCCGGGTTACTCCCGGGTTACTTCAGTCCGGCGGTCGCCATGACTCCCTCGGTTACCCGGCGCTGGAAGATCAGGTAGGCGATCACGGTGGGCAGGGCCGCTGTGACGGCCGTCGCCATCGTCTTGGCGTAGGCCACCCCGTAGGCCGACTGCACCTGGGTGATGCCGACCGGGATGGTGAGTTTAGGCGGGTCGTTCAGCACGATGAAGGGCCACAGGAAGTTGTTCCAGGCCGCGATAAAGGTCACGATGGCGAGCGCCACGGTAATGCTCCAGTTCAACGGCAGGAAGATGCTGAACAGCACCCGCCACTCGCCCGCCCCGTCGATGCGCGCGGCGTCGCCGAGTTCGTGGGGAATCTGGTCGAAGAACTGCTTGTAGATCACCACCGCGAGGGGGGCGGCGAGCTGCGGCAGGATCAGCCCAGCGAAGTTGTTTACTAGCCCCATCTTGTTGATCAGGATGAACAGCGGAATCAGGCTCGCCTGGAAGGGAATCATGAACCCCACCAGCACCAGCACGTACAGCCACTTCCTCCCCCGGAAGTCGATCTGCGAGAGGGCGTAGGCGCACAGCAGCGAGAGCAGCAGCACGAGCACCGTGATCGCCAGCGAGGTCAGGATGGAGTTGGCGTACCAGCGCACCAGCGGGCTGTTCTGGAGGATATAGGTGTAGCTGCTGAAATCGAAGGGCTTCGGCCAGAAGGTCGGCGGGTTGGCGATGGTGTCGTTGTCGGCTTTCAGAGACGTGATGGCCGCCCAGTACAGCGGGAAGACCCACAGCGCGGCCAGCAGGACGGTGAGCGCGGTCACGACCCCGCCCCACAGCCGGGCCAGCCGGACGGAGGACGAGGCGGTGCGCGCGGCGCGTGGAACGGTGGTCGTCATGCGCGTTCTCCCCGGCCCAGCACCCTCGACTGGAGCAGCGAGGCGGCCAGGATGACCACCATCAGCACCACGCCGATGGTCGAGGCGTAGCCGCCGTGCTGCTGCTGGAAGCCCTCGCGGTAGGAGTACAGGAGCAGCACGAGCGTCTTGTCGAAGGGGCCGCCCGCCGTGAGCAGGTAGACCTGATCGAAGATCTTGAACTGGGCGATGAGTTGCAGCAGCAGCACGAGGCTGGTCACCGGCCAGAGGTTGGGCCAGGTGATCGAGCGGAACAGCCGGAAGCCCGACGCCCCGTCGAGCGCGGCGGCCTCGTAGATCTCCGGGGGGATGTTCTGAAGCCCGGCGATGAACAGCAGGATGTTGAAGCCCACCGTCCACCAGATCGTCACGAACGCGACGGCGGGCATGGCCCACACCGGGTCCTGGAACCACGCGACGGTGCTGTGGGTCATGGTGTTCACGATCCCGAAGTTCGAGTCCAGCACCCAGTTCCAGATGTTGGTGACCACGCTGACCGGCAGAACGTAGGGCAGGAAGAAGCAGGCGAGCACCAGCCCCTTGAGCCGGTTCAATCTCGTCACCAGCAGGGCCAGCCCCAAACCGACGAGCGTGTTGGGCACGACCGTCAGCAGGATGAAGTACAGCGTGTTCAGGAGCGCCGTCCAGAAGGTGGGCTCGCGCAACAGCCGCGCGTAGTTGCTCAGCCCCACGTACTCCCCCTGCCCGGTGAGGTCGGCGTTGGTGAGGCTCAGTTGCAACACCCGCAGGGAGGGGTAGATCAGGAACACCAGGTAGAGCAGGACGAACGGCGCGACCATCAGGAGGGCCGTGACGCCCCGCCTGCGGAGCTGGACCTGCTTTTCCTGGCTAGCCAGACGCCCCGGTTTGGAAACGGTTTCGAGCATGACGCCGGGTTCTCCTTTCCCGTGGGGCTGGGAAACGCAAAGGGGGAAGGCCACGGCCGCCTTCCCCCTTCCCCCCTTACTTGTTGAAGTTCTGGAGGGCCGTTTTGAACTTACTCATGGCCTGGTCAACGCTGATCTGCCCCAGCAGCACGGGCGTGAAGTTGTTGCCGACCGCGTCGTACACCGGGCCGCCCACACCGAAGATGGGCAGGGTGGGCTCCAGGGTCGCGTCCCTGGCCGAGGTCGCGCTGTACTGCACGTTGGGCTGGAGGGCCTTGAAGGCCGCGCTGCTTTGGGTGGGCAGGTAAGCGGGGATGTGACCGCCACCTGCCCAGGTCAGGCCGCCCTGCTTCTGCACGTACCCGACAAAGGTCATCACGGCCTTGAGTTTCTCCGGGCTGAGCTGGCCCTTGGCGTTGGCGGGGATCGCCAGCATGTGCGAGTCAGCCCAGGTCTTCTGGTTGGCGTACAGCTTGGGGAAGCTCACCACGCCGTAGTCGAACTTGAGGGTGCCCTTGGCCTTGGCGTCCACCAGGGTGGGCACCTCCCAGTTGCCATTCGCCATGATCGCGGTGCGTCCGGAGGTGAACAGGGCCACGTTCGCCGGTACTGGGTGTTCTTGGGGATCAGGCCCTCCTTGGCCCAGTCCGCCATGACCTGAAGGGCCACCTTGCCCTTGGTGTCGAGGTCCGTCAGGTCGAGCTTGCCGTTCCGCACCAGCGTCCCGCCCTGTTGCAGGAACAGGGTGTACCACAGCCGCCAGACGTTGGCGGGGTCTTGGTTGGTGCTCAGGCCCAGGGGTGTCACGCCGGTTTTGGCCTTGATCTGGCGCAGCATGGCCGTCATGCCCGCGACGCTGTTCACGCCCGTGAGCTGACCATTGGCGCCCAGCACACCCGCCTTCTTCAGCAGGTCCTTGTTGAGGTACAGCACGAAGGTGTGCGTGTCGAGCGGGACCGCGTACCAGCCCGCCTGCCCGGACTGCACCTTGGCGTCCCCGGTCATGGTGTTCACCAGGTTCGCCTGGAAGTCGGCGGGCTTCAGGCCTCCCTGAGCCAGCTCAGCCGCCGTGAGGGGACGCAGGTCCTTGCCTTGCAGGCCCGCAGGCAGGTGCGACAGGTGATAGGTCATCACGTCGGGCACCTGGCCGGAGACTACACCGGTATGCACCTTGGTGTAGAAGGGATTCCCCCACGTCTGCGTCGTGCGCTGCACCACGATGTCCTTCTGCGAGCTGTTGAAGGTGTCCACGATCTGCTTCATGCGGGCGCCGTCGCCGCCCCCGAAGAAGTCCCAGAACACGATCTTGGTCTGCGCGTGGGCGGCGCTGGCGAGAGCAGCGGACACCGTGAGGCCGAGGGTGATCATCCTGTGACGCATACATTCCTCCAGGGGGAGCGACGTGCGAGGGGCCGGGCGCGGAGCGCGGGAAGCGGCGAACGCAGCCGGAGAACCGGCAGGGGCAGAGCGCGAGGCGAACCGTCAGGCCGATCTGGGTTGTTGATGTGAACGATCACAGCTTAAACATCCTGTGAAGTTCTGTCAAGCCATCGGGGACCCTTCAGCCCCGCGTGTGCTGAGTCAGCAGGGCGGTGAAGGATAGGGGCGGCAATTCCAGCGTGACGGCGCGGCCCTCCATGTGGGGAGGGGTGAACTCGTAGGGCACCACGTTGTCCGGCTGCTCGAAGGAGTTGCCCGCGAAGGGGTCCTCGCCGTGCATCTGCCAGGCGCGCGTCACGCTCTGCGGCGCCTCGTCCTCCCAGCAGAGGTGCAGGGTCAGCGGCTGGGTTTGCGAGCGGTTTACCAAGAACACCCCGCCCTTACCGGTAGCCGGATCGAAGCTGGCGGAGGCGTCGAGCTGGGGGACGTCGCCGTAGCGCTTGGTTGCCCGCAGCGGCGCCTTGACCAGCGCGTCCAGCGCGTACCCGCTCGCGTGGTTGCTGAAGATCGTCAGCGGGTAGAAGATGGTCTGCTTGAACATCCCGTCCTTGCGGGTCATGATCGGCGCGATCACGTTCACGATCTGCGCGATGCAGGCTATCTTCACGATGTCGGCCTTGCGCAGGAAGGTGTTCAGCCAGGTCGCCACCACGAGGGCGTCCTCCAGGTTGTACTCCTCCTCCAGGATGTGCGGGGCCTCGCTCCACTCGCCGTCCCCGCCCTTGGCGCGGTACCAGACGTTCCACTCGTCCCAGCAGAGGTGGACATTCTTTTTGGAACGCTTCTTCGCCTTCGCCACGCGAATGGCGGCGCCGAGCGTGTCGGCGTGTTCCTCAAAGTGGAGGCTGCTCGCCAGGTAGGAGTCGGTGTCCACCGGCAATCTCTCGGTGTTCGAGATGGTCGGGTAGGGGTTGGCCGCGTAGTGGTGCATCGAGAAGTAGTCGATGTGGTCGTAGGCATGGCCCAGCACCGTCATGTCCCAGTCGGGGTAGCCGGGCATGGCGGTCGCGGACGAGCCACAGGCGATGGTCTGGATCGTGGGGTCCATCCAGCGCATCAACTTGGCAGCCTGCACGGCCTTCTCGGCATAGGTCGCCGCGTCCATCTGGCCGATCTGCCAGGGACCGTCCATCTCGTTGCCCAGGCACCAGTACTTCACGCCGTAGGGCTCGGGGTGGCCGTTTTTGGCGCGCAGATCGCTGTAGAGCGTGCCGGTGGGCAGGTTCAGGTACTCGACGAGGTCGGCGGCCTCCTGAATCGTGCCCGTGCCCAGGTTGACCGCCCACATAGGCTCGGTGCCAATCTCCCGGGCGAACTCCATGAACTCGTGCGGGCCGAACTGGTTGGTCTCAATGGAGCGCCAGGCCAGGGCGCGGCGGCGGGGGCGCTGTTCCTTCGGCCCGATGCCGTCCGTCCAGCGGTAGCCCGACACGAAGTTCCCGCCCGGGTAACGCATGATGCGGTAATTGGTCTCCCTCAGCGCAGCCACCACATCTTGCCGGATGCCGTTCTCATCGGCCAGGGGTGAGCCAGGGTCGTAGATGCCCTCGTAGATGCAGCGGCCCATGTGCTCGGCAAAGCCCCCGAAGATCAGCGGGGAGATTTCGGCGATGGTGCGCTGGGTATTGAGGGAGACGGTCGCACGGTTCTGGTCCACGGGGCGTCCTTTCGGGCGGGGGAAGGCGTGAACTCCGCGAGGTCGCACGGGAGCGTGCGGCGGAACCCTCCGCCGGGGCGAGCGTTGACAGGCTGACCCCCCCAGCATACGATGTGATCGTTCACAGTCAAGCCCGCCCCCACTTCCTGCCTCGCCACCTCCTCCCCGGCGTCCCCGAGGTGGTGCCCCCGCCCGGACGCCACGGAGGCATCCCTTGTCATCTGTTTTTCCCCTCCCGGAGGCCCGACATGGCTGAGCGTTATGCGGTCGGCGTCGATTTCGGCAGCGAGTCGGGCCGCGCCGTGATCGTCCGCGTCTCCGACGGCGCAGTGCTGGGCGAAGGCGTGACGCCCTACGCCCACGTCGTGATGGACCGCACCCTGCCCACCGAAGAGAAACTGGGCAAGGAATGGGCCCTGCAACACCCCCAGGACTACCTGGACGTGTTCCAGCAGGCCGTGCCCGCCGCGCTGAAGGCGTCCGGCGTCTTCCCAGACGACGTAATCGGCATCGGCATCGACTTCACCGCCTGTACGATGATGCCGACCACGGCGGACGGCACACCGCTATGCTTCCTCCCCGAGTACGCGCGCCGCCCGCACGCCTGGGTGAAGCTCTGGAAGCACCACGCCTCACAGCCCCAGGCCGACCGCATCAACGCGCTGGCCGAGGGGCGCGGCGAGTTCTGGCTGCCCCGCTACGGCGGCAAGCAGTCCTCGGAGTGGTTCTTCGCCAAGGCGCTCCAGATTCTGGAGGAGGACCCGGAGATGTACGGGGCCAGTGAACGGCTGATTGAGGCCGCCGACTGGGTGGTGTGGCAACTGACGGGCGTGGAGACGCGCAACGCCTGCACGGCGGGGTACAAGGCGATCCACCAGGACGGGCACTTCCCGGACCAGGGCTACTTCGCGGAACTGCACCCGGACTTCGCGGATGTGGTTCAGACGCGGATGAAGGAGGACCTGGCACCCCTCGGAGGCAAGGCCGGGGAACTTACTCCGCGGGCCGCCGGGTGGACGGGCCTGAAGCCCGGGACCGCCATCGCCGTCGCCAACGTGGACGCGCACGTCACCCTGCCCGCCGCCGGAGTCACGGAGCCGGGGCGGCTGGTGGCGATTATGGGCACCTCGACCTGCCATGTCCTCCTCGGGGACACCTTGCGCGAGGTGCCGGGCATGTGCGGGGTCGTGCCGGGCGGGGTCGTGCCGGGCCTGTACGGCTACGAGGCGGGGCAGAGCGGCGTAGGTGACATCTTCGCCTGGTTTGTGAAGAACGGCGTGCCGCCCGAGTACCACGAGCAGGCGAAACGGGAGGGGATTAACCTCCACGCTCTGCTGGAGCGGGAAGCGTCCACTCAAGCGCCCGGCGAACACGGCCTGGTGGCGCTCGACTGGATCAACGGCAACCGCAGCGTGCTGGTAGACGCGAACCTCAGTGGCATGATTCTGGGGCTGACGCTGGGCACCCGCGCGCCCGACATCTACCGCGCCCTGATCGAGGCGACGGCTTACGGGACCCGTGTGATCGTCGAGAACTTCGAGGGGAGCGGTGTGCCCGTGAACGAAATCGTCATCTCCGGCGGCCTCAAGCGCAACCGGATGCTCATGCAGATTTACGCGGACGTGACAGGCCGCCCGCTGAGCGTTCTCGACGTGGAGCAGGGTCCGGCGGTGGGAAGCGCGATGCACGCGGCGGTGGCAGCGGGCGAGTACCCAGACATCTTTGCCGCGGCGAAGTGCATGGGCAAGGTGCGGCGGGAGGCCTTTGTGCCGGACGCGAAAAACCAGCGCACCTACGACAGGCTCTACGGTGAATACGTCAGCCTGCATGACTACTTCGGACGCGGCGCGAACGAGGTCATGCACCGCCTGAAAGCGATGAGGAGGGCGGACTGATGTACGAGGACCTGCGAGCGGACCTCACCCGGCTGCACCTGGCACTGCCGAAAAACGGCCTGGTCACCTGGACGAGCGGCAACATCAGCGCCCGCGCCGGGGAGCACATGGTCATCAAGCCCAGCGGCGTCACCTTCGAGGACCTGACGCCCCAGAGCATGGTCGTCACCGATATGGAGGCGAACGTGGTGGAGGGCGACTTCAGCCCCTCGTCGGACACCGCCACCCACGCCTACATCTACCGCCACCTGCCGGAGGTCGGCGGCATCGTCCACACCCACAGCCCCTACGCGACCGCCTGGGCCGCCAACGCCCGCGAGATTCCCTGCATCCTGACCGCGATGGCCGACGAGTTCGGCGGGCCGATCCCCTGCGGCGGCTTCGCGCTCATCGGCGGCGAGGAGATCGGCGCGGAGGTCGTGCGGGTGCTGCGCGGGCACCGCTCGCCCGCGATCATCCTGCAAAACCACGGAGTCTTCACGGTCGGCAAGACGCCGGGAGCCGCCCTCAAGGCCGCCGTGATGTGTGAGGACGTGGCGCGCACCGTCTTCCTCGCCTTCCAGCTCGGGGCCGTCCAACTCATCGCTCAGGAACACATCGACAGGCTCTACGACCGCTACCAGGGCGTGTACGGGCAGAGGTCCGGCACACCCGCGAAAGGACCCGCATGACGACGCTCACCCAGACTGTCCCCCAGGCCAAGGCGCCCGTCCACCTCGCCCCGGCGGAGGTGTGGTTCGTCTGCGGTTCACAGCACCTCTACGGGCCTGAAGCCCTCGAACAGGTGGCGGCCCATGCCGGGGTGATCGGGAATGCGCTGAACGAGAGCCCCTCCATCCCGCTCGAAGTCGTGACCAAGGGCGTGCTGACCACCCCCGAGGAGATTCGCCGCCTGTGCCGCGAAGCGGACAGCGACCCCCGGTGCGCCGGGCTGATCCTCTGGATGCACACCTTCTCGCCGTCGAAGATGTGGATCGGCGGGCTGAGCACGCTCAAGAAGCCCTTCGCCCACCTGCACACCCAGTTCGACCGGGAACTGCCCTGGGACAGCCTGGACATGGATTACATGAATCTCAACCAGTCCGCCCACGGGGACCGGGAGGCGGGCTTCCTGCATACCCGGCTGCGACTGGAACGCAAGGTGGTGGTGGGCCACTGGTCCGACCCGGAGGTGCATTCCAGGTTGGGTGCGTGGGCGCGTGCCGCTTGGGCCTGGCACGACCTCCAGGGGGCCCGCTTTGCCCGCTTCGGCGACAACATGCGTGACGTGGCCGTGACCGAGGGCGACAAGGTGAGCGCCGAGATGCGCTTCGGCTTCGCGGTCAACGCCTTCCCGGTGGGCGACCTGGCCGAGCGGGTGAACGCGGCGACTGAGGCGCAGGTGGACGCGCTGATCCAGACCTATCTGAGCGAGTACGAGGTCGGGCCCGAATTGCAGCCCGGTGGTGAGCGCCACGCTTCTCTGCGAGACGGCGCCCGTATCGAACTCGGCCTGCGCTCCCTTCTGGAGGAAGGCGGCTTCAAGGGCTTCACCGACAACTTCCAGGACCTGCACGGCCTGAAGCAGCTTCCCGGTCTCGCCACCCAGCGGCTGATGGCCGATGGTTACGGCTTCGGCGGTGAGGGCGACTGGAAGACGGCGGCCCTGGTGCGCGCGATGAAGGTGATGGCGCAGGGACTGGAAGGCGGCACCTCCTTCATGGAGGACTACACCTACCACCTGGAACCGGGCAACCATCAGGTGCTGGGCGCGCACATGCTGGAGGTCTGCCCCACCATCGCCACAGGCAAACCCCGGCTGGAGGTCCATCCCCTCGGTATCGGCGGGAAGGAGGACCCGGTGCGGCTGGTGTTCGACGCGCAGCAGGGCCGGGCGATCAACGTCTCGCTGGTGGACCTGGGCAGCCGCTTCCGCTTCATTGTGAACGAGGTGGAGGCGGTGGATCACCCGGAGCTGCCGAAGTTGCCGGTCGCGCGGGCGGTGTGGGAGTGCGAGCCGGACTTCAAGACGGCCTGTGCAGGGTGGATTTATGCAGGGGGCGCGCACCACACTGGATACAGCTACGCGGTAACGACGGAGATGATCGAGGACTTCGCAGCCATCGCCGGGGTGGAGCTGGTGGTGATCGACGAGAACACTCGGCTGCGGGCCTTCCGCGAGGCGCTGCGTCTGAACGACCTGTACTACGTCCTCGCGCAGGGGCTGAGGGCATGAGGGGGAAGCCGGGAGTGAGACGGGCTGCGCCCCTCCTGCTCACGCTGGGCTCCGTCGCATCAGGCGGTGGTGACCGCCCCACCCAGCCCATTCTGAAGGGCGACCTGCAAATCCACGACCCCACCCTGCTGCGCGTCGGCAACACCTACGTGGCGATGGGCACGGGCTACGAGAACGTGGACGGCGGCACCCTGCGAATCAAGACCTCGCCCAATGGCATCATCTGGACGGACGCGGGCACGTTGGGGGAAACACAGCCCGCCTGGGTGGAGAAGCAGCTCGGGACCGCACCGCCCAACCTGTGGGCGCCGCACCTCTTCGCGCGGGGGAATACGACCTACCTGTACTTCGCCGCGTCCCTCTTCGGGAAGAACACCAGCGCCATCGGCCTGATGACCAACAAGCATCTCGACCCGAAAAATCCGGCGAAAGGCTGGGTGGATCAGGGCGTGGTGGTGACCAGCCAGCAGGGCGACACCTTCAATGCCATCGACCCGGCCCGTATCGACACGCCGGATGGGCGCGCGTGGCTGGCCTTCGGGTCCTTCTGGGAAGGGATCAAGATGCGCGAACTCGACCCGGTGAGCGGCAGGCTGAGGGCGAGCAATCCGAAGCTCTACAGCCTCGCCTCACGCGGGGGCGGGGCCATCGAGGCGGCCTCAGTCCTGCGGCATGACGGCTATTACTACCTCTTCGTGTCCTTCGACCGCTGCTGCGCGGGGCTGGAGAGCACCTACCGGATCATGGTGGGCCGCTCGAAGAACGTGACCGGGCCTTACGTCGATCAAGAGGGCGTGCCTATGCTGCAAGGCGGAGGAAGCCAGCTTCAGGCCACTTATGGGCGCTACATCGGGCCGGGCGGGCAGGAGGCGATCCACGACGGCTCGCGCGACCTGCTCGTCTACCACTACTACGACGGGGACCAGGGGGGCACGCCGCAGCTTCAGGTTTCGCCGTCGCGTTGGGGCGCTGACGGGTGGCCCACGCTCGATCCCCTGCCCGGGGGAGGCCAGCTATGAGTCACCCCGCCGCCGTCCTGACCGGTCCCGGCCAGTTCGCCCTCACCCAGCGTGACCTGCCCGCTGCCGCTCCTGGTGAAATCGTGGTGGAGATTCGCACCGTCGGCGTGTGCGGCTCCGACATCCACATGTTCGCCGACGGGCGAATTGGCAACATCGAGATCGAGCGGCCCCTCGTCCTCGGTCACGAGTTCATGGGCGTGGTGGTGCAGGCCCCTGGGGGAATCCTGGACGGCGACGACCGGCCGTTGAAGGTGGGGGACCGGGTGGCCGTCGAGCCGCACGTGGCCTGTGGCCACTGCCGGGAGTGCCGCGAGGGGAACCCCAACCTCTGTGCCCACCACACCTTCATGGGCGTGTACCCGCGCGACGGGGCACTCCAGAAATACCTCAGCGCACCTGCCCACAACTGCTTCGTCCTGCCGGAGAGCGTGTCGGACAACGGCGGCGCGATGCTCGAACCCTTGGGGGTAGCCCTCCACGCGCTGCGGCTGGGGCACGTCGACGTGGGCGACCGGGCTGCCGTCGTGGGCGCGGGGCCTATCGGCTTGCTGCTCGTCCAACTGCTGAAACTCGCAGGGGTTACGGCTCTCCACGTGATCGAGCCGCTGACCTGGCGCCGGGGCTTCGCCACCCGCAGCGGCGCGACCTCGGTGGCGGCGACCTACGACCCCGCGGAGGAGTCCCGCTACAACGTGGTGTTCGAGGCGGGCTGGGCGGACGACTCCGTGCAGACCTCGGCGCTGCTGGCCCGTCCTGGTGCAAAGGTCGTCCTCGTTGGCATCCCAGGCGACGACCGTTGCACGGTGCAACACTCGCTCGCCCGCCGCAAGGGCCTCTCGCTGATCTTTTCCCGGCGCATGGCGCACACCTACCCGGAGGCCATCGCCCTGGTCGAGCGGGGAATGGTGGACGTGGACGGCCTGGTCAGCGACGTATTCCCGCTGGAACAGGTGCAACGGGCTTTCGAGCGCCACTCCGGTTACGAGGACGGCGTGATCAAGGTGATGGTGCAGGTGGGGTAGCCCTACCTCCGAGGTTTCGCATGACCGACCCCCTGAACAACTCACTGCGGTTCACGCCGCTGCCCCTCCAAAGCGTGACCCTGGATGACCGCTTCTGGCGCCCCCGCCTCGAAGTGAACCGGACCGCCACCCTGCCCTTCCTCTATGAGCAACTGGAGCGGGTGGGAGCCATCGATGCCCTCGACCTGAGACCGCGCCCCCTGCGAGTCCCCTGCCACCCCGGCAGCGCCGTCACGCCGCAGATGTGGTGGGATTCGGACATCGCCAAGTGGATCGAGACGGCAGCCTACGCCCTAGCCACCCACCCCGACGCGGCGCTGGAGGCGCAGGTGGACGCGCTGGTGGAGAAGATCGCGGCGGCGCAGCAGCCCGACGGCTACTTCAACACCTTCTTCACCGCCATCGAGTCCCAGAACCGCCTCACCAATGAGCGTGACTGGCACGAGCTGTACAACGCGGGACACCTGATCGAGGCCGCCGTTGCCTACACGCAGGCCACCGGCAAGACGGCCTTCCTCGACGTGATGGAGCGGTACATCCGTTTCCTGATGGGGGTGTACGGCCCCCATCCCGGCCAGAAGCACGGCTATCCCGGCCACGAGGAGATCGAGCTGGCGCTGGTGAAGCTCTCCCGCCTGACGGGCAAGCGCGAGTATCTGGAGTTCGCCCGCTACTTCGTGGACGAGCGCGGGCGGCAGCCGTACTTCTTCGACGAGGAGGCGCGGGCGCGCGGGGAGGAACCCAGCTCCGAACTCCTGTCCCACGGTGATGCCCTGCCCTATGAGTACATGCAGGCCCACAAGCCCATGCGCGAGCAGGACAAGGTGGTGGGCCACGCTGTCCGCGCCATGTACCTCTACAGCGCGATGGCCGATCTCGCCGCTGAACTCGGGGACGAGAGCCTGCGCCAGGCCTGCGAGCGGTTGTGGGCCGACCTCACCTCCCGGCGCCTGTATGTGACGGGTGGTCTGGGCCCCTCCGCGCACAACGAGGGCATGACCACGAATTACGACCTGCCCAACGACACAGCCTACGCGGAGACCTGTGCCGCGGTGGGACTGGTCTTTTGGGCTCAGCGAATGCTGAACCTGACGGGCGACGGGCAGTACACCGACCTGATGGAGCGTGCGCTCTACAACAACGTCCTGAGTGGCGTGGCGCAGGACGGGCGGCGCTTCTTCTACGACAACCCGCTGGAGAGTCACGGGGACAAACACCGCTGGGAATGGCACTCCTGCCCCTGCTGCCCGCCGAACGTGTCGCGCCTGCTCGCCTCACTGGGGGGGTACGTGTACGGGCGGACGGCGGACGGTATCGCCGTTCACCTGTATGCGGGGGGCAGCGCCCGGTTCGAAGTGGAAGGTCAGCCGGTGACCTTCTACCAGCGCACGGAGTACCCCTGGGAGGGGAAGGTCGAGTTGGAATTCGACCTCGAACGTCCGGCCCGCTTCACCCTGTCGCTGCGGCTGCCGAGGTGGTGCCGCGATCCGAAGCTCTCTGTAAACGGCGAGGCGGTGGACCTGTCTGACGCCCGCGACGGCCACGTCCACCTCACACGGGAGTGGAGCGCTCAGGACCGGGTGGAACTGAATCTCCCCATGCCCGTCGAGCGCGTCTATGTCCACCCGAACGTGCGACAGGACGCCGGGCTGGTCGCCCTGCAACGTGGCCCCGTCGTGTACTGCGTGGAGGAGGCAGACGTGGACGTGCCCCTGCACCAGCTCGCCCTGCCGCGCGGTGCGGACCTCACGGCCACCTTTGAGCCGGAGTTGCTGGGCGGTGTCAGCGTCGTTCGTGGAGAGGCCGAGGTGGAGGAGCCGGGCGACTGGGGGGGAACGCTGTACCGGACCGCTCCCCCGCGTCAGATCACAACCTCACTGTGCGCCGTGCCGTATGCCCTGTGGGACCAGCGCGAGCCCGGCGAAATGCGCGTCTGGCTCCGGGAGGAGGTGAGGGAGGCGCCCAGGTGAATGCACAGGAACGTCTGCCATAGAACACCGAACACACCAAACTCTCGCCTGTATTAGGCCAGGAACTCCTGTGCCTGGTCAGCGGACGGCTGACGCCGTTTTGAGGAGCTCTTATGAAGCCTAAAACCGTTGCCCTTCTCGTCCTTTCGGGCCTGCTGTCGTCCTGCACGCGGTTAGGGTCCACTCCATCCGACGGCGGCCCGGCACTCCTGACGCTCACGGGGGAACTCGACGCGCACGATCCCACCCTCTTCAAGGCCGGGAACACCTATTACGTGTTCTCCACGGGCCTGATTCAGACCGAGGCCGACCCGGGAGGCATCCGCGTCCGGTCGGCCCCCAGCCTGAACGGGGAGTGGAAGGTCCAGGGGGCGATTACCGCACCCGAGTGGGCCAAGAACGGCTACCACGCCAACAACCTCTGGGCGCCGAACGTGGTGAAGAATGGCGACACCTACTACCTGTACTACGCAGTGTCGGAATTCGGAAAGAACCACTCGGCCATAGGTCTGGCGACCACGACCACCCCGGGGGACCTCGGGAGCTGGCAGGACCAGGGGCCCATCCTGACTTCCAATACCACCGACGATTTCAACGCCATTGACCCGCACGTGTTCAACGACGGGGGGCAGTGGTGGATTTCCTACGGGTCCTTCTGGAGCGGCCTCAAACTCCAGAAGTTGCAGGACATGAAGACGCCCACGGGGGACCGCGTCGCCCTCGCCGACCGCCCGGGGGTGCAGTACAACCCCATCGAGGGCCCGGCGATCACCAAGCACGGGAGCTACTACTACCTGTTCATGTCCTGGGACTTCTGCTGCCAGGGGCGCAATACCACCTACAAACTGGCGGTGGGCCGCTCCACCAGCGTGACTGGCCCGTATGTGGACAGGACCGGCAAGGCGCTCACTGAAGGCGGAGGCACCGTCTTGCTCACCGGCCAGGGCAGCCTGGTGGGCGCAGGCGGCGAGGACGTGTACACCGAGGGCGGCAACACGCACCTGATCTACCACTCCTACGACGCCAACCAGAACTACCTGCCCACCATGAGCATCCGGCGACTCGGTTGGTCGGGCGACTGGCCCACGGTCGAGTAACCCCGTCAAGGAGGGCGCGAAATCCCGAGAAGCTCCCGCCCGCGCGTCTTCCCCGCACGTGGCGGGAGGGTCTGTTTTCCATCTCCGCCCCCAACTCAGCCTTCACCCCGCGAGGACCCCGTGACCACCTCCCCTTCCCTGCAAACCGCCACACTGCACGTCCGCACCAACTCTCCCATCGGCAACCTCTCCCCCCGGCTGTACGGCCACTTCGCCGAGCACCTGGGCCGCTGCTGTTACGACGGGCTGTGGGTGGGCCCTGATTCCGAGATTCCGAACACGGACGGCTTCCGCAACGACGTACTGAGCGCCCTGCGCGAACTGCCCGTGCCCCTGCTGCGCTGGCCGGGCGGCTGCTACGCCGACCACTACCACTGGCGCGACGGGATCGGGCCGGAGAGGATGACCCGGCTGGGCATCTCGTGCGGCCTCCAGGTGTCCGACACGAACGCGCTGGGCACGGACGAATTCCTGCGCCTGTGCGAGCTGATCGGGGCCGAGCCCTACCTGGCGGGCAACGTCGGCAGCGGCACCGTGCAGGAGCTGTGCGACTGGCTGGAGTATTGCAACGGGGCCGCCGACACCAGCCTGACCCGCGAACGCGCGGCGAACGGCCGGGCCGAGCCCTGGAACGTGCGGCTCTGGGGCGTCGGCAACGAGAGCTGGGACTGCGGGGGCCGCTTCGCCCCGGAGACGTACGCCCACGAGTACCGCCGTTACGCCTCCATGCTGCGCCACGTGGACCCCACCGCCGAACTCGTGATGGTCGGCCTGGAGGACGAGGGCTGCTTCCAGGCCGGGATGGACCGCGAGTGGAACCGCAAGGCGCTGGAGACGCTGGGCTGGAGCCTGCCGCTGGTGGACCACCTCTCCATCCACCACTACTGGACCCACGGCGGCCCGGAGACGGACTTCAGCGAGGAGGAGTATTACGCCCTGATTCAGGAGGCGGAGGCCACCGAGGGCAACATTACGCGCACGGCGGACGTGATCGCGCGGGTGACGGGCGGCAGGCAGCGCATCGGCATCGCGCTCGACGAGTGGGGCGTGTGGCACCCGGAGGCGCGGCCCTGGGGACCGGGGGAGGGCACCGCGCGTCGCGAGCCCATCACCTACGAGCAGGCGAACACGCTGCGGGACGCCCTCGCCGCCGGGGCCATGCTGGAAGTCCTGCACCGCCAGTGCCGAGTGCTGAGTATGGCGAACCTCGCCCAGATCGTGAACGTGCTCCAGGCCGTCGTGCTGACGAAGGGGACGCAGGCCATCCACACGCCGACGTACCACGTCCTCGCGCTGCATAAGCCCCACATCAGGGCGGAGGCGCTGCCCGTGAAGGTCAGCGGGGGCGAACGCCTGCCCGACGGCTCCCCCGCCGTGACGGCCACCGCTTCCCGGAATGCGGAGGGCTTCGCCGTCACCCTGCTCAACCGGCATATCTCGCGTCCGGCGTTCGTGCGGCTGCCCTTCGCGGAGCCTTCCGTCCGGCAGGCGCACCTGCTGACCGCCGATCAGCCGAACGCGCAGAACACCTTCGAGGAGCCGGACCGGGTCTCCCCCGTGCCGCTGGAGGTAGGCCGCGAGCGGGACGGCACGTGGGGCGTTCACCTGCCGCGGCACTCGCTGGCGACGGTCGTGTTCGCCGCGGGGAGCGAGGGTCAAGCCTAGAACCTATGTCAAGGACACGGCAAGCTTCCCGATCCTTTCTGGCGGCCCACTTTCCACCGGACGCGCTAGGGCGAAGGCCTCCTCCCAGGGGATTCACTTCTCCGCGAGTCCCACGACGCCTCCGCTTTCAGGCGCCCGCGTTGCCGCCTTCCCTCCACGTCGAACGCGAGGTACAGCCAGCCGGATCAACGCCGGAGCGTGCAGGCTCCCGCCGTGGTGGGAGTCCTGCACCGGGTGCAGCGAGGAAAAGCCCAGACCACGCTGCTCAACCCGCCCCGAACGGTCAGGAACGGGGCGATTCTTCTCGCCGCGTCACACCCGTCTTCCAGTTCAGCGAATCACGGTGGTGGGCACGCCAACACTCAAGCTGCTCCAGGCCCGGTCAGCGGTTAAGGCCGGGATGCCGAGGCGCTGCGCGAGCGCCAGGCAGTACCGGTCGCCAAGGGAGAGCCCGGCGCTGCGGGTTGGGCCGAAGAGTTCTGGCAACTTAACCTCAGCGAAGCGGAGTAGCTCAGCAGGCGGCTTGAGAATCAAGCCGCCTGCTGAATCGCCTCGCTCCAGAGGAGCAGTGCTGCGGTCTGGTTGCTTCGTCGGAGGGCAGCGGGGACGGTCGTTCGGGTCTGGCGGTGAAGGTTCGAGATTCGGGCGTGTAGCGCGAGGAATTCCTGGGTTCGAAGCCGAGTTGGCTCCGTTCCTGCTGTCGTGCCCTGCGATGCCATTGTTCCACGAGGTTGTTGCAGCGGGCAGTGGAGACCACCTGAACGTGCTCCACGGTGTGGAGCACGGGAAGTTCCCGCAGAGCTGCCCCGTAGCTCCACAACTTGTCGGTGTGAATGACCTCCGGCACGTCGTACTGGTGGAGCAGGCGCACAAAAAAGGACCTGGCTGCCTGGGTGTCGCGGTGTTCCTGAAGCAGGATGTCCAGCACGTCTCCGTGTTCGTTGACCGCCCGCCACAACCCATGCCCTACCCCACCGACCTTGACGCACACCTCGTCCAGAGGCCACCGAGAACCCGGGCGGGGTTCTCGGCGGCGCAGTTCCTCGGTGAGGAGCGGCGCGAATGGGATGTTTCACTGTCGCAAGGTCTCATGGCTGACCTGAACACCGCGCTCGTGAAGCAGTTCCTGCACGTCCCGCTGGCTGAGGGGGAAGCGGTCATCGAGCCGGAGAGCGTCGCCGATGACGCTCAGGGGAAAACGGTGGCGGTAGGGCTTCCGGTCAGTCACCGCTCACCACCCTACCGGCGTTTAGTTGCCAGAACCTTGTTCGGCCGGGTGTTCATGGCGTCTCCTTGTTCGGAGCGCACGGTAGGAGGTGGGCGGTGGCTGGTGGATGGCGCGGCTCCCCTCGTGTTCCCCGTTGACCCACCGTGACGCCGATTCCGGGGGCGACCCGTGACTGCGGCCGTGTGTAACGGCGCCCCGCCGTCATGTCGGCCACCCGTCAGCCATCCCCGCCGTCATCCCCGAATCACCCGGCCCTGAGTACCCTTTCCCCATGAACGCGACACTGCTCAGCGCCCTGCTTCTCCTGGCCGCCGCCACACCCGCCCTGCCGAAGGTGACCTTCGACGCCCGGCCCCTCGGTGTAACGGCGACCGTCCGCACCGTGGGGGCACAGAAGCGCGAGGACACCCCCGACTTCTTCCCGCCCCGGCACGTGCGGGTCGCCCTCGGTCCGCAGGGGGACGAGGTGCGCGAACTCAACGTCTACCCGGTCGCGGGCCTGATCGCCCAGTACCCCGGCATGAGGGACGGGGTGCGCACCGAGATCGGCAGCCTGCGGGCCCTGCTCAGGGAGCGCCCCGTGCCCGCCGAGATTCGGGGGGAGCTGCCCTTCCTGCCTCTTCCCTTTGCCGGGCAGGTGCTCAGCGCCGCCGTCAAATACCTCGACTTCCCCGGCGGGCGCGGCGTGCGGTACCTCGTCGGTTTCAGCCAGGACGTGTCACCCCTGTCGCGCGAGCAGGTCTTCTACACCTTCCAGGGAATCACGAACGACGGGCGGCACTACGTCTCGCTCCAGTACCCGGTGCCGCTGAAGGAACTGCCCCAGGACGCCTTTTCGGGCCCGAACCGTCCGGTCATGGACGCCCTCAACTCGGGGGACCAGGCGCGGGCGAGTGCGGCCTGGAAAGCCTACCTGGCGCGTACCAAGGGGCAACTCAACGCCCTGGCGAACGACCCACGGCTGACGAAGATCGACACCTTCGTGGGGTCGTTGCGGATACGCTAAAGCCGAACTCGGAGGACACGGGGGCCAAGACCCCGACAATCCCAGCACTTGCGGCGCCCACACTGTTCTCGTGGGCGCCGCGATGCTCGGTGGCCCGGACGCACCCCTTGCCTCCTGCCCGACTTTCCACGTCGCCTCCCGCCGGAAAGCCCAGGGGCACGCCAGAACGGGGTGCCCCCGGGCGGTAGTCCTGCAAGGTGTGGCTCGGCCCGGAGGCGGCGAAGGCAACTTGTGGGGACTCCGGTGTTCGTGCCCGTCGCTGCCCGTTACAGCGGGGCGAGGACCGGGTAGCGGCGGATCGCCTGCTCCTCGCTCAGGAACTCGCCCTCGCCGTCCGGGCTCCACACGGCCTCCAGACGCAGGAGTTGCCCACTTCCCACGCCGGAAAGGGCCAGCAGCGCCGACTCCACGTCGCGCACCGTCTCGCCCGTCTCCGGGGCGAACTCCAGCCCGGCCGTCGAGACCGCCAGCGTGACGGCGAGGTACAGGCCGCCCGTCCGGCCCCCGGCCGACGTGTCGTGCTCGTACCCGCCCGCCGCGTCGCCGTCCTGGTACTGGCTGGTGGTCTGCGTCTCGAAGGTGGCGCGGGCCGCCGTGGCCCACTGCCCGACGAGCGAATTGGCCTCGTCCTCGCCCGCCGCGCCGTGTCGCTCGACCGTGCCGTAGGCCCAGTCCTCCTTGTGGCGCAGCAGCAGCAGTGCACTCTCCCGCAGCAGGATCGCCAGCGCACCGGGAGCATCCGGGTCGTGGCGGCGGGCGAGGCGCTGGAGGTGCCGCTTCACCTCCTCGCCGTTCTCGAACAGCACCTGGACACGCACCGCCTGGGCGCCCCGGCCACGACCGGCCCACTCCTCATACAGCGCGGAGAGGAGCAAGAAGGCCAGCAGCGCCCCCACCACGACGAGGATGGCCGTGAAGCTCCAGGATGAACCGGGAGAAGGCGTGCTCGTCGTCGGAACAGATGTGGACGAGGTCGTCACGACGGAAGGGCTGTACGTGGGGGAGGGCACAGGAGCGGGGCGGCTCTGTGGGGTCGCGTGGGAGGAAGTGCTGGAGTGGGAGGTCGTGCCCCCAAAGCCTCCCCCGGTCACCCCCAGGGCGCCGCCGAGCAGCAGCGCCGACAGCAGCGGCAGCAGGCGAAGGGGGCGGAGGAGGACGTGCGCCGGGCGGCGTGTGGATGGAATCCTGTTCATGGCTGTCACCTCTGCCGCCCGTGTGGAACGCGGCGGTCGGGTTCCCCGAATCAGTCCCCGCTCTTCGGCAGGCGGACTTCGAGGTACATGTTCGGCTGGTTGATGTTGTAGTCGCGCACGAAGCCGCCCGTGAAGCTGGAACCCCACTCGAAGTTGTTCGGGCTGGTGCGGCGGCGGATCTCCAGCGGCTTGCCGTTCAGCGTGGCCGTCACCTTGTACGTCCCCCACATGATGTTGGGAATGACCGGGCCGCCGCCGCTGGGCAGCAGCTTGAAGGTGCGCGCCTTGCCCACCGAGCCGTCCGCGAGCTTCCCAACCGGCGTGAGGGTCACCTGCACCTGGTTGGTGTCCACGTCGTACTCGCCGATGCCGCGCTCCACATAGACGCACGCCAGATTGCCGTAGGGGTCCTCGGAGGTCACCGGCTTGGGCTTGAAGACGAAATCGCGCACGCCGCCCGCCACGCCGGGGACGGCATCCGGGTTGTTGGGCACCAGTTCGACTTTCACCGTGGAGTCGCCGTACTTCAGCTTCATCTTCGCGTAGACCTGGAAGGTGAAGGGGAGCTTGCGGACATCCACCCTGTACCGGCCCTGAGCGTCGGTGTACGTGATGAGGCTGCTGTCGTAGGAGAGCGTGTTGTCCACGTCCACCTCGACACCGGGAATGGGCTTGCCCTGCTCGTTGACGACGGTCCCCGTGATGAAGCCCTCCCGTGCGGGGGTGGCGCTGGCGGCGGAGGCGAGCAGGGCGGTCGTCAGCAGGGCGGCGAGGGCAGTCTTGTTCATGGTCGTTCTCCTTGGGCAACCGCTCCGGATTGCTTCTTCTGTAGGGCGAGGGTAGGAGGAGGAGGATGGCTGGCGAATGGCAGGACGCGCTCTTAACGCCCCGACACCAGGGGCAGGCGGGCGACGAAGGCGTCCACGTCCTTCACGGCGGGCTTGCCACCCATCGGGCCGAACGAGACGCCGGCCACGAAGAGGGCGTCGCTCGTCGGCAGGACCTGAGAGCCGTAGTCCGACTGCGCGGTGCCGAACAGGCGCGTCCAGAGGCGCTCACCACCCGCCGAGTACCGGCTCACGAACACGTCGTACTCGCCCTGCCCCTTCTGGTCGAAGAGCCCGCCGTCGGCCTCGCCCGTCACGAGAATGTCCCCGTTCTCGGTGATCGTCACCCCGTAGGCGCCGTCTGTCCCGGTCCCGCCGAACTGCCGAATCCACTTCGTCTCGCCCTTTCCGTCCACGCGGATCATAAAAGCGTCGTCATTGGTGCCGTACTGACCCGGCCCTGCCGACTTCTGCCCGGGCAGCACCGTAGTCGTGCCGCCGACGAGGACGACGGCGTCGCCGCGCACCGCGAGGCCGTGGACGTACGACTGCCCCCCAGTGGCGTACGTCTTCGCCCACAGGGGGCGGCCCGCCGCGTCGAACTGCGCGAGGAACCCGTCGAGGTTGGCAATATCGTTCGTGCCGACGCTCCCGGCGGCGTACACGTGCCCACTCGCATCCACGGCGATGCCCCCGGCCACGTCGTCGAATTCGTTGCCGAGCTGGTGCATCCAGGTCAGCTCGCCGCTCTCCGACAACCGGGCGACGAACGTGTCCTGCCCGCCCTCGGACGTGCCGCCGGGCAGCGTTCCCTTGGTAATGCCCATGACGTACAGCGAGCCGCCTGGCCCAAGCGTCACGGCCCGTGCCGAGTCGTCCGCAGCTGAGCCGAACTGCTTCACCCACACGACCTTGCCCTCAGGCGTCAACCTGGCGACGAAGGCGTCCTGTCTTCCAAGCTGGCCGCCGGGTTGCAACTCGCCGCCCGTCCCACCCGCGATGTAGATGTTGCCTGCCGTGTCGGTCGTCATGCCGAAGATGTCGTCCTTTTCCAGGGTCGAGATCGGCGTGGTCCACAGCACCTTTCCGGCTGGAGAGAGCTTGCGGACGAAGCCTTCACGGTTGCCGAGGGTCTCCAGGAGGTCGCCCCCCGTCGAGCCCGCGACGATCAGGTTCCCCTCCGGGTCCCGGGCGAGCCCCGAGGTGGCGTCGGACGTGGCCGAGCCGATGGGGCTGACCCAGGACGGCCCCCAGGCGCCCTGCGCGGCGAGGGCGGCGGGGGTCGCGGCGAGCAGCATCAGGGGGAGGGCGGCAGGGCTGATTCTTTTCATGGTCATTCTCCTTGGGCAAGTGCTCCGGGTCGCCCCGTTCTGGAGCCGAGGGTAGGGGGCGGAGGATGGCTGGCCGATGATGGGGCGCTTCGAGCACCCCGCCGCTTCACCACTTGGCCGGGCGGCCTCGGACCACCCACGCTTCCCGTCCTGCGGCGGGCAGGGGCGCCTGGACACCTCGAATCTGCTGCGCCCCGGCGAACACGGTGGTCGGGCGCGACCGTGGGACAATGGAAGACGTGGTCAACCGTCGCCGCTCGCCATACCCCTACCGCCAACGCTCGCGCCGCCGCCCGGCCAACGCCAGCGGCCGGAAAGGCGAGGTGGCCCGAAGCGCGGGTTGGACCTTGACCGGCAGGAGCGGAACTCCCAGATCACTTGTGAGAGGTGCACCATGAACAATCCACTCGACGCCCCCCATGCCGAACTGCTGGACACCATCGCCGCCTGGCAGCGGGGGGAGACGACGCGGGACGCCGTCGTCACACCGCTGACCCTCCTGGGGGGCGAGCAGGGCGAGGTCGTTCAACAACTCGTCGAAGAGCTTCTCCGGCACGCCTCCCCGAGGCTTACGGGCGAGGCCGGGGGCCAGGGGACGGACCAGTGGCGGGCGGAACTCATGGCCTGCCGGGCGAAGACCTGGGGCTCCCCCACGAGCGCCGGGCTGCTCGTGGGCCCCACGGTGCTGATCCTGACCGACGGTCGCCGAGGGGTGGTGCTGGACGACTCCGGCACCCAGCTCCTGAAGAGCAGCGTCAGCGCCTCTCTGCTGCTGCTGTGCCAGACCATCGTGCTGGCCGACAACGCTGTGGACGCGCAGGAGGTGGGCCGGTTGCGACAGCAACGGATTGAGTCCACCTCCACGTCGTTGTCCGAGATCAAGCCCGTGCAGTAGGGAACAGGCGTTCAGCGTCCCCTCAACACACCCCGTCTCCTGGCCCGTACGCTCAGCCATGCTCAGGCTGTGGGGTCGGAGGGGGCACGCCCTCGTGGATTACGTGACGGCGCCCGCCCTGTACCTGGCGGCTCGGCGGGCCGGGTTACAGGGCCCGCCGCTCCGGTGGGCGAATGTGTTCGTGGCGCTGATCCTGCTCGCCGTGACGACGACGCGGACGCCCCTGGGGGTGGTGCGCGTGGTGCCCTTCCAGTGGCACGGGCGGGCGGAACTCGCCAGCGTCGCCGTGCAGTTCGCGCTGCCGTGGCTCGCGGGCTTCGCGCGGGAGAGGCGGGCGCGCTCCTTCTTCCTGGCTTTCGCCACGTACAACTTCCTGGTGTGGTGGGCGACGGACTGGGAGGCCGAGGGGTGAGGCGGGGGCGGGGCGCGGTTCAATTTTTGAATGAAATTTGAATAGAAAGTGCGCGGGGGCCTAAGCTGCCCTCACCATGCCCGTGACTCAACAGGACGTGGCCGAGGCGGCCCGCGTCTCGGTGTCCACCGTCTGCCTCGTGCTGCGCGACGACCCGCGCATCAGCGAGCGGACGCGGCGGCGGGTGTTGCAGGCGGCGCAGGAGGTGGGATACGTGGCGCGCACGGCCGTGCACGTGCCGGGAGCCACACATCACCTGGGGGTCTTGATCGCGGAAAGCAGCGCCCACCCCAGCGCCGACCACTTCTTCGGGGAGGTGCTGCGCGGCGTCACCGAGGAGGCCGAGCAGGGCGGCCACACCGTCAGCGTCGCCGCCTTCGACGGGCTGGACCTGCCGCGTCTGGTCCGGGAGGGCCGCGCGCACGGGCTGATCCTGGGCGGCAACCCCATCGCCGAGGGTGTGCTGGAGCGGGTGCGCGCCCTGACGGTACCGAGTGTCTTCATCGGGCGCTACCCCGGCCACCTCGCGCTGAATGCCGTGCTCACCGACAACCCGGGAGGCGGGCAACTCGCCACCGAGCATCTGCTGGGGCTCGGGCGGCGGCGGGTGGGGTTCATCAGCGGCGACCCCGCCGAGTCGTTCATGAACGACGACCGCCTCGTGGGATACCGCCGCGCGTTGCAGTGGGCGGGAGCGCAGGCCGGACCCACGTGGTTCGCGCGCGGCACGGCGATGGGAGGAGTGGGGGGCGGAGCGCGGGCCGTTTACGAATTGCTGGACAGCGGTGAGGACTTCGACGCCCTCCTCGTTGCCGAGGACCACATGGCCCTGGGGGCGCTGCGGGCCCTGCGTGAACGCGGCGTGCGCGTGCCGGACGACGTGGCGGTCGTGGGCTACAGCGACATCCACCTCGCGGGCCTGAGCGACCCACCTCTCACCACGGTCCACGTCCCCCGCCGCCGCCTCGGCCGCGCCGCCGCCCGCCTCCTGGGCGACCTGCTGGCCGGGCGGGTGGAGCCGCCGCTGCACGTTACCGTTCCTCCGAAGCTCGTCGTGCGCACCTCGTGCGGGGCCGCGCCGCAACCTGCCCACCTCTCACGGCCGCCTCCCGGCTGACCCGGCCCGCCTTCCCCCACCCGCCTCTCTCCCCCCCGGAGGTCCACCATGCGAAAGGCCCGTTCCCTGCTCATCCTCGCCGCGCTCGCGGGCGGCAGCGCCCTCGCCCAGGAGAAGGTCACCCTGCGCTTCACCACCTGGGCGGGCGGCGACGCCCTGAAACTCCTGCAAAGCCTCGCCGCCGACTACGGCAAGCGGAACAGGAACGTCACCGTCGAGGTCGAGTCCATCCCCTTCGGCAGCTACGACCAGAAGATCACGGTGCAGATCGCGGGCGGCACCCCTCCCGACGTGGGCTGGGTGGCAGAACGGTCGGTGCCCGGTTACATCGCCTCCCGCTCGCTCGTCAACCTGCGGTCCACGGTGGCGAGCGACCCCGGCCTCGTCCTGAACGACTACGCGCCCGCCTCGCTCGCGCTGTGGACACGAGGAGATGCGCTCTACGGGCTCCCCTTCTCCTTCTCGCCCATGCTGGTGTACTACAACCGGGACCTCTTCGAGAAGGCTGGGATTCCCACACCTGCGACGCTGCTCAAGCAGAACAAGTGGAACTACGCCGCCTTCGAGGCGAGCGCGAGTGCCATCAAGAAGGCGAGCCCGGGCGCGTACGGCGCGAGCCTCTTTCGCCTCGACCCCCAGAACTGGGCGGGCGGCATCCTGGCGGCGGTCTACTCGAACGGCGGCGACGTGTTCGGGCAGGACGCGGCGAGCTGTGCGCTGGACACCCCCGGCAGCGTCCGTGCCTTCGAGCTGGCGCAGCGGATGATGCGGGACGGCACGGCGCCGAGGCTCGGCGAGCAGGTCACCTTTGCCAGCGGGCGGCTGGGCATGTACGCCGATCAGGTGTCGTACAGCGCGCAGCTCAAGGACGTGAACTTCAAGTGGGACGTGGCGCCGATGCCTAGCGGACCCTCCGGGCGCAAGACGCTGCTCGGGCAGGCGGGGTACGCCGTCTTCAGCGCGTCGAAGCATCAGAAGGAGGCACAGGACTTCATCAAGTACCTGTCGAGCCGCGCCGTCATGCAGCGCACCGCGCAGTTCTTCCCGCCGCCGCGCCGTTCCCTGCTGAACTCCAGCACCTTCCTCAAGAACCCCCTGATCAGCGAGGCGAGCCTGCGCGACGCCGTCTTGAAGCAGGTGGGCAGCGCCCGCACCCTGATCGTGCCGACGAACTGGACGCAGGTGAACGACGTGGTCGTCCGCAACCTCGAACGCACCCTGAGACCGAGTGCCAACGTGGCGCAGGAACTCGGGCGGGTGTGCAACGAGGTCGACGCCGTGCTGAAGAAGTGAGGGAGGCTCCCATGATGCTCAAGGCGAGAACGGTTGCTCCGCCACGGGTCGTCAAACGCCGCCGGGGCTGGGAGTCGCCGTGGGTGGGGCTCGCGTTCGTGGCGCCCTTCATGCTGGGGCTGACCGTGCTGTTCCTGGGGCCGGTGCTCGCGGTGCCCGTGCTCTCCCTGCTGAACTGGGTCCTCCCCGACGCGCCGACGTGGGCGGGCTTTTCCAACTACGCGCGGCTCGCCCGCGACCCCGAGGTGCTGCGCTCGACGTGGATCACCGCGCTCTTCGTGGCGGGGCTGGTGCCTCTGAATATCGGCCTTGCCTTAGGGCTGGCGCTGCTGCTGAACGTAAAGGCGCGCGGCGTGGGCCTCTTCCGCACGCTGCTGTTCTCGCCTGTGGTCGTGCCGCTCGTCGCGTGGGCGCTCGTGTGGCGCTTCGTGCTGCAACCCGACTTCGGGCTGGTGAACAACCTGCTGGGCCGTCTAGGCATTTCAGGGCCGAACTGGCTGTTCGAGTTTCCGTGGGCGCTCGTCGCGGTGATCGTCAGCATGGTGATCGAGCACGTGGGCCTGAATATGCTGATCTTCCTCGCCGCGCTTCAGGGCGTGCCGCGCGAGGTGCACGAGGCCGCCGTCATCGACGGGGCGAACCGGGGGCAGGTCTTCTGGAAGGTCACCCTGCCGATGATCTCGCCCACGGTCTTCCTCACCCTCGTCGTCACGATCATCGGGGCCCTGAAAGCCTTCGCGCCCATCTACGTCCTGACCGGGGGCAGCGACTCCGCGAGCGTGCTGATGGTGCAGATGTTCAAGAACGGGTTCAGGTATTTCGACTTCGGCTACGCCTCGGGCATCGCGTGGGTTCTCTTCGTCGTGATGCTGCTCCTGACGGTCGGGCAGTGGCAGATGCGCAAACGCTGGGTGCACTATGAGTCTTAGAAACCTCTCTCACACCGTGTATTACGCGGTCATGGTCGTGCTCGCCGTGCCTTTCGTCTTCCCGACCTTATGGATGCTCGGCGCGTCGTTCAAGTCGAATCAGGCGATCTTCGCCGAACCGCTCGGCCTGCTGCCTTCCCGCATCGACTGGGCGAACTACGCGCAGGTGTTCCGGGATTACCCTTTCGCCGCGCAGTACATGAACTCGGTGTATATTGCCGTGGTCGTCACGCTAGCGACCCTGCTGCTGGGTGCCCTGGCCGGGTACGGCTTCGCGCGGCTGAACTTCCCCGGGCGCGACCTCATGTTCATCGCCTGCCTGAGCGCGATGATGCTGCCGAGCGAGGCCGTCTCCATCCCGCAGTTCGCCCTGTTCAAGGCGGCGGGGCTGGTGAACACACACGCCCCGGTGATCCTGCTGCAAATCTTCGGGGGGACGGGGGCGCTGGCGGTCTTCCTGCTGCGGCAGCACTTCCTGACCGTACCGCGCGAACTCGACGAGGCCGCCCTGATCGACGGGCTAGGGCGCTGGGGCATCTTCTGGCACGTGATGCTGCCGCTGGCCCGGCCCGCCCTCGTCGCGGTGGGCATCTTCGCCTTCCTGAACTCATGGAACGACTACTTCAACCCGCTGATCTACCTCAACTCGGGCGAGCGGTTCACCCTGCCGCTGGGCCTTCAAGGCTTCACCGATCCGCTCGGCGGCATCTTCTGGAACCTCACCCTGGCGGCCTCCACCCTCGCCACGCTGCCGCTGCTCGTCGCCTTCCTCGTCGCCCAGCGGCACTTCGTGGAGTCGATGACCTCCAGCGGGCTCAAGGGCTAAGGCATGACCGAGATTCGGACGGACATCCTGATCGTGGGCGGCGGCTTGGGCGGCGTGGCGGCGGCCCTCGCGGCTTTAAGGCTGGGGCGACGTGTGGTGCTGACCGAGGAGACGGACTGGTTGGGCGGGCAACTCACCGCACAGGCCGTGCCCCCCGACGAGGCGTGGTGGATCGAGGACGCGGGAGCGACGGCCTCCTACCGCCGCCTGCGCCACCTCGTGCGCGAGTATTACCGGACGCATTACCCGCTGCGGGAGGAGGTGCGGGCCCAAGAGCACCTCAACCCTGGCCTGGGCAACGTGTCGCGCCTGTGCTTCGAGCCGCGCGTGGGGGTTGCCGTCATCGAGGCGATGCTGGCCCCGTGGCGGGCGGGCGGGCAATTGCGGGTTCTGATGAATCACCGGCCCGTGCGAGCGGAGACGAACGGGGACCGGGTGACGGGCGTGGAGGTCGAAAGCTCAGCTACAAGCAACCGCACCTTCATCCACGCGCGGTACGTCCTCGACGCGACCGAACTGGGCGACCTGCTCGACCTCGCCGGGGTGGAACACGTCGTGGGCGCGGAGAGTCAGGACGACACCGGGGAACTCCACGCCCTGCCTGGCCCGGCCAATCCCCTCGACCAGCAGGCGGTGAGCTGGTGCCTCGCTGTGGACCACTTACCCGGCGAGGACCACACCATCGAGAAGCCGGAGGACTACGACTTCTGGCGCACGTATCAGGCGCCCTTCTGGCCGGGTCCGCAACTCGCGTGGACGGACGTTCACCCCATCACCCTCCAACCGCGCACGCGTGACCTCTTCGGCGATCCGGTCGTTCAACTGCACCGGGGCGACTTCTGGCACTACCGCCGCATCTTCTGTAAGGACCAGTACCCGGAGGGCCTCTACCCCAGCGACATCACCCTGGTGAACTGGCCGCACATTGACTACTGGCTGGGACCCATCGTGGGCGTGAGCGAGGAGGAGAAGCGGTGTCACCTGCGCGGCGCGCGGCAACTCAGCCTCTCCATGCTGTATTGGATGCAGACGGAAGCGCCCCGGCACGACGGCAGGGGGGAAGGGTATCCGGGTCTGCGCCTGCGCCCCGACGTGGTGGGGACCGAGGCGGGAGGCCCCGAGGACGGCCTCGCCAAGAGCGTCTACGTGCGCGAGTCACGCCGCATCCGGGCAGAATTTACGGTGCTGGAGCAGCATGTGGGCGTTCAGGCGCGCGCGGGCCTGACGGGGGCCGAGACCTTCCCCGACAGCGTGGGCATCGGGCAGTACCGCATCGATCTGCACCCCTCGACGGCGGGCAGAACGTACGTGGACGTGGAGAGCTACCCCTTCCAGATACCGCTAGGCGCCCTGATCCCCGTGCGGGTGGAGAACCTGCTTCCGGCGGGCAAGAACATGGGCACCACCCACATCACCAACGGGTGTTACCGCCTGCACCCCGTCGAGTGGAACGTCGGCGAGGCGGCGGGGGCGCTGGCGGCGTACTGCCTGGAGCGGGACCTCACGCCACGTCAGGTGCGGAACACGGCTGAGCACCGGCAAGACTTCCAGGCCCTCCTCACGGTGGACCTCGGCTTCGAGCTGGCGTGGCACGAGCGTTACCGCCTGACGGCCTCGCCGGGGTTCTGAGGGAGGGCGGCGGTCAGCGCCCGCTTGAGGGTGATGGAGTTCTTCCACATGCCTAATGCGAGAGTGTGCCGGGGCAACTCGGACACCTCCTGCACCCCCGCGCCCGGAAGCTGCCCCCGCAGCCACTCTGCCTCCTCCCGCAGGGAGAGGACGCGGCCCACCTCTCCCCCCCTCAGGGCGGCCAGGGCCTCGCCCGCATCGTCGTAGGCAGTGAAGTCCTGGCCCTGACGGTCGGCCCAGTCGTAGGCCTCTTCGGCGTTGAGCCCCCAGTGGTTCGCCAGCACGCCGAGGGGTTTCGCCGGGTCGAGCGTCAGGAGCGCCCAGCCCGTCTCGGCGTAGGGCAGGGGTTGCATGAGGGCCTGCGTTTCCGGCGAGACGACGATCCCGCCCGCGAGCACCTGACAGGACTCCGGGCGCAGGCCCCAGTCCACCGGGTCCGGGGTCGTTCCCCACGACGCTTGAAGGTTCCATTCGAGCGAGGTGCCGATGCGGGCGGCGGCGCGGCGCAGTAACTCGGCCTCCCGCCCCTGCGCCCCGTCTGGGGTGGCCGTGACGAAGGGGGGGAATTCGGGCGGGACGCACACGCTCATCACCCCCGCCTGCCGCACGAGCGCGAGGGAATTGTCGGGCGGAAGTTGGCGCAGGCCCAGGTACGCGAGGACGCCGACCACGATGAAGACTGTGCTGCCGGAGGGACGCCAGCGGCGTGGCTGGGGTGGCGGCCCCACCGGACAGCGCCTCACCGTCACCGCCGGAACTCGCGGTAGGCGACCGTGCAAGCGGTGAGGGTCAGGGCTAACACGACGCCCACGTCGAGCGCGACGGCGTGCTCCCGGTAGTTGATGATGAAGCCGCGCAGGAGATCGATGGCGTAGGTCAGCGGATTCGCCCGCACGAGCAGCACCAGCCACGCCGGGAACACCTGTTGCTGCTGCTGCACGCTCAGGCTGGGGTCGAGGGGAAAGACGCTGCTCGCCAGGAAGTACAGCGGCAGGATCAGGGCGTTCGAGAACACGCCGAAGCCCTCGAAAGACTTCAACCGCGAGGCAATGAGGAGGCCGACCGCCGTGAACGCCAGCGACACGAGCAGCATCACCCCGAGGATGCCCGGCAGCATCGCGGGCGTGATCGCCACGTCCACGTAGGGGGCCAGGAGGAGGACCAGCCCGCCCTGCAAGGTGGCGACCGTCGCTCCCCCCAGCAGCTTGCCGAAGAAGACCGCGCTTCTCGGCACGGGCGAGGCGAACACCTCCCGGAAGAAGCCGAACTGCCGGTCGTAGATCAGGCTGACCGCCGACTGGATGCTGGGGTAGAGGATGTTGAGCACCACCACCGCCGGGAAGATGTACTGCATGTAGGTGAAGGGCACCACGAAGGTCGTCTCGCGCAGCCCAGTGCGGAAGTACGGCGTCAGCCCCACCCCGAAGATGATCACCCACAGGAGGGGGCGGCTGAAGGCCCCGACGAGCTGCCCGCTCTCGCGCACGCTGCGCTTGACCTCGCGCGACCAGATCGCGTAGAGGCAGGAGAGGTAATACCCGGCCCCCGTTGTCGCTGAGTAAGCCGTCACCGCGTATGCTCCCCGCCGCCCCGTGCAAAGGCGAGCGTGGCCGCCTCCAGACTGGGACGGTCTTCCCGCAGCGCCCGCCCGGTCAGGTCGAGAAACACGTCCTCCAGGCTGGGCGGCTGCACGCTCAGGCCTCCCAGGTCGCCGAGTTCGGGCGCGAGGCTTGCCATCAGGGGTCCAGCGTCGGGAACGCGCAGGCGGAGGGTGTCGCCGCTCCCCTCCACGTTCCCCGGATACCGCCGCTCCAGCCGGGCGCGCAACTCGGGGCGGGCGCCGCGCAGGGTGACGACCGTGCCGCCGTGCCGCTCCCTCAGTTCGGCGGGCGGCCCGAAGGCCAGCACCTCTCCCCTATCCACGATGGCGACGAGATCGGCCCCCTCCGCCTCCTCGATCTGGTGGGTGGTCAGCAGCAGCGACACGCCTGTCTCACGGCGCAGCTCGCCCAGGTACGTCCACACGGCGCGGCGGCTCTGCACGTCCAGCCCGGTCGTCGGCTCGTCGAGCATCAGGAGGGCGGGGTCGTGCATGACGCCGCGCGCGATCTCCAGGCGCCGTTTCATCCCGCGCGAGAGGATACGGGCGGTCACGTTCTGCCAGTCGTTGAGTTCCACCACGCCGAGGACGTGTTCTGCTCTTCGCGCACGTTCGCGGGCGGGCAGGCCGTAGATGCGCCCGTGGAAGTCGAGGTTTTCGAGCACGGTCAGCCGCTCGTCGAGGCTGGGTTCCTGAAAGACGAGGCCGAGGGTCCGTCGCACCCGCCCGCTCTGGCGCCGCACATCGAAGCCCGCCACCCGCGCCTCGCCCCCCTGGAGGGGGAGCAGGGTGGAGAGCAGGCTCACGAGGGTACTCTTCCCCGCCCCGTTCGGCCCCAGCAGGGCGAAGAAGGTGCCGCGCGGAACGTGCAGGTCCACCCCGCGCAGCGCCTGGATGTCCCCGTAGGCGTGCCGCACCCCCCGCACCTCGATGACGGGCTCGGTCACCGCCCGGGCCCCTCGTCCTTGTACGACTCGGAGGCGGGACGGCGGTCACTCACGCTCGCCACCGCGATTCCGGGTCGGTCGAGCCCGTGCTTGGCGAGAAGCCGCTGAATCTCGCCGCGCCGGATCAGGCGCACAATGGCCGAGTCGAGCTGGGTGCGCAGGCTGGGCCGGTCACGCCGCAGCCCGTAGATCACGTACCACGTCATGTTGGGCAGGGTCGTGACCGGAGTGGCGGTGAGCCCCACCTTCGCCAGGTCCTTCTGCCGTCCGTACAGTTGGGGCGCGAAGACGAGACCCGCCTTCGTCTTCCCCGTCACGAGGTCCTGCACGAGCCGGGCGGCGGTCGTCACCGGGCGGTCGGTGAATTGCCCTTTGCGGGTCGCGTACATGAAATAGGCGGGCAAACCGTTGCGTTCCATGCTCAGCGGCGTGGTCTTCGGTAGGGCATTCAGCGTCTTCACCTTGGGGTCACGGCTGGCGAAGACGTAGCTCACCTTGAGGTAGGGGCGGGTGGCGTACATCTGCTCGTCGGCGGGGTAGTCGAAGGCGGGGGTAGTGCTGCCCACGAGTCCCGGGTAGATGTCGCAGCGGTGGGCGAAGAGGCGCAGGAGTTCGAGGCGGTCGAGCGGTTGCGGCGAGGTGTCGAGGCCCGGCAGCGGCGTGCGGTGGACGTAGAACTCCGCCTTGCGCCCCAGCGAGCGGGCGACGGCGAGGGCGAGGTCCTGCTCGAAGCGCCAGATCGGGTTTTGCTGGTCGAGGCAGAAGAGCATGGTGTTGTCGGTCCGCAAGAAACCCGTGGTGCTCGTCGGCGAACTGGGGTCCTGCTGGGCGAGCGCGGGCCCCGGCAGCCCGAGGGCGAGCAGGGCCAGCAGCGGCTTGAGGCGGTTCATGGGCCCTCCTGGACGGGACGTGGCGAAGGGCGGGGACCCCGTGTGACAGGCCCCCGCCAACTTCTCCCCAATGCTCTCAATCGACGGCGAAGACCCAGAAGACCCCGCCGCGCGGCGTGTCCTTGGTGAGCTGCGCCATCGGCCCAGCCCACAGCGGGATCGCGCCGCCGTAGCCGCTGAAGACGCCGATGTACTGCTTGCCGTTCACCGAGTAGCTCACCGGCGTGCCGATCACGCCCGAGTTCGTCTTGAAGGACCACAGCTTCTTGCCATTTGCGGCGTCGAAGGCCATGAAGTCACGGTCAGCAGTGTTGCCGGTGAAGACGAGGCCGCCCGCCGTGGTCAGCACCCCGGCCCACAGGGGCGCGTTCCACGTCTGCTTCCAGACCTGCTTGCCGGTGACGGGATCGACGGCTTGCAGCTTGCCGACGTGGCCGAGGTTGGGCACCGGGCTCAGCTCGAACTCCGCGCCCACGTAGGCCTCGCCCGCCGCGTACTTCGTCTGGGCGCCCTTGATCGCCATGCACCACTCGTTGCTGGGGATGTACACCAGCCGCGTCTGCGGGGAGTAGGCGGCGGGCTGCCAGTTCTTGCCCCCCAGGAAGCTCGGGCAGGCGTTGACCTGCTTACCGATGTCGGGGCGGTGCTGCGGGTCCCAGATAGGGCGGCCCTGGGCATTCAGGCCCTTGTAGGCCGTGACGGTCACGTACTTGTTCGCACCCTTGTACGCCACGTTGCCGCCCGTCCGGTCGAAGAGGTACAGGTAGCCGTTGCGGTGCGCCGAGACCATCGCCTTCGTCGGCTTGCCGTTGATGTTGGCGTCGATCAGGATCTGCTCGTTCACCCCGTCGTAGTCCCAGGCGTCGTTCGGCGAGTACTGGAAGCCCGACTTGATGCGGCCGGTGCCGACGTCCACGGCGATCACCGAGGAGGACCACTTCAGGTCGTCGCTGGCCTTGCGGCGGGGGTCCATCCAGGGGCTCGGGTTCCCGGTGCCCCAGTACACGGTCTTGGTCGCCGGGTCGTACGAGCCGGTGAGCCAGGTGGGGGCGCCACCCTGGGCCGAGCCGCCCTGCGGGTAGCTCGCGGGGACGGTGGTGTAGCTCTTCCACACCGACTTGCCGGTCTTCGGGTTCATCGCCTCCAGGAAGCCCCGGATGCCGTACTCGCCGCCGTGGACGCCGGTGATGAGCTTGCCGTCGGCGACCAGGGGGGCGGAGGTGATCGTGTACCGCTTCTTGTAGTCCTCGATGGTGCGGTCCCAGGCGATCTTGCCGGTCTTGGCGTTGAAGGCGAGGATGTGGGCGTCGAGGGTGCCCATGTACACCATGTCGCCGTACACGGCCACGCCCCGGTTCACCACGTCGCAGCAGCTCGTGATGTCGTCGGGGAGTTCGCGCTCGTACTTCCACAGGAGCTTGCCGCTCGCGGCGTCGAGGGCGAAGAGCTTGTTCATGGGGGAGGTGATGAACATGACCCCGTTGTTCACGATGGCGGGCGCCTCGTGGCCCTCGGTCTGCCCGGTCGAGAAGGCCCACACCGGGCGCAGGCGGCTCACGTTCGCGGCCGTGATCTTGTTGAGCGGCGAGTAGCCCCAGTTACTGTAATTGCCCCGGTACATCAGCCAGTTGCTTGCCTCGGGGTTCTGGAGCCGGGCGTCGGTGACGCTCGTATAGTTCCCCACCTGCGCCGCGCCCCACGTGCCTGCCATCGCCAGTACCGCCGTCAGAATCCTTCGCATGGTGCCCCCTTTGAGAAGCTCGAAAGCCGAAATGGTGGACGGGTTCGGACGGCCTTACTTCGGCCCGATTTTGCCGGTGAACTCGGCGGCAGCCATCAGGTCCCCGCCTGCGCCCGCCTTGAGCGGCAGGGCGGCGAGGCGGCGGGGCGCGGGCCCCCCGAGGACGGTCGCGTTGTCGCGCGGGTCGAAGATCGAGCCGTGGCAGGTGCAGATGATGTTGCCCTTGCCCTGACCGAGCGAGCCGATCTCCTTGACCGGGCAGCCCTGGTGGGTGCAGACGCTGGAATAGGCGACCACGCCGCCCGAGGCGTTTTTCTTAGAGCTGTCCTTGATCTCGCTGGGCTTGAGCCGCACGACGACCACGCCCGATTTCATGGCGTCGCGGGGCTTTTTCGTGGCGGGGTCCACCGCCATCGCCCAGACGGCCACGCCCTCCTTCAAGTCGGCGGCCTTGACGGGCTGGCCCTTCTTGGGGCCCTCCTGGTACATCAGCAGGTCGCCGCTTCTGGCGGGGCTGCTCGCCGTCTGGGCCCCGGCGCGGTGCCCGAGGGCGACGGCGGCGCCGGTTACGGCGGTCAACTTGATGAAGGTGCGGCGGCTGGTCTGCGGCTTGGGGGGCGTGTCGGTCATGGACGTGTCCTCCGGGATGGGGCGGGGACTCAGCCGGACGTCTTGGGAGTGAGGGCGAGTCCCACGATAAAAATTTCGTGAAGCGATGTCAAACGGGGTCGAACGCGGCGAGGGCGCGGGGAGGTGGAATGGACGGACTCCTCCGTGAGCAGGTTGTGTGATCGTTTCCCAGTCTAGGAGGCCCGGGTTGGGGAAAGGTTGGTGGGCGGCCCCGCCACGTCCTCAGCCGCGACCACCCGCAATTCGCGCCGCCTCGGGAGCGCGGGCGAGCCGCCGCATGGCGACCACTCCCAGCAGCGGCCCCACCGCGAGGACCGTGAAGGCCAGCGACCAACCCCCCGCGCGCACGAGCACGGGCACGAGCGCGATGCTCGCGGCGGTGAGGGTGAAGCCCAGCGCGAGTTGCGCGGTCAGCGCCGTGCCCACGTAGGCGGGGTCGGCGACCTCGCTCACGATGGTGGAGAACTGCGCCGAGTCGGCGATGATCCAGAAGCCCCAGAAAAGGCTCAGCGCCAGCACCACCGGGGGCGCGGCGTGCGAGAAGGCCGCGAGCACGAGGGCGCAACCCCCCGAGAGCCCCATGGCGAGCGCGGTGAGCCGTGTGCGCCCCCAGCGGTCCCCGAGGACCCCGCCCGCGTAACAGCCCAGCGCGCCGACCCCCACGACCGCGAAGGTCGCGTAGGCGGCGCCCCGCCCCGAATCGGTCAGGCCACCCGCCGTGAGCACCCCGCCGAAGAAGGCCGCGAACCACGCCCACATCGCGTACAGCTCCCACATGTGCCCCAGGTAGCCCAGGGTGGCGAGCCCTACCCCCCGGCTCCGCAGGATGCGCCACGCCTGCGCGGGCCGGAACACGGCGGGCGGGAAGCGGTGCGGCCCCTCCCCCACCCGCGCGGCGATGAGTCCTCCCAGCGCGGCGAGCAGACTCGTCGTGAGGATGACGCCCCGCCAGTTCGCCCCCCCCAGCCCGTTCACGAGGTGCGGCAGCGCCGAGCCGAGGGTGAGCGCCCCGACCATCACGCCGAGGGCCACGCCCCGCCCGGTGCGAAACCACGCCGACATCGCCTTGAGCGCCGGGGGGTACACGAGCGCGAGCGCGGCCCCGGTGAGCGCCCGCAGCACCCCGGCGGCCACCGGACCCCCCGCCACGAGCAGCCCCAGGTTCGCCCCGGCGGCGAGGAGCGCCCCCGCCAGGATCAGCCGCCGGGGCGGCACCCGGTCGGCGAGGTTAAGCGCCGCACTCAGCACCGCCCCGGCCACGAAGCCGAGTTGTACGGCGAGCGTGAGCCAGGAGGCCGCCGCGTCCGTAAGAACCCACGCCGCCCGCAACTGCGGCAACACCGCCGCCGCCGAGAACCACGGTGCCATCGCCAGCACCACGGCGACCGCGAGGCGCGACAGGGCCGACCAGCGTCCCGGGGCAGCCTGGGCCGTCCCCTCCAAGGCAGGTTGTGACATGAGGGGCAGCATAAGGGGTGGCGACTGGAGCGCGTGGGGAACCGGGAAAGGAGGCGGGCCGCTCCCCTTACCTTTCCGGAAAGATAGACGGGGCGCCCCGTCACGTTTGCAGGAGAGGGGGAATGCGAATGCCCGCCAAGGCGCGAGGGGACCGCCTCGGGCTTGCGGCTGGCGCTGGGATGCTCTTCTTGCTCTGCTGCCGGGTTCCCAACCCCTCGTGGGGTGAGTTGTCCTGCTCCACCCTCGGAAGGGCGGAATCTCGGTGCTGTCCAGTTGTCCGTTCTTGGAGCGAATTACTCAGGGCTGTGAGCTGGGTGCACGACAACTGCATGTCAGACTACGGAACCGAACTTCCGTGGTGGAAACGAGCGGCGGCGCTCGACTCCCTGGAGGGCTGCCCTGACCTGTGGCCCGGTGCGGCCCCCCGGGGAGCCGAACTCTCAGCGAGTGCCGGTGAACTCGTTCCAGCGAATGGTGCCCGGATACTCCCGTGCGGAGAAAGAGTTCCCCACGTCCAGTTGCCCGGAGAAGGCCAGAACCGTCGTCTTGGCCTCCGTGTTGTACCAGCGGGCGATCAGTGTGCCGTCCTCCGTGACCCGGGTTCGTATGGTCTGGTAACCGGCGTTCTGAAGCAGAGCGTCCAGGTCCCGCATCCGCCCCTGACACTCGGCTCGCGTCAGGCTGGTTCCCGACATGGTGGCGAGCTGGCTGCCCAGGGTGTTGTCGGGTCCGACCTTCACGGTCGCCTGTCCGGCCCCGATCAGCAGGGCGGCGGCGGTCACTATGAACGATGAGCGGGAGAGCCAGCTCCTGGTGGTGTTCATGACTGTTCCTCCTGGGCAGGACGGCCCTGCCCCCGCGCTCCTCTGTCTGAATGCTGGGTCTGGACGAGGGTGGGCGCGAGGCGAGACGGGTTCACTGACGGAAGAGAGCGGGACGAAGAAGCCTACGGCCACGGTCGGCGGCAGTCTCTCTGCCGACCATGTCTACCGACGACCTCTTCCCCGAGCATCAGCCCCGGGCTGATACCGCACGGTAGGCTGGGGATGCCGCCGGGCACATCGTCAGAAGTAGGACCCTGACAGAATTAGGTAGTCGCCGCGTTCAGGGCGGACCCAGGCCTCGTGTGCCTCCCGGGAACCCGGGCAGATCGGACACCGACGGATGCTTCTCCGGCGGTCGTGTCACCGGGCGAGGCTCCAGGACGCGGGTTTCTCGCAGAACTACGCGGAGTCTGGTTCGGCCTGTTCGATGGCCCAGCGGGTGAGTTCCACCCGGTTGCGTAATCCCAGCTTCCCGAGCAGGTTGCCGACGTGCTTGCTCGCCGTGCCCGGACTGATGCCCAGCAGCCGGGCAATCCGGCGGTCCGGGTGGCCTTGCGAGACCAGCGCCAGCACCTCCCGCTCACGGGGCGTCAGGTCCGCTCCGGAGGCCGAACGCTGCGGGGGATGGCGTGGTCCCCGCGCCAGCCGTTCAGCCAGTTCCACCACGTCCGGCAGCCGCAGGTGCGTTCCGGCCTCCCAGGCATCCCGGAAGCCCGCTTCGCCCAGCGCTTCACGGGCCTGGGCTATGTCGTGCCGGAGCTGACGGTCCGGCACACTCGGCGCGTACTCAAAGGCGGGATCATTCACGAAGGCCGTGAACTGCGCCACAGCGTTCCAGTCCTGCAACCTGGCGGCCAGGAAGATCAGGCCCCAGCGCAGGACTTCCTCGGCCACACCCCTGAAGCCTTTGTCGGCGGCGTCGTGCAGGCAGGCGAGCAGCAGCGTCCGGGCTTCGGGCAGCCGGTGCAGGTGCAGCATCAACATTCCCATGACGGTCCCGGATTCGAGGTCGAACATGGCGTTGCCCGCCTCCCGGAAGTACTGCCGGGCCAGCGTGGCGTACTCCAGGGCCTCAGCGTGGCGGCCCAGTTCCAGCAGGGTCAGGGCGCCGTGCAGGTGAGCACTCGCCCGCAGCATCCGCTGTTTGCGGGTCTGAGGTCCGTCACCCACCCGCTCCCGGTACTCGCGCAGGACCCGCTGCACGGTCTCCCAGGCCTCCTCGCCGCGGCCCTCCTCCCACGCCACCGGGATGAGATTGAGGCTGGCCCAGGCCGCACTCTCCACGTCGCCCAGCTCACGGCACAGCGCCAGGACCTCGCGCAGACGCGCGTTGCGGGCCTGGTACTGCCCGACGGAATTCAGGCTGTCCACGCTGACCTCCAGCGCACGCAGCAGCACCCGCCGGTCAGCGGGCGCAGGCAGCGCGAGGACCCGTTCCACCAGCGGTACCTCCTGAACGAACAGGCCAAAGGGTGCCCACAGTGCCCCGACGACCCCCAGGTAGCGGTAGGCGAGGTCGGCCCGGCCCTGCTCGATCACCCAGACCATCCCGGCCCGGACGTTGGGATAGTGCGGCAGGTACGCCGCGCGGTCGTCGGTGTTGGTGTGTTCCCAGCGCAAGAAAAGCTCCTCGGTCATCTTCAGGAAATACAGGGCGTGCCGTTCGCGCCAGAGCGGGGCCTGAGGATGCCCGTCCAGGTGCTCGGCGGCGAGTTCCCGCAGGGGTTGCAGCATCCTCCAGCGCGTGTCGGGCGTGTCGAGGCGTTGCAGGAAGCTCTGCTCCAGCAGGGATTCGGCCCCGTCCAGCACGTCCGGCGATCCCCAGACCTCGGTCAGGGCCTCCGGGGTGAAGCTGCCCTCGAAGACCGCGCAGCACTCGAACACGGCCCGGTCGTCCTCGCTCAGCAGGTCGTAACTCCACTGCACGGCCGCCCGCAGCGAGCGCAGCCGTTCCGGACGGTCCCGGAAGTCCGCTCTCAGAACCTCCAGAGGACGCTCCAGCCGGGCGAGCAGGTCCGGGAGCGCGTAGGTCCGCAACCGGGCGGCGGCGAGTTCCAGGGCCAGCGGCACCCCTTCGAGAACTCCGCAGAGCCGGATGACCTGCGCCGTGTTGAGGGCGTTCAGTTCGAAGGCGGGTGAGGTGGCCTGGGCCCGCGCCACGAAGAGCTGCACGGCGGGGCTCGACGCGGCGTGCTGGGCGCGTTCCGGCAGGGCCAGCGGCCCGACCGGGTACTCCCGTTCGTCGTGCAGGTGCAGCGCCGAGCGGCTCGTCACCACGAGCTGGAGGGTGGCGGTCTCGGAGAGCAGGTCGCCCAGGTGCGACGCGGCCGGGAGGAGCTGCTCGAAATTATCGAGGACCAGGAGCGTCCGGTGCTGCCCGGTGAAGTCGAGGATCAGCCGCCCGGGCGGCAAGGAACGGTCGTGCGCGGGGAGCGTCGCGGCGACGGCGCCGAGCACCTCGGCCGGGTCACGCAGGTGGGTCAGGTCCACGACCTGAACGTGATCGTACTCGCCGCGAACCGCGTGGGCGAGGTGCAGGGCGAGGGCCGTTTTGCCGATGCCGCCGGGGCCGCGCAGGGTGATCAACCGGGACCCGCCCCGCAGAAGCCGCGCGAGGTGCTTCAGGTCGTGCTCGCGGCCGAGGAGGGGGCCGAGCCCTGCCGGAAGCGGCGCCGCCACCCGACGGTCCATAGCCCAGTGTAGACGAGGAGGCCAGGGCGCCGCGTGACCGAAAGGCCGAGGGACCCTCCCGCCGGGGAGGTCCCCGACAACGAGCCCGCGCCTCCTCCTAGCCTGATCCTGGGGCGTCCCGACCGACTCCTCGTCACGTCCGGCCTCACGACTTCCAGCCCCTACATCTCCCCCAGCGCCGCCCGCCGGGCCCGGACCATCGGCAGCCTCGGGTCACGCGGGGCGAGCAGGGTTTCGAGGTCGAGGAGGAGTTCGGAGTCGTCGAAGCGGTTGGTGTAGCGCCAGAGCAGTTCGGGGTCGCCCGAGCGCGACACGGCCTCGCGCAGGGCGGCGTCGAGGTACTCGCGCCAGTAGGTGAGGAGCGGCGAGGCGCTGTGGGGCAGGAGCGGCCCGTTGTACGTGTCGAGCGCCCGCCCGGGGTGGCCCGAGAGCAGGGCGGCCTCGACGTTCAAGGCGTCGAAGCTTACTTCCAGCGTCAGGCGGTAGGGGCGGGAGGCGACGGCCCCGCCGAGCAGGGCGCGCAGGGTGCTGATCTCGGACTTGAGGGTGCTGAGGCTGACGGGCAGGTCGCCGTACACGTGCGCGTGCATGGCGTCGAGGGTGAGCCCGTTCGGGCACAGCGCCATCACCGCCAGCAGCTCGTGCTGCCTCGGCGTGAGGTGCAGGGGGCGACCACGCAGCAGGGCGCGCGGCGGGCCGCACAGCCGCAGGGTCAGGCCCTCGGCCGCGCTCTGGCCCGCGGTCAGCCCCGCCTCGATCAGGCCCGCGTAGTGCCGGATGCTCGCCAGCCCGAGCGGCGTGCTGCGCTCCCAGGTCGTGCTGAAGTCGAGGACGCCCAGAAGCTCCCCGGACCGGGGGTCGCGGATGGGCGCGGAGTAGCACACCCAGTCGTGGACGGTCTGGACGTAGTGCTCGGCGGCGAAGACCCGCACGGCCTGCCGGGTGCGCAGGGCGAGGGCAAGGGCGTTCGTGCCCACGCTGTACTCGTCCCAGTGGCCGCCGGGCACGAAGTTGATGCCGCTCGCCAGGCGGTGCATCCGCTCGCTGCCGCTCGTCCACAGGAGTTGCCCGCCCGCGTCCCCGATGGCGACGATCAGGTCGCCGTCCTCGGCGAGGCCCGTCAGTTCGGCCAGGAGGGGACGGCTCGCGTGTTCCAGCCGGGACTCCTGCCAGGCGTGCCGCACGTCGGCGTCGTTCTCGACGGGCGCCGAGACCCGCTCGGGGGGCACCGTCTGGGCGGAACGGGCCCACGACGCCACCACCTCGTCGGGGATGGGCTCCCTGGGCACGGACTCCTCCGGCCGCGAGGTGATGTACTGCTGCCAGGCGCGTTCCAGCCGCTCACGCTCCCGGATGAGCCGTTCGTCCATGCTGCCTCTGTGCAGGGGGGTGTGGTGCCAAGGAGGTCCGGTTCCGCAGGCACGGTGGGGCCGTGCCGTCTGTCATTGAATTGAGCCCAATTGATAGCCCCAACCTAGCACAGTCCCCGAGCCGGAGGTTGGAAACAGGTTGGGACCCTCTGCGACACGGCTTGCAAAGTTGCAATGCCGGGGTTCGTGCGGCTAGCGTGGGGGTATTCAGGTTCGCAGCGTCCGGTTGCCGGGCCCGCCACAGAGGCGGGAGTGCGGCCCGTCACCGCTTCTCAGACGGAGGTGCAGCGTGGCTCAGCAAGGAAAGAAGGGACGATGGGGGCCGTGGGCGCTCGCCGGGGCGCTGCTCCTCGCGGGGGGGGCGGGGGCGCAGACACGCACCGTCAACGTCGGCCTCCAGGCGGGCGGCACCCTCTCCTGGGTCACCTACGCCATCGGATACTTCGGCATCGACCGGGACCTGGGGCTGAAGGTGAACGCGAGGACGTACGCGAGCAAGGACGCCACCCGCGTCGCGCTGCGCTCGGGGGACACGCAGGTCGTCGTGGACGACTTTCTGGAGGTCACGCTGCTGCGCTCCCGTGGCTTTCCCGTCACCGCCGTGTACCCCTTCAGCCTCCTCACGGGCGGGGTGATCGTGCCCGCCGCGAGCGACATCCGCACGGTCGCCGACCTGAAGGGCAAGACCATCGGCGCGACGAGCCTCACCGACAAGACGCTGCTGCTGCTGCGCGCCTACGCCCGCGCGAAGGCAGGGTTCGACCCCCAGACCGCGGCCCAGGTCGCCTCGGTGCCGAGTCCCACGATGGACCAGTTCATGGGCCGGGGGGAGATTCAGGCGGCCCTGCCCTTCTGGCACCACGGCGCCCGCATGGTGAGCACCGGGAAGTACCGCCAGCTCATCTCCACGGGGGACCTCCTGCGCGGCCTGGGCCTGAAGCCCAACGTCCCGCTGCTGTACCTCGTCGCCCGCAACGACACCGACCCCGAGACGCTGCGCCTCTTCGTGAAGGCCGTCCTCCTCGCCGAGGAGCGGATGAAACAGGACGGCGGGTACTGGGACGCGATGCTAAAGGAGGGGCTGTACAACCTGCCCGACCGCGCGCAGCTTCCCGCCCTGCGGACCCAATGGGCCGCCGGGTTGCCGAAGGGGTGGAGCGCCGCCGATCTCAACAACACCCTCCTTCTCACCCGCCGGATGATCGAGGTGGCCGGGCCCGACGTGGTGGGCCTGAACCGGCTGGACACCCGCGCCTTCGACACCCGCTTCCGGCCCTGAGCCATGCAGCGCGTCCAGCCCCACCGCGCCCAAGCCGCGCCCGCCCGCCGTCCGCGGTGGGGGCGCCGGGCACTGCCCGCGCTCGGGCTGGGGCTGCTCGTCCTCGCGTGGCCGCTGGCGAGCGCGGCGCTGGGAGCGGACGTCTTTCCCGGCCCCGGCGAAACCCTGCGCTTCCTGGCGCGGGAGGCCGGGCGGGGGACCCTCTGGACGAACGTGGGGATCACGCTCTGGAGGGTGCTGGCGGCCTTCGCCTTCGCGCTGCTCTTGGGGGCGCCGCTGGGGTGGGCGCTGGGCACACATCCCCGGTTCGCGGCGCTCGCCTCCCCCTGGCTGGCGGTCGGGCTGACGGTGCCGCGCATCCTGATCCTGCTCGCGGCGTACCTCGTCGTGGGGCTGAACGAGCGGGCTCTCATCGCGGCGATCACGCTGATCCTGCTGCCCACCGTCGCCGTTCAGGTGCGGGAGGGGGTGCGGTCGCTCGACCCCCGGCTCTCCGACATGGCGCGGGCGTTCCGGGTCTCCCCGGGGCAGACCCTGCGCCACGTCACGCTGCCGCAACTGTGGCCCGCCCTGCTGGGGGCGGCGCGGGTGACGCTGAGCCTCTCGTGGAAGATGGTCGTGTTCGGCGAGGTGTTCGGGCGCACGAGCGGCGTGGGGTACATGATCGCCTTCTACTTTCAGCAGTTCGAGATGCGCGGCATCCTCGCCTACGGCCTGGTGATGACGCTGATCCTGTCGGCGGTCGACTACGGGCTGGCCGCGCTGGGCGAACGGGTCTTCGCGTGGCGGAGGACCGGGTGAACGGGGCGCTCGACTTCCGGGACGTGGCGGTGCGCTACGGGTCCGCTCCTCCCGTCCTCGCCGGGTTGAACCTCGGCGTGCGGCCGGGCGAGGTCGTGGCGGTGATCGGACGCAGCGGGTGTGGCAAGACGACGCTGCTGCACCTCGCCGCCGGGTTGCTCGCCCCGCAGGCGGGAACGGTGGCGTTCGGCGGGGAGGCGAGGGTCGGGTACGTCTTCCAGGACGCGCGGCTCCTGCCGTGGCTCACCGTGGAGGACAACCTGCGGCTCACCAGCCCACCGGAGCGTCACCCCTTCATCGGGGCGGAACTCGTGAGGGTGGGGCTCGGCGGGCTGGAGCGGCGGTATCCGGGGGAGCTGTCCCTGGGGATGGCGCAGCGGGCCGCCGTCGCCCGCGCCCTGCTGCTCCGGCCCAACCTGCTCCTCCTCGACGAACCCTTCAGCGCGCTCGACGAGCTGACGGCGGGCGAGCTGCGGGCCGAACTCGCGGGGCTGCTGCGCGAGACGCGGGCGACCACCCTGCTCGTCACCCACAACCCGGCCGAGGCCGTCTTCCTCGCGGACCGGGTGGTCGCCCTGGCTGGAACGCCCGCCGCCGTCCGGGGCGAGGTGACGGTCACGCTGCCCCGCCCCCGCGACCCGGACGACCCCGCCGCCGCCGTCCTCGTGCGCGAGGTGCGCCGTCTGCTGACCGGCGAGGGGGTGAGGGCGTGAGGGTGTGCCGCGCCCTCCTCCCGCCCGCCCTCCTCCTCGGCGGGGCCTGCGCCCAGGGGGTGCTGCCCGGCGTGGACCTCGCCTGGCTCGCCGACGAGCGCGGCATCATGCTGGAGACGCTGGGGAGGACGGCGGGGCGGCTGGGGACCGCCCTGGGAGTGGGCCTCCTGCTCGGGACGGCGCTCGCGGCCCTGATGCGGTCGAGCCCCCGGGTCGAGGCGTGGCTGACCCCCTGGGTCCTCACCCTCCTCGCCGTGCCGTGGGTGCTCATCCTGGTGGCGATGAACCTGATTCCGACCCTGGGAGTGCGCGAATCGAGCGGGCTGGGGGTGGCCGCCCTCGCCACCGCCGTGCAGGTCTTCGCGCTGGGGCGGCGCAGGCTGGAGGAGCGGCGGGAGGCGTACCTGCGGCGGGCGCTGTGGTACGGCTTCACGGCGGTGATGGCGGGGGAACTCCTGGCGCGCGGGGACGGGCTGGGGGCGAAGATTCGCTTCTACGCGCTGTTTACCCAGTTCGACCACCTCGCCGCCTACGTGCTCCTCGCCGGGGGGCTGTGGCTGGCCTTCGCGCTGCTCGGGCGCGTCCTGCTGCGGGCGCTGGGCCGCTCGTTCCTGGGGCGGGGGGCATGACGCGGGAGACGCCTTCCCTGACTACCCTCGTGCGCGGGGTGCGGCGGCGGGAGACGGGGAGGCGGCGCTGGGGGCGGGTGGCGTGGGCCGTGGCGGCGGGAGCCGGTACCTTGGCACTGTTCGGGCTCTGGCAGGTCGTGCGCGCCCCGCTGAGTCTGCCTCCGGTTTCGGCGCCGCTGGCAACAGGCTTGGCCGGAGGGCTCGCTGCGCTGACGCTTCTGGGATTGGAACTGCGGGCCTCACCCCCGAATGAGCGGGAGGCCGCCCGGCTCGCCGACCGCCGCCTGGGGCTCCACGACCTTCTGGGCACGGCGCTGACCCTGCCGGAGACGGCGAACGACCCGCTGGAGGCCGCCCTGCACGCCCGCGTCCGCGCCCAGGCGGAGGCGGCGGCCCGGCCCCTGCGCCCGGCGAATGTGGTGCCGCCCCCCTCACTGGCCTGGGGGCGGCTGCCCGGCGGGCTGGCCGCGCTCGCCCTGGTGGCGTGGCTGGTTCCGCCGCTGCGCGCACCTGTGCGACTTGTTGCCAGTGCAGAACCTCGTGCAGAGGCCATTCGTACTCAGGAGCCGTCCAAGACAGCCTCCGGGGGAACAATGACCTTACCGTCCTCCGCCACCACTCCTCAACCCACCCCAGATGAAGTGGCGGAGGCCGAGGAGAAGAAAACGGAACCCTCCACCCCCCAGGCTCAGGCGGGGACGGAGCGTTCGGGGGGCGCCGTCACGACCGCAACGGGCACCGGGGGCCGCGCTCCCGGCCTCGACCGACCGCGTGAGGCCCGGAATGCCCTCGTCAAGGAGACCACCACGCCGGGTTCGGAGGCTCACCCGGGCGGCGGTTCCACCCGCGACACCCCCTTCGGCTCGCGGGAGAGCGGCAGCTTCAGCGAGCAGGAGGCGAGGAGCAACCCGGACGCCCTCGCCGCCGCCCCCTACGACCCCAGCGCGCCGGGCAGCGGGACCCAGAAGCAGAAGAGCGGCGGGGCCCCCGAGGAGCGGCGGGCCTCCGGCGGGCGCGGGGTGGAGAGCGACGGCGACGACCGCTGCGCGCGGGACTGCCTGACGAACAACGACATGAACCGGGGCTCGGCACCGCGCGCGGCCAAGCCCCCCGCCCCCGACAACCGCAACCAGAGCGGCACGAGCGACAGCGGCGGCGGCGCGGCGGGCAGCACGAGCGGCGTCGGGCTGGGGCAGGGGCGGATGGCGGCGGTCACCGTGCGTTTCCGCCAGCGGCTCCTCGCCGGGAACGAGAGCCAGGGCGACCGGGTGCGCGTCCTCGCCGCGCCGGGCACCTCGCCCCCCATGGCGTCCCCCGGCGCGGCCACCGCCGGACCCTGGACTCCCCAGGCCGAACCGCCCCTCACCCCCGACGACATCCCCGCCGCCGCGCAGGACACGGTGAGCGCGTACTTCCGGAGGACTCCATGACTCATGCAGCACCCCCAGACGCAGGGGCACAGCCCATCCTTGCCCGCGTGGACGAGCGGCTGGACGCGCTGCGGCGCGCGAAGGCCGCCATCCACGAGGTCGTCGTCGGGCAGGGCGAGGTGGTGGATCAGGTGCTCGTGGCGCTCCTGGCGGGCGGGCACGTCCTCGTGGAGGGGGCGCCCGGCATGGGCAAGACCCTGCTCGTCCGCACCGTCGCCGACGTGTTCGGCCTGAAGATGGGCCGCGTCCAGTTCACCCCCGACCTGATGCCCGCCGACATCACCGGCACGCTCGTCCTCGCCCCCGACGAGCGCGGCGTGAACCGCCTGGAATTCATGCCGGGGCCGATCTTCGCGCAGCTCCTCCTCGCCGACGAGGTGAACCGGGCGACGCCGAAAACGCAATCGGCGCTGCTGGAGGCCATGCAGGAGGGCACGGTGACGGTGGCGGGGGAAGGACGCCCGCTGCCCCGTCCCTTTTTCGTGCTCGCCACGCAAAATCCCATCGAGCAGGAGGGTACCTACCTCCTGCCCGAGGCGCAGCTCGACCGCTTCTTCTTCAAGGTGGACGTGCCCTTCCCCGACGCGGACGTGCTCGGGCGGATTCTCGCGCAGACGACCGGGCTGGACGCCGCACAGGCCCGCGCGTGCCTGACGCCCGCCGAACTGCTCGACGCGCAGCGGACGGTGCGGGCGCTGCCCGTGTCACCTGATGTGGTGGAGGCGATCTCGCGGCTCATCGTGAGCACCCAGCCCTCGCGGCCCGAGAGCGGGGCGGAGGTGCGGCGTTACGTGCGTTTCGGGGTCAGCCCACGCGGCGCGCAGACACTCGTGCTCGCGGCGAAGGCGCAGGCGATGCTGTCCGGGCGGGCCCACGTCAGCCTCACCGACGTGCGGGCCGTCCTGCTCCCCGCCCTGCGTCACCGCTTCCAACTGAACTTCGAGGGAGTGGCCTCGGGCGTGGACAAGGACGCCCTGCTGGCCCGGCTGCTGGACGCCCAGGCGGGCTGAGCATGGAACTCCCCCCCGCCCTGCAACAGGAACTCGCTCGCCGCCGCCTCACCGCGCCCCACGCCCGCGCGCAGGGTGGGGTAGGCGAGCGGCCCTCGCGGGCGAAGGGCGCCGGGATCGAGTTCGCCGACCACCGCCCCTACCAGGCGGGAGACGACATCCGCGCGCTCGACGCCGTGGTGACCGCCCGGCTGGGCACCCCGGTCGTGCGCGAGTTCGTGGTCTCGCAGCAACTCCCGGTCCTCGTCGTGCTCGACGCGAGCGCGAGCATGCGGGTCGGACAGCCCCCCAAGTTCGACCTCGCGGCGGGGGTGGCGGGGGCGCTGGGCTTCGTGGGGCTGGCGGGCGGGGACGCAGTGCAGGCGGTGACCTTCGGGGCGGGGGTGCGCGTCTTGCCCCGTCTCCAGGGGGTCAACCGGGCGACCGAATTGCTGGGTTGGCTGGGTCAGGCCCGGCCGGAGGGGGAGGGCACCCTGGAGGACGCGCTGGGCCGCACCGCCGCCCGCACACCGAAAGGCGCCCTCGTGATCCTGGTGGGCGACTTCCTCTCCGAGGACGCCGTGCGCGCCCTGGGCACCCTCCACGCGCGCGGGCAGGAGGTTCTAGCCGTGCAGGTCCTCGCCCCCGAGGAACTCGAACCCGAGCGGCTGCGCGCCTCTCCCGGACGGGCCGACCCGCTGCGGCTGGACGACGCCGAGAGCGGGGGCAGCGCGGTCGTCACCCTCGACGACGCGACCTTGACGCGCTACCGCCGGGCGCTCGACGCCTGGACCGCCGAGTTGCGCGGCAGCCTCGCCCGACACGGGGGCCGCCTGGTCCAGGTGCGCGCCGACCAGCCCCTCGGGGAGGTGGTGCTGCGTGAGTTCCTGGCGCGCGGCATCGTCCGATGAATCTTGCCCAGCCTGGGTGGCTGCTCCTCGCCCTCCTCGCCCTCCTGCTCGCCTTCCTGCACCGCCAGCGGCGGGCGCACCGGGCGGCGGAGGTCGGCAGCCTGCACCTGTGGCGGCGGCTGGGGGCCGAGCACGCCCCCGAACGGGCCCGGCGCCTCCCGCGAATGAGCGCGGCGCTCCTGCTGCAACTCCTCGTGCTGGGGCTCGTCGCGCTGGCGCTGGCGCGTCCCAGCCTGGAACGGGACCCGGCGGGGCGGGGGGACACCCTGGTCCTCCTCGACGCCTCCCGCGCGATGCGCGCCACCGACGTGCGCCCCGACCGCTTCGGCGCCGCCGCGAGGGAGGCGTCCGGGCGGCTGGGCGGGCGGGTCACCGTGCTCCTCGTGGGCGATCACGTCACCCCGCTCGCGGTGGGCCGGGACGACCGGGAGGCGGTGCGCCGGGCGCTGCTCAGCTCACGGGCCACGGACGGCCTCGCGGACTGGGAGGCGGCGGGCCGTCTGGTGCGGGCCCTGCGGGGGGAGGGGCAGCCTCGGGTCGTCGCCCTCGTGGCCCCGTCCGGCGCGACCTCCGCCCGCTCCGCCCTCGCCGGGCTGGGCGCGGAGGTCAGGACGGTGGGGGGGGCGGTCACGAACGCCGCCCTCACCCGCTTCGGGGTCACGCCCGGGGGCGCGGGAGCGGCCTGGACGCTTCAAGGAGCCGCCCGCCTGTACGGCCCGCTCGCCGAGCGCACGCTGACCGTCACGCTGGACGGCCGGACCCTCGCGCGGCGCAGGCTGGCCCTCGTCCCGGGGCGGGACCTTCCCTTCTCCCTGAACTTCACTCCCGGCCGGGGAGGCGTCCTGCGGGCCTCCCTCGACGCCGACGCCCTCCCCGCCGACGACACGGCACAGGTTGTCCTTCGGCCCTCCCCCGTTCCCCTACGCGTGGCGATGATCGGAGAGGCGAGGGGCGACGTGCGCCGGGCGCTGCTGGCGCTGCCCGGCGCGGTCCTCTCGCCCGCCGACACCCTGAACGCGGATGCCGACCTCGTGGTGGTCACGCGCCCCGGCGTGACGGGGCAGGCCACGCGCCCGACCCTGTGGCTGAACGCCCCGCGCGCGGCGGGCCCGCCCGTCACCCCGACGGCCTGGGACGACCGCGACCCGCTGAGCCGGGGCGTCGCCTGGGCCGACCTGATCCTGCGCGTGGCGCCCGCCCGGGTGGAGCCCTGGCCGGACGGCTCCGCGCTGCTCTCCACCTCGTCGGGTCCCCTCGTCGAACGGCGGGAGACGGCGGGGGTGCCCGAGGTGCGGGTGAACTTCCCGGTCGAGGCGGGCTCGTGGGTGCGGTCGCCCGCGTGGCCGGTCTTCCTGCGGAACGTGGCTTTGACGGCCCGGCCCGACGCGGGCGAGCGGGTGGTGCGGCCCTGCACGGTGGGCGCCCCCTGTGCCCTGCCCCCCGGCCAGCCGCTGACCGACCCGGCGGGGCAGCCCCTCGCCATGACCGGGGGCCGCTTCACCCCCCTGCGCGCGGGCGTGTACCGGGTGGGCGGCGAGCCCCTGGCGGTCAACCGCCTCGCCGGGCCGGAGGCCGACCTGACTGCGCCCGGCGGGAGTGGACGGGCGGTCGCGGCAGCCCCCTCATTGGCCTTTCCCACCGGGCGCACCCTCTGGTTCCTGCTGCTCGGCCTGGCGCTCGCGCTGCTCCTCCTGGAGGGGATCCTCGCCGTGCGCGCCGAACCGGCCCTGCGGCGGGGGCGCTGGCGTGCCCTCCGTTCCCCCCAGCGGCGGATGCTCGCGCTCCACGCTCTCGCCGCCGTGCTGCTGGGGCTCGCCCTCCTCGACGTGCCGCTGCCGGGGCCGGGCCGCCCGCGCGCCTCCGCGCTCGTCCTGCCCCCGGACGGGGTAAATCCGTCCGGGTTGCCGAACACCGCGCGGGTCTGGGGCACCCCCGTCCCCCGGCTCACGCCTCCCACCGCCTCGTCGGCCACGGGGGACGTGGCGGCCGCCCTCGAACTCGCCGCCGCCCGCCTGCCCGCCGGGACTCAGCGAACCGTGCTCCTCGCGGGGGACCGCTGGCCCGCCTCGACCCGGCTGCCGGACGTGCTGGCCTCCCTGCGGGCCCAGGGGGTGACCGTCCACGGGTTGCCCGGTGGCGAGGCGCCCACTCTCGAACTGCGCGCCCTGAGCCTGCCGGGACGGGTGCCCGCCGGGCAGGCCTTCGCCCTGGGGGTCTCCGTCCGCGCCGCCCGGCCGCTCACCCTGGGCGTCCTCCTGCGGCGCGGCGACGTGCCCCTCCTTCAGGAGACCCTCCGGGTACCCGCCGGGGATACGCGCCTCGCCCTGCCGCTTCGGGAGGACGCCCCCGGGCTCGCCGGGTACACGCTGACCCTGAGCGCGCGGGAGGCGGAGGTCGAGGGCCGGGCCGCCACGCGGGTCACCGCGCCGCCCCGGGTGGCCGTGGTCGGGGGGGACGCCGGGGCGCGTGACCTGCTCGCCCGGGCCCTCGCGGTGCAGGGGCTGGAGGCCACCTCCCTCGCCCCCGCCGCTCTGCGGGCCACCGACCTGAAGGGGTACCGGAGCGTCGCCCTCCTCGACGTGCCTGCCCGCGCGCTGGGCCCGGAGGTCAGGGCGGCGCTGCCGGGCTGGGTGGGGCGCGGCGGCCACCTCGTGATCGGGGGCGGGCCGCGCGCCTTCGGGCCGGGGGGCTACCCGGGCACCCCGCTCGAAGACCTCTCCCCGCTGTCGAGCCGGGTGCCGCGCGACGCGCCTCGCCTCGCCCTGGGGCTGCTCCTCGACAAGTCGGGCTCCATGAACGAGCCCGTGGCCGGGGAGATCACCAAGCTCGACCTCATCAAGGCGGCGGGGCTCGCGGCGGCGGGGCAGCTTCACCCCGGGAGCGACCTCGCCGTGATCGCCTTCGACACCTCCCCCAAGGTCGCCGTGCCCCTGGGGCGGGTGGGCGACCCGGCGCGGGTCCGGGCCCAGATCGCCCGCATCGAGGCCGAGGGCGGCACGGTCGTCTGGCGGGCGCTGGAGGCCGGGCTCAAGCAGCTGGGCGCCTCGAACGCGTCGAGCAAGCACCTGATCCTGCTCACGGACGGCATCGACGGCGGCATCTTCAACCCTGAGGACTACGAGCGGCTGGTGCGCCGCATCCGGGCGACGGGGATCACGGTGAGCACCGTGTCGGTGGGAAGCGGGATGCACGTCCCCCTCATGCGCGACATCGCCCGCTGGGGGGAGGGCAGTTTCCACCTCACCCCCGACTGGCGCGATGTGCCCAGCCTGCTCGCCCAGGACACACTGGGCCAGGGCGAGCCCGCCGTCACGACGAGCCCGACCCGGGTGCGCTGGCTCGGCGAGGGGGGGGCGGGGCCGGGCGTGGTCGGCGGCTACACCCACACCAGCCTGCGGCCCGGCGCCACCCTGCTCGCGCGCGGCCTGGGGGGCGATCCCCTCGCCGCCTCGTGGCGGGTCGGGCTGGGGCGGGTGACGGCGCTCGGCACCGGGCTCGCGGGGGGCTGGGTCAACGCCTGGACCGCGCGGCCCGCCTACCCGGCGCAGGTCGCCGCCCTCGTGCGGGCCGAGGGAGGGGGCGGGGAGGGAGCCGGGGCGCTCGAACCCGACGGCCACGACCTGATCGTGCGCGCCTCCACCCCCACCGTCACCCTGGAGGGTCCGGGCGGCCCGCGCACGCTGGCGCTGCGCCCCGACGGCGCGGGAGGCTTCGTGACCCGGCTGGAGGCTCCGGCCCCCGGCGGCTACAGCCTCCCGGACGCCGCGCTCGGCCTGCCTGCTCCAGTGAGCGACCCGGCCCTGCTCCGCCGAGTCGTCGGGGAGACGGGGGGCCGCCTGCTGGAGACCCCGGAGCTGCCCCTCACGCGGGGCGGAGGCTGGGCGTGGCGCCCGGCGTGGCCCGCCTTCGCCCTGCTCGCGCTCCTCGCCTTCCTGCTGGGGCTGACGTTCCGCTACCTGCCGGAGGGCGGGCGGCGGCCGTGGTGGCGACTTCGGCGCTGAGGCCGGGGCCCGCCCACCTCAACCCGTGCCGCGCGTGAGACCGAAGGCTTCCAGGGCGGCGTGCGCCACCTCGTCGCCCGCGTCCTCCTGCACGAAATGGCCGGCGTGCGGGAACTTCAGTGGCGGCGGGCAGCCCCGGATGACCGAGCGCAGCAGGCGCACCGGCCCCGCCCTCGGGGGATTGTTCAGGGAATGCGGGGCGAAGTGGGAACCCGGCAAGTCGGCGAACGCCCCGTCGGGGGTGCGCAACACGTCGTCCATCGTTGGGCCTCCCCACAGCGTACTGCCCCCCGCGCTCGCCTATCCTGAGCGGCCCAGGGAGGAGCGCATGACATCACACAATGAGCAGCCCACTGAGCAGGTCGGCACCCGTCTGCTGTTCGAAAACGACCGGGTCCGCGTGTGGGACCTCGCGCTCGCGCCGGGGGAGGCGCTGGAGGCGCACGTCCACCGCCTCGACTTCTGCTTCGTGGTGGTGCGGGGCGGCGACTTGCGCCACGTCCACCCGGAGGACCCGGGCCAGGACCAGGACGTGCGCTATGAGGACGATCAGGTGGTCTTCCTGGAGGCCGGGGAGGGCCTCTTGCACCACCGGCTCGTGAATGTGGGCGGCGCGCCCTACCGCAACCTCGTGATCGAACTCAAGGACGGCCCGGCGCGGTCCTCGCCCCCCGGGCATCCATGAAGGGCAAGAGGCTGGTCCCGGGAAGGCGCACGGGGAAGACTGGCGTACCCTCGCGGCGGGGTCCACCCCTGGCCGAACTCCGCCCCTCTCCCCCATTCCCGAAGGACCGAACATGGGCTTGATCGTCGTCTCCAACCGTGAACCCTATGCCCCCCGCCGGAACGAGGACGGCACCCTCACCTGGGTCCCCTCCATCGGCGGGCTGACCGCCGCCCTCGACCCCGCCCTGCAACAGGCGGGGGGCACCTGGATCGCCTGGGGGGAGGAACGCGCGGACATCCGGGCGGTGGACCTGCCCCAGGAAGAGCCGCGTTACCGG